>JAYPDO010000005.1:21255-37639 GCA_038125285.1 Opitutia bacterium
TCACTTCAAGTCAATCAAAGAAGATAGATAGAATAATTGGCTAGAAGATAGATACCCCCAATATATCGGAAGGTTTGGGGAGGGCTTTAGGGTTTTTTTGGAAATTTTGTTGAGCGGTCGGATAAGACCAATCCGCTCCATCCAGATCTTGCCCCCCGGAAAAAAAAGAGGCCGCCCTTTCGGACGGCCTCACTTCAAGTCAATCAAAGAAGATAGATAGAATAATTGGCTAGAAGATAGATACATCTCTTAAGTCGTCCGTTCATCGCTGGGCTTTAACGGAATTTTGAAAAAAGTTTCTTTGTGGCCATTTTTCTTGGGATTGCACAATTTGCAGGGATGAACACCCACCGCCGCACCTTCCTGAAAGCCGCTGGAACGGCTGTTTCTTTCCCCATGGTCATCCCGGCTTCTGCCCTTGGCAAAGATGGCCGTCCCGCCCCGAGCGAGCGGATTACGATAGGGGCGATCGGTTTGGGGGCAATGGGTACGGGGGATTTGAACAACCACATGAACGAGCCGGTGTCCCAGGTGGTGGCGGTCTGTGATGTCCACCGGAAGCATAACCGTGACAAGCGGGAGGGCGAAGGCCGGTATGGTTGGGAGCCTGCGAAGGCGAAGGTAGAGCAATATTATGCCCGGAACCAGGAGTCCGGGAAGTACTCGGGGTGCGATGCGTACACCGATTTCCGGGAGTTGTGCGCCAGGAAGGATATCGATGCGGTCATCGTGGCGACGCCGGACCATTGGCACGCCCGGATCACTCTCGAAGCCTTGCGGAACGGGAAGGATGTTTATTGCGAGAAGCCGGTGACCCACCTTTTTGCCGAGGGGCAAGCGGTTTACAAGGAGGTGGCGAAGCGGAAGGCGATCTTCCAGACAGGTTCGCAACAGCGCTCGGACCAGCGTTTCCGGCATTGCGCCGAGTTGGTCATGAATGGCCATCTGGGGAAGGTGACGAAGGTGGAGGTCGGTTTGCCAAGGGGAAAGGAACTACCCGGGATTCCAGTTGTGGAAACGGTCCCGGAAGGCCTGGACTATGATTTTTGGTGTGGCCCGAGCAAGTTACGGCCTTACCACTTTGATACCCACCACCGGAATTGGCGTTGGGTGCTCGATTATGGCGGTGGGCAACTTATGGACTGGATTGGCCACCATAACGACTGTGCCCACTGGGGGCTAGGGCTCGACAAAAGCGGGCCGATCCTCGTAGAGGCAAGCGGCTTCACCTTTCCCAAGGAAAAGGGGCTCTGGGAAGCGCCATTGGATTATACAGTACGGAGCCAATTTGCGGAGGGGGTCGAGATTGTGATTTCGAACAGCAACAAGATGGGGGTGAAGTACATCGGGGAGGACGGATGGGTGCATGTTAGCCGGGGGCAGCATGATGCCTCGGATCGGCGGTGGCTCCCTTTGAAATTCGAAACCGGCTCCAAAAAGGCCTACCTTTCCAACCACCACGCCCGAAATTTCCTGGAATGCGTGAAATCGCGCCAGGAGACGGTTTGCCCGGCGGAGACGGCACACCGCTCCATCACTCCCGGCCATCTCGGGTATGTATCCCATTTCCTTGGGAGGCCGCTGAAGTGGGATCCGGTGAAGGAGGAGGTCATCGGGGACAGCGAGGCCGACAGAATGCTGAAGGCCGTGGACTACCGGGAGCCTTGGAAATTGGGATGAAACGGATCCTGCTTCCCCTTTTTCTGGCCAACCTGGTCTTTGCTTCGGAAAACTGGCCTTCCTTCCGTGGGGAGAGGGCGGCAGGGGTGGCTGAAAATGTGGGTATCCCCGAAAAATTCGACGGTATCACCGGGGAGGGCACCCTGTATAAAGTGCGGATCCCTGGTTTGGCCCATTCCAGCCCCATCGTTTGGGGGGACAAACTTTTCCTCACCACGGCGGTTAGCCAGGACGAGGCCGCCTCTTTCAAACCTGGGCTTTATGGCTCCGGGGAGGCTTCTGCGGACCGTACAGTGCAGGAATGGAAAATCCTTTGCCTGAACAAACATACGGGCAAGACGCTCTGGGAGAAAGTTGCGGCGAAGGGGACACCCATTGACAAGCGGCATGTGAAGTCCACCTATGCCAACTCGACCCCTTGCACGAACGGGGAAGTCGTTGTGGCCTGGTTCGGGTCCCAAGGGGTTTTTGGCTACACAGTTGACGGGCAATTCCTCTGGAAGGTGGACTTGGGGCGCATGGATGTCGGGGCGTATGATTTTCCAAGCTATGAGTGGGGGCCGGCCAGTTCGCCAATCCTGCACGACGGGAAAGTGGTTCTCCAAGTGGATACCCAGGGGGAAGATTACCTTCTTTCCCTGGATGCCCGGACTGGAAAGGAGGCTTGGCGGACGAAGCGGGACGAGCTGCCATCCTGGGGGACGCCCACGATCGTCGAAGCCGCCGGGAGGACGGAGGTCGTTTGCAACGGCTCGAACTTTGTAGCCGGGTATGATTTCAGGACGGGAAAGGAACTGTGGCGGATGGGCACCAGCTCGAAAATTACCGCCCCAACGCCTGTCCATGCCGACGGGATCACCATTGTGTCCAGCGGCCGTGCCCCGGAAAGCCCCGTCATGGGCATCCGTGCAGGGGCAAAAGGCAACATTACCTTGGGCCGTGGGGAGACTTCCGGCGGGTTTGTTGCCTGGCTGCACTTTAAACGGGGCCCGTACATGCCTACCCCGGTAATTTACCAGGGGATCGTCCATGTCTTGCACAACCAGGGGATCTTTGCCGCCTATGGCTTAAGGACCGGGCAGGAGCATTACATCAAAAGGATCCCCCACGACGGCTCTGGCTTCAGTGCCTCCCCTGTGGTTGCAGACGGGAAAATCTATCTTCCGGGGGAAGACGGGATTGTCCTGGAAATGCTGGCCGGGAAAGTTTTTCGCCACATCCGCACCCATAAGATCGGGGAGCCCTTGATGGCCTCACCCGCAATTTCAGGAAAAACCCTCTACCTACGGGGGCGGGACCATTTGTTCGCCATTGGGAAGGAATAAAAAAAAGGCCACCCCGTCGGGTGGCCTTTTTGCTAGTCAATCGAAGAAGATAGATAGATTAATTGGCTAGAAGATAGATACGCGGGTGTAAATCGGCAGGTTGCGGACGGGCTTTAAGAATTTTTTGAAATTTTTTTAAAAGATCAGTCGGATCAGCCAGATCCGTCCTATCTGACTGATCTTTAATTCCCTGCCATGAACCTATTGTTTGCCACTGCCTTTCGTCTGTCTGCCATCTTCCTGGTCTCTTGCCAGATCGTCTCAGCCGACCTTTGGTTCAGGGAGGATTTTACAGAGACCCCGCCGGAGGTTCCGGTACAACAGAAGCATTTGGCCAACCCGGATTTACTACTGCACAGGCATGGTCCCGGGGAAGGGTCGGTCAAGCGGAGTTTCCATGCCAACAAGCCGGGCGATCCCCACTACGTATGGTCAGGCCTTTGCAAGGGTAATTGGGCCATTTCGTTTGAAAACAAAAAGTCTTGCGCCGACCTCTCCCACGGGCGTGTCCGCTGGAGGACGAAGCAAGGCGCGGACAGGATCCTCTACGTGGTGCTAAAGACTTCCGGGGGATGGATGGTCTCAGGGGAGGGGACTGCTGCCTCCAAAGACTGGATAATTTCAGAAATCCTGCTTGGTAAATCTGCTTGGTACACCCTTGACATCCAAAACGTTGCCAAAGGGGAAAAAGTCGCCAAACCCGACCTTGCCGGGGTGAAGGCCGTTGGATGTACAGACTTGATGCCCGGCGGGAAAAGTAATGCCTGCTCCCGTTTGGACTGGATCGAGGTCTATAAAAAAAGGGCGCCCCTTTTTCCAAAACCGGAAAAGTTTGAATCAATTTGGATTTACCCCGAGCCGGAAGGTATCAGCCAGCCCTCATGAACTGGCCGATGGCCCCGGTTTGTTGGAGGCGCTTGCGTTGCATGACCAAGTCGAGGTCGCCGTAGTGCTCGATGGGGTTACCATAGGCGTTGAGGAGGGTGGTGTACCAGTTGCTCAGGGTCTTGTGGCCTTCCGTGCCGTGGAAGGGTAGGCGGATGTAGCGGCCGGCTAGGTCGAGCCTGGAGTTTTTGCCGGTAAACAGGACCATGGGGGCTTCATTGTCCGGGCCATGGTGGCCGGCGCCGGTTTCGGGCATGTAGATAATGGTGGTGTTGTCGAACATCGTGCCGTTGCCTTCGGGGATGGACTTGAGCTTGGTTACCAAGGTTTTGACCTGCACCATATGATGGGTCTTGATGACGTCGCGCATGTAAGCGGCGCGGCCACCTGGATCCCCGCCGCCATGGCCGACTGCGTGGATATTGGTCTTCTCTTTGTTTTCAGGCAGGGAGGTGATGGCGGTGCCCAGGTCGTCGATGGTGTAGGTCACTACGTTGGTCAGCCCGGTGGCGAGTGCCCCGATAATGACGTCGGTGAACGCGGCCTGTTTCTGCGGCAGGGTGGCATCGGCTCCTCCGTCTGCATGGATTGGGTCGATTTCGGGCAGGTGTTGTTGGATCTTTGCGCCCAGGGACTCGACCTTGGCATTGCGGTCGCGGATGGACTGGAGGGAGTCGACATGGTCGCTGATCTTGAGGCGTTCATCCCCGTCCAAGCCCTTGAGTTGGCGGCGTTCCTTATCATGCAAGTAGTCAAGAAGGGCACGGTCGGAGGCAGCTTCGTCGGTGTTGGTGACGGACTTGAACAATTCTTGGTGGGCGGTCATGGGGTCTGCGTAGCAGTAGTTTCGCTGCTTGGCAGCCGGGGCAGAATAGCCGGAAACGATCCCCGTCCTGTGGTCGCGTCCGTGGGGTACAGCGAGGGACATTTCAACATGGCCGAATGGGGAGGGAAAGAGCTTGGCCAACTCGAAATCGACGGTCGCCCACTTGATGTTGCTGAGGATGTCGCGACCGGCTTTGTAGGCTCCCATGCAACCGGAGAAGGAGTAGTGGCCGCCTCCGCTGACGCACATTGAGATGCCGTGCAGGATGGTCATGTCCGCCTTGTGGCCGTCCAGCCCTTTGAGCCAACTGGGTAGCTCGTGTTTGGACAAGTCGACCTCGAAGGCTTCCTTCTCGTTATGCTTCTTCAGCTCTTCTTGCGAGAAGGAGGGGAGACCGAATTGGGTGGGCAAATTCCCGTTGGATTTCCGGATAAAGACGAAGCGATGCGGCTGGCTGGCAGGAGCCTTTGCCGTTGCGGCCGACAGGTGGTTAAAGGAGGGGGTAAGCGCAAGGCTTGTGGTGCCCAGTGCGGTTTTCTTCAAAAGTTCGCGGCGGTTGATCAACATGGCTTATTCCTGGGTGTTAGGTTTGCGGTAAATAAAGGAGTCTGAGGTTAAGAGGGAGACAATCACCTCGTCGAAGCTGCCGTTGCTGTCGACGTACGCTTTGTCCGCGTCCATCAACGTCTTGGAGTCCGAGAGTGTTTCATTTCGCCCCAAAAAGAAGCGGAAGGCATGGCGGATGATCGACTGGCGGACTTTGGTGGATTTTGCCAACCTGCCGACCAGGTCGAAGGCGTCCTCGACATCGCCGTCCAGTTTCGGGTCGTCCGTGCCGACCAGCACGGAGTGGGCATCCACCGGCAAGGTCTTGTAAACCGGGAGCGAGGCGCCGAAGGAGTTCACTTCACCCCGCTTGGCCTCCTTGATGAGGTTTTCCGGGTGTTCCAGGTTTTCCTGGGTACGGTAACGGCCAAAATCGTCGAAGATCTCAAACGGGAAGCCGAGCGGATCCATCTTCTGGTGGCATCGCCAACAGTAGGATTCGCCGGTACGTTTTTCCATCCGTTGGCGAAGGGTCTTGTGGGGATCGGGGGGAATCACCGCATCGACGGTGATCGGCACGTCCGGAAGAGTCCCGGCCAAAAGCTTTTCCCTGATCCATTTTCCACGGTGGACCGGATCGGTCTCCAAGTTCTGGGAGTGGGCAATCAACCACGCCGGATGGGTCAGGATGCCTTTGCGGTTGGGGATGGTTGCGGGTTGGACGGGCGGGTAGTCCCATGTCTTCCAGTTGAGGTTCCAGTAGGTGGTCACTTCCTCGCCGCGCATCTGTTGCCCGCTCCGGCCGAGCACCGGGCCGCCCCACCAGAACCCCATGCCGTTTGTCATGTAAGGCAGGGCTCCTTTTTGGCCTTCGCTGAAGTGCAGCCCAAGCCCTTCCATCATCCGTTGAAGCTTCTTGAGGATTTTGGGGTAGTCGCCTTTTTTCTCGCGCTGGAACTCCCACTGCGTTCTTAAAAAGGCCTCGTGCGGGGCGACGTCTTCTGGCTTCCAAGACTCCCATCCTTGATCCTTGAACTTCTCGTAAATGCTTTTCAGTGCATCGGACGCGGCTTGCATCGACGCATTGTCGCCGTTGTGGAAGATGTAGAACTTGTCGGTCGTGAGGAGTTCTTCAAAAACGTTTTTGTCCTCCTCCAGGATGTGCTCGACCAACATGTCCGCCTCTTCGATCAACCGGCTGACGGTAGGCTCATGCCGGCCTGCCCCAAACCGGCTGTCGTCCTTGAATACCTTGATCGCTTTGGGATAGCCGAAAAAATCCCGGAAGAACCGCAGTTTCCGGACGGGCTGGTCCGTCACGCTGGGGTTGATGTTGGCCGCCTGCACCGCTTCGTCGATAATCGTCCACCGGTCGCGGCGTTTGAGCATCCGCCTGACCTCGCGCTCGTAATCCCCGCGCGTTTTGAGCCTGCCTTCGGCCGCCGCCATCGCCAGTCCTTCGTCCGGGCTTGAGTCGGTCAGTGCGTAGGCGAGGGCATAACTCGCGTCCCTTGGCGACATCATCCGTCGGCCATGCTCGTCCGCAGGACCCACGCCAAACTCGTGGCGGTATGCGAACTCGGTATCCAGGACCAGCGATTCGACCAGCTTGGCAATCGCTTGCTGCGGCTTGAGGTTGCCCATTAAAAGTCTGAGCAGCCCGCGGTTTTCGGCGCGCTCCGATTCGCTTGGACGGCGCTCAAGTATCCTTTCGTACAATTCGTCGACCACCGCATCGAGCCGGGCGTCGTTAACACCTCCTGTTGCCCCGGCTGCCTGCTTGAACGACTCGGCCCAACCGGACATGCACTTGTCAATGACCGCCTGGTAGTGGTCACCCTTCTTACGATGCTTACGGATCGCCCCAACAACCACTTGCATCTCGTCTTCGTTTAATGGTTGGTACTGCTGAGGTGGGTCGAGCTTTTTGGCTTCGGTGTAAACCAGGTCCATGTCCCAGTGGTCCCAGAACAACTTCATCTGTTCGACCCGGTTTCTGATTCGATGGCCGGGAACGCCTTGCACGAACCAGTCGCGCTCGGCTTGGAGGATAATGCTCTCGTAGTCGGCGCGCTGGTTGTCCAGGTAAGGTGACCAGGGCTCGCCCTTGACATCTTTGACTTCCTTGGTCGCGTCCTCGGTAACTTCGTAAGGGGTTTTCTTGTAAAGGATTATGCTGTGGAACACCGCGTCGACATCTTGCTTGTCCAGGCTGTTGATGAACTCGGGACGTTGGATCCGGTAGGTTTTCTCCCCGGGAAACTTTCTTGGCCGCATCCCAGGGAAAGGGATGTCCACGCGGACAAGTTTTGGAAGGAGTGCCTCGTGCCTTTCGCCATAAATGTCGCGGAGCAGGTGCTCCATGTACCCGTCGGTGGCCAGGAATTCTTCGCGGGAGCGCAAGGTCTCACGCTGGTTCAGTTCGGCCTTCATCAGGGCGTACATGGCCGGGTAATGTTCCTTCATTATGGGCTCGGAAGTCATGTGCCCCGCAACCCGTTTGGCGTTACCGACCATGGTCAAAAGGTGGCCGGTGGTGAGCCTCGCGTGGGCGCTGTACCGGACTCCGACCTTCTCGGGCAGCAAGAAAGGGTTGGTGATCGTCCGGCGGAATTTGTTCCCGTGCTCTGTCTTGGGACTCCAGTGTACACCGCTATCCCCCATGACGGGATAATTGGTGCCGTAGATTTTCCGGGTCGGGTTGTAGTTGAGCAAACGGTTGATTTTCTCGCTAAAGATGAACTCGCTAGCCAACCAACGGCGGTCCGGAGTATAACCCGGCTCTTCGGCGTGCTTGCCTGAGAAAAGTTCCTGGTGGGAAACCACATTGCCGTACTCGAACCTTTGGAGTTTCTCCGCCAGTGCCTTGGCCGCCTTTCCGGTCAGTTGGCCATTGAGCCACTGGAGCAAGGCCTTCTTTTCGGGTTCCTTTGGATGCCGCTTCGCCTCCTCGGGCGGCATCTCGCCGAGCTTGAGGGCTTCTTGCATGTTGGCGAAGAGCTTTTGGCGTTCGACCGGGTCGATGGTTTCCAAGGCGTCCAGCCGAAACTTGCCTTTTTGTTTTTCAGGGCCGTGGCAGGAAACGCAATAGCTATCCAGTACGCTTGTAGCCTGCTCCTCAAGGGAAGTCGGGTCGATGGTGTCATTTGCGGCCTTTCCCACAAGGGCTACCGAACAAATGGACATGAGAGCCAAGAAACCCTGGAATCCGATTATATAAACTATCCAATTCTCCTTCATTCTCAAATGGCGGATCTCACTATTTCTTCCCCAGAAATAGAGGATGGAAAGCCTGTTTAGAAACATTGTTTTTTAACTGTAGCCGAGTGGTGTAACTTCGGCTGAATCCTAGTTCTCTCCAACTTTATGGAGACCGAGAACAGCAAAGAATCCACTGCTGCCTCCAAAAACTGCGAAATTTATGAAATCCAGCTTCTCGAATCTGATTGGCACAGCCTCTAAATCCAATGCGTTTCCATAGGGGATAAATCACCAACTAAGGCGTAATCTCACTCTGCGTGCAGAATCACAATACTCGTCGATCCAGGCTGGTAAAAACTGCCGGCAGGCCTTACTGCTCGGCCAACCATCGCTCGGCCTCAATGGCAGCTTGGCAACCCATTCCTGCCGCCGTGATGGCTTGGCGGAAAACATGGTCGGCACAGTCCCCTGCTACATAGACACCTGGGACATTGGTGCGGACTTGGGAATTGGTCTCGGGCTTAAGGTACCCCAATTCGTCGGTGGGCAGGGAATCCCCGAGGAATCCGGTGTTGGGGATGTGGCCGATCGCGATAAATACCCCTTTGCAGGCGACTTCCGTAGATTCCCCTGATTCCGTATTCTTCACCCGGATCCCACGGCACTTGCCATTTTCGTCGGCCAGGATCTCCTCAGGGATGCTGTTCCAGAGCGGTTCGATCTTCCCGTGCTCCAAAGTCCGTTCGGCCATGATTTTGGATGCGCGTAGCTCGTCCCTGCGGTGGAGAAGGGTGACTTTGGAACAAAAACGGGTCAGGAAAAGGGCTTCCTCACAGGCCGAGTCCCCACCTCCTATGACGACCACATCCATGTCGCGGTAAAAAGCTCCGTCACAGGTGGCGCAGGTCGTCACGCCTTTGCCGCCGAACATTTCTTTCTCTCCGGGGATGCCGAGAAGGCGCGGGGATGCACCGGTTGCAATGATGACGGCTTTGGCCTCATAGGTCTTGCCTGCCGATTTCAGGATTTTTACATCCCCCGAAAAATCGACGCTCTCGATCCGGTCGCTCTCGAATCGGGTCCCGAAGCGCTTGGCTTGCTCGCGGACTTGGTGCATCAACGTATAGCCGTCCACCCCTTCCGGGAATCCAGGGAAGTTCTCGACTTCCGAAGTTGTGGTGAGCTGCCCGCCTGGCTGGGAGCCTTCCAGGACGAGGGGTTCCAAATTGGCGCGGGCGGTATAGATGGCGGCGGTGAGACCTGCACAGCCGGTTCCGAGGATGATGACGTTTTCCATATCGAGTGTGTTGACGTAATGCGGTGTTTCGGGTTTGAGGGGGCGGAGGATGGAAAGGTTTAATTGAAAATTCAAGATGCTTGTCGACAGCCATTGCCATTTACAGAAATTCCACCAGCGGGGAGCACTCGGGGATGTCCTTGACGAGGCCGAAGCGCTAGGGGTCACCCGCATGGTCTCAGTAGGGACTAGCGTGGAGGACTGGGATTTGTACAGGGAACTTGCTCAAGCCCATCCGGACAGGATCAGCTACACGGTTGGCCTTCATCCGACCAGTGTCGAAGAGGATTGGGAGGACCAGGTTGCCCGGTTGCCGGGTCTTCTTGTCAGGGATCCGAAGCCCTGCGCGTTGGGTGAGATCGGGCTGGACCATTTCCACTTGCCTAAGAAAGACCCAGAAGCCTGTGAAAGGACCAAGGCCAGGCAAGTGCTGGCGTTCCGGAGGCAATTGGCGATTGCGAAAGACCTGGATGTCCCGGTTGTGATCCACTCCCGGAATGCGTTCCGGGAGTGTTTAGACTGCATCAGTGGATCAGGTTTCCCGTGGAATCGTGTCGTGTTTCATTGCTTTGCCGATGGACGGGAGGAGATGGCGGAATTGAAAGCATTGGGCGGATTCGCCTCCTTTACCGGGATACTGACCTACAAGAACGGCCAGAATGTCCGGGATGCCGCAATGGAGCAGGGCCTTGGCCGCTTGATGCTCGAAACGGACTCCCCCTACCTGACTCCCGAACCGCACAGGGGGAAGGAAAACCGTCCTGGCTACACGAGGCACATTGCGGAACGTTGTGCGGATATGTTTGGCGTGGAATTGGAGGAAGTGATGGAAGTGACCTCCGCAAATGTGAAACAGTTTTACGGGGTTGGTTGAGCGGATGGACCTAGGGATAAAAGGGCACGCTGCCATTGTCGTCGGAGGTGCGAAGGGAATCGGCCGGGCGATTGTTGATGCTTTCCTTGCCGAAGGTTGCCAGGCAGGGGTCGTTGATTTAGAAGGTTCCGGAGGCTTGTCAGGGAAGGCCGATGTTCGGGATTTTGGACAACTTACGGAGGCGGTCGACGCATTGGTAGCGGAAATGGGAGGGTTGGACCACGCAGTTTTTGCTGCCGGGATGGGTTCTGGAAAAGTCGGGTTTCCATTCTGGAATGTGCCGGCAGAGGATTGGGCAGATGTTTTGCAAGTGAACTTGGTAGGGGCTGTGAATTTCGCCTATGCCTGTGTCCCCCACATGACTGGGAAGGGGGAAGGTTCCATGCTGTTCCTCTCGTCCGTGGCCGGCCAAATCGGCTCCCAGACCGACCCCCCTTACAGCGCGGCCAAAGCCGGGTTGATCAACTTTGCCAAATGCGCGGCTAGGGATCTTGCGAAGGAGGGTATCCGTGTAAACGCCCTTTGCCCCGGCATGGTGCAAACGGATATAAACCGCTCGGTCTGGACAGCTTCGCAGGCGAAACTCCCTGAGGCTGAACGGCAAAGTTATGAAGAATGGGGGATAGAGAAAAATAGGAAAATCTCTCCGATGGGACGTTGGCAAACCAAGGAGGAGTGTGCGGCGATGGCGGTTTTCCTTGCTTCCTCTCATGCTAGGAACATCACAGGGCAAACTCTGAATGTGGATGGTGGCCAAGTCATGCACTCGTAAAAGCGGTTAGCTGCCTTGCATGGATCCCATTTTGCAGTAGTCTTCAGTTTTCGAATGTATCTCTAACTATGACAGGTAATTGCTAAGCACTGATGAAGACGGCAGAGGAGGCACTCCGGATACTTGAGGAAGGGAACCGCAGGTTTGTTGATGGCGAGTCGATGCTGGTCGAGCGGATCGACGAAGTACGCCGGCACGAATTGGTGGCGGGTCAATTTCCCAAGGCGATTATCCTGGGATGCGCGGATGCGCGTGTTCCGGTGGAGGTCATCTTTGACCAAGGTTTGGGGGATTTGTTTGTCATCCGGATTGCCGGCAACATTGTAGCCCCGTCTCAAATCGGGAGCATCGAGTTTGCTGCCAAAGAGTTTGGTACTCGTCTTGTTGTGGTATTGGGCCACACTAATTGCGGGGCTGTTTCAGCAACCCTCGCCCGTTTGAAACAAGGCACTAAGGGGCATACCAAGAACCTTCTTTCCATTGTCGACCGAATCGCCCCGGCAATCGAGCCGCTCATTGGTGGTGAGTACGATAGGGATCCAGAAACCCTACTGCGTGAAGCGGTCAGTGCAAATGTCCGTGCTTCTGTGGATCAGTTAAGACACGGTTCGCCTCTGTTGGACGAACTTCAGGAAAGCGAGGGGTTGGTGATTGTAGGTGCTAAGTATTCCCTCAAGCGGGGCGTTGTGGATTTCCTTGAACATTAGCCTGAGAGGGCAGGTACATAGATTTCTGCTTCCCCGCTAATGGCGATGCGACCACGAGTTTTACAAACCGTCTGGAAGAATACCCGACGCCTTTCAGTGTCTATCCTCACAATCTTGATTGTCGCGGTTACGCTATCCCCCAGGTAGACGGGTCTTTTGAAAACAAGGGACTGGGATACATAGATGCTTCCTGGCCCGGGCAGCTCTTTGCCGAACAATGCCGAGAAAAGGGATGCCGTTAAAAGGCCATGGGCGATGGGTGCCTTGAATTGGGATTTTGCCGCTTCGTCCGGGTCTGTGTGGACGGGGTTCGTGTCACCTGATAACTTGGCGAAGGTGCGTGTGTCCTCCTGGGTGATGATGGTTTCAGTACTGGCCTCCATCCCCTCTTTGAGGTCTTCGAAATGGTATCTGTGAGATTGTTTAGGGCTTTGCATGTCTCCTCTGGATCTCTAGGTTTTCGGGGGTAAGGGGCATCGCCGGGTTTCCAAAAACAGTGGTGCCTGGTGGTACGTTCTTGGTGACCACCGCCCCGGCTCCAACGATTGCACCTTTGCCAACCCGCAAGGGCTTTCCCGGTTTGCCCTGTTTGAAGATCGCCCCGGTGCCGATGTAGGCATCGTCTTCAATGTGGACATTGCCGTTACAGTTGACCCGCGGGGCGAAGGTCACGTAGTCCCCGATCACGCAGTCATGGGCGACGTAGCTGTAAATGTTTGCCTGGAAACCTTTCCCGATCCGTATATCCGATGTCAGGGTGACGAATGGGCAAAGCAAAGCCCCTTCCCCAATCTCCACATTGTCATGCACCACGACATTGGGGGCTTGGACATGGAGGGGGCGGATGCCGCGGGCAAGGCATTTTTCCATGACGAGCCGCCTTGCCGGGCTATTGCCTATGGCGAAGGCCGCATAGCGCTCTTCCGCCGGGGAATCCATGAAATTATCGAGGCTCATGACCGGGATGCCATTGGTCTCCCGGTTTTCCGGTGCGTCGTCGATAAATACGATCTTGTACTCGTCGGGACTTCCACAATCCGCCACCAAGGGCTTTCTCAAGAGAGGGAGGGTTTCCCTCCCTAGCCCGCTGCATCCATAGATCCCGTAGAGCTTTTGCATTGCCGTGGTATCGTGTTTGCGTGTTAGCCTTTGGTGGCTGTGGATTCGGCCAAATCCTCCAGTGGGTAAGTCCAGATTTCCGAGAGCGTGGGGTGGTACCAATGGGCCTTGGCAAGGGCGTGGACGGTGGCCTTCAGGCTGACCGCAACGGTCATGGTGTGGATCAATTCCCCGGCGTCCTTACCAACGCACTCCGCACTAAGTACCACCCCGGATTCCTTGTGTGCGGTCACTTTTACATAACCGTGCTTGGCCTCCATGAGGATGGACTTGCCGTGGTCGTCAAATGGGTAGGATTCGGAAAGGTGAGGGATGCCGCGCCTTTCAAGTTCACTGTCTGGAATGCCGACGAACGCAGCCTGGGGATCCGTAAAGACGACGGTCAGCAAGGGGTCGTAATCCATGGGCGAAGGGTTTTGGCCGAATGCTTTTTTCACCGCGCACTCGCCTTGGAGGATGGCCACGTGGACGACTTCATGGGGCCCGGCACAGTCTCCTGCGGCAAAGATATCTGGGTGTGTAGTTTGCTGGAAGGTATCCGTCCGGATATGCCCCGAACCCAATAGCTCGACCCCGGTTTTCCCTAACCCGAGAGATCCAGTTGCCGGGATCCTCCCTAGGGCATTGACGACATGTTTGGCAAATACAGCGCAGGATTGGCCATCTTTCTGGAAGGTCGCGCTAAAGCCGTTCGGGGCTTTGTGTAGTTGGAGGCCTTCGGTGCCAGTGTGGACGGCCATGCCCTCTTCCTTGAACGCTTTGATGATAGCATCAGACACTTCCGGGGACATGGACTTCAAAATATTTGGGCTACGTTGGATGAGGGTCGTCTTTGTCCCCGTGCGGCAAAGGAATTGAGCCAGTTCACAAGCCACGACCCCACCGCCCAGTACAATCGCGGACTCCAGTTGGGTATCTAGGGAGAGGATGTCGTCGCTGGTGAGGATTTCCGGTGCATCCAAACCGGGAATCGGCGGGAAGGCGATTGACGACCCTGTCGCAATGAGGAATTTCTCTGCGGAAAGTGTCGTACCATTGTCCGTGGTGATTTGCTTGTCCCCCGTAAACTTTGCGAAATTCCTAAATAATTGGAACCTGCCGTCCGTCAGTTGTCCTTCACGGTACTCCTGGAATTCCTGTATGACCTTTTTTTTGCGAGATTGGAGGTTAGGGAAACTCGCTTTGGCAGTAGGGATATCGAGGCCGAATTTCCGTGCAATTTGTGCTAGGTGGAGGACTTCTGCTGAATAGATCAGGGTTTTGGAGGGCATACAACCGCGCAGGATGCAAAGGCCACCTAGCTCTGCCGCCCCGTCAATTACGGCGACGCTTTTCCCAAGTTCACAGGCCGTCCTCGCCCCAGCATAGCCGGCACTGCCGCCGCCGATGACGATCAAGTCAAAGTGTTTCATCCTTCCATTAATGGTAAGAGTTCCAGGGATGCCGAGTTGACGCAATAGCGCAGGCCTGTGGGTGCCGGGCCGTCCTCAAACACATGGCCAAGATGGGAGCCGCAACGGTTGCAGACGATCTCTACGCGGACCATCCCGTGGGCAAGGTCATCTTTTTCCCCGACCGCCTCATTTGTAGCGGCTTCATAAAAACTTGGCCAGCCGGTGCCCGAGTCGAACTTTGCTTCCGAGCTGAAGAGGTCCGCCCCGCAACAGACGCATTTGTAAATTCCCTGGGTTTTGCAATTCCAGTACTTCCCCGTAAAAGGACGCTCCGTTGCGGAGCATTGGCAGACGTTGTATTGCTCCGGGGTGAGTTTCCCCTTGAGTTCTGCGTCCGTGGGGAGATTGGAATTATCTGTGGCCATGTTGTCGTTCAATGTTGGGGTAAATGTATTGGGGCAATCCCAAAGGGGCGTGGATAGGACTGGAGGGCGGGCTTGTTTGTATGGGTTTCATGCCTCAGGTGCAAGCACGATTGGTGTCTGGAATGCGGGAGTGGTCCAGCGAGAAGCTAGGCAGCAGGGCTTCCTTGCCCAAAGCGGTATCAGGCTACCGGGGTCCAAAGGCTGCGCCGGACTCGAATGTCCCTAGCGAAATTTCCCTTTCAGGCTTTGCCTTACCCGAACTGAGTACTGCCCTGCTCCCGCCTTTCCATACACAGCCTGCTGGGCATGCTCTCGGACACCAATCATGCTTGCACCCTCATGCCACAATTCTCACCAAGGTTTTTATTGAGCCTAGCAGGGGATTGTGGCATCCAACGGGGTTTTTCAAATGGACCCGCGAGCTTCCAGGCGTATCTACACTGTGCAGGGTTTGGCCTATTGGTTGGATCGCTTGGACCAAGACTGGGAAGTTTTGTTTTCAAGCAACGAACTGAAACGGGGGCGCCAAATTTACCGTTCCGGGGAGGTGAGGGAGATTGAATTCCGTGTCGGCTCCGCCGTGATGCATTGTGTCACCGGCGGCGAGGAGGGGTATGCTGTGGTCGACGGGCAGGAGAAGGCCTTGCAAGTGAGGTATTCGATCGAGGATAAGGATTTGGGAAGGTCGATGGCCGTGGCAGGTTTGTACGAGCTGGAGGAAGTCTTGGGCGAAGAAGTCCCGTACCTCCTTTTCGAAGGAGAGGAGAGAACGAAGGAGGAAGCCCATGCGCCGCCCCCTGGCCAGGAAGAGGAACAGGCTCCGGAACCCGGGCGGCCTTTTTCATTGGATTTCCGTTTGGAGAAGGGCAGGGAGCTGGAGGCAAGGCTCAAGCTCGACGGGAGCCATTTTGCCGCGAGTGGGGAAAAGGATGCCCTGATTCCTTCGGAACGGGCGGACTTGGTGCGTCTGATTGCCCTGGCGCGCCAGGCAGGTTTTCAATACTCACGCAAGCGGGAGGCATTGTTTATCAATGATGTGGAGGTGATGCTGAACTTTTTCCAGGTGTACTACCCTTCATGGAAAAAGCGTTACCCTGTTGAGATGGACGATGCTTCCAAGCACTTGGCCCACAAGCCGGCGATTGCTGAAATCTCGGCGGTAGCTGAAAAGGCCGGGGGGAACGGGATATCACTGCGGTGGAAATACCGGGCAGGAAACCGCTTTTTGAGCGACAGCGAGAGGGAGCAGTTGATGAAATCGAGGCGGGAACTTTCCATCATTCCCGGTAAAGGGTTTGTGCGTCTGCCGGACGCCCGGAGGCGCACTTATTTG
>JAYPDO010000005.1:37649-49983 GCA_038125285.1 Opitutia bacterium
TGCAATGGCAGGAGACAGAGTCAGGTTTCCCTTCCGGGGAGTTGCCTGGGTACATGCTCTACTCCTTGGCTGGTGTAACGGAGACCCGGATCAAGCCCGATGATGCTGCCGGAAAATGGCAGGATGCCTTGTTGGCCGACGGGAGGAGTTCCGTTTGCACCAAGGAGCTGGAACTGCTGCCCGCCCTGAGGCCGTACCAGCGGGAGGGGGTAAGGTGGTTGCAAAAGGTGCTGGAGATGGGGTGCCATGGTTTGTTGGCAGACGAGATGGGGCTAGGGAAGACCTTGCAATTGCTTTCCTTGCTCCACAACCATCCCCGGGGGAAAGGCGGGCCGGCTTTGGTCGTTTGCCCTGCGAGCGTCGTGCCGGTATGGGAAGCGGAGGCCAGGAAATTTTACCGGAAATTGAAAATCAGGATCCTTAAATCCGGAGAAAATTTCTCCAACATCCGGAAGCAACCAGACCTATGGGTCGCTAGTTATACCCAACTGAGACGCCACAAGCACTTGCTTAAGGATGTCCGGTTCGGCCTGGTCATCTTGGACGAGGCTCAGAACATCAAGAACCCGGACACGAAGGTCACCCAGGCCTGTTTCAGCATACAGGGCAAGCACCGGTTCGTCGTGACCGGGACACCGGTTGAAAATTCGCCCTTGGACCTTTGGACGCTCTTCCGATTCCTCATGCCAGGGTTGCTTGGCGGGCGGCGGGAATTCGAGGAGGCACTGGCAGGGAACAAGGAGGGGTTCCTCGGAACTTTGCGTACCCAAGTGCGACCCTTCATTTTAAGGCGTACAAAGGCAGAAGTCGCTTCGGACCTGCCTGAGAAGGTGGAGATGGTACTGCGTTGCCCGATGAGTGAGGAGCAGTCTTCCCTCTATACTCGGATATTGCAACAGGGGGTCGAGGAGATGGGCGAGGATGTGCAAGAGGCGATGAGTTCCCATTCGATGGGGTTCCTCGCCCTCCTGACCCGGTTGAGGCAAGTGTCGGTTGACCCCTGTTTATTGCCTTCCCGGAAGAAGCAAGGCGGGGCGGTGGATCCGGCGAGCGGGAAGGTAGGGGAGTTGTTGCGGAGGTTGGAGGAACTGCTTGCCATGGGGCACAAGGTGGTGGTCTTTAGCCAGTTTGTAACGTTCCTGAAGGCGTTGAGGCCTGCGGTCGAGGGGATTGGGACGAATGTGAAGGTGTTCGAATTGCACGGGGGGACGAAGGACAGGGGGAAATTGGTGCGGAGTTTCCAGACCCGTAAAGGGGCGGGAGTGTTCTTGGTCAGTTTGCGTGCCGGGGGCACAGGGATCACACTCAGTGCAGCGGATTATGTTTTCCTTATGGATCCGTGGTGGAACCCTGCGGTAGAAAAGCAGGCGATCGACCGCGTCCACCGGATCGGGCAGGACAAGACGGTGTTCGTTTTCCGGATGATCGCGGCTGGCACGGTGGAGGAAAGGATCCAGGATTTGCAGCAGGAGAAAGAGACGACCTTTGCCGAGTTGATCGGTGAACTGGAGGGGAAACTCGCCGGAGGGGAAGGGGCTTTCGGGAATTTGCGGAAGTTGCTGGAATTGCAGGGGTAAACATACTCCAATCTTACACTTCCCTTTAACTCGGGCTGTAAGCCCAAGTTAGGTAGCACGGCCTTTCCAGCCCGTGTTTAGGGATAGGCCCAAGGTGGAACTATTTGCAGGATACCTTTACACAAGGCCTTCCATGGTGCCGGTGCTGGTGGCGAAGTTTTCTTGTTCGAGGCCGGTTTGGTGGAGTGCGTTGAGGTAGAGGTTGGGGAGGGGGTAGTTGTCCTTTTGGCTGAAAGCGAGGTGGCGGCCGTGTTTGAAGCCCCCGCCTGCAAGGAGGACGGGCATGTTTTTGTTGTTGTGGCTGGAGGCGTTTCCAAGGTTGGAGGTGAGCAAGGCCATGGTGCTGTCGAGGAGGGCGGCTTCCTTCAGTTTGCGGAGGAAGTTGGCCCATTCGTCGACGACCGCCTGCTCCACGATGGCGAGTTGGTCGAGTTTGGCCTGGTCTTTGCCGTGGTGGGAGAGCCCGTGGTAGCCTTCTGAGATGCCTTCGACTCCGCTGAGTCTTGCGTTGCCGGGCATGTGGAGGGTGACGAAGCGGGTGGAGTCGGTCTGTAGTGCTATGGCTATGATCCCGAACATGGCCTGGACGACTTCGATGGTATTGTTGCGGTTGGGCTTGGGGGATTTTGTCCCGGGGTCGGGCTTGGGTTTGTTGATCCAGCCGGCGTTCATGCGGAGGCGGTTTTCCAGGTCGCGCACGCTGGTGAACCATGCGTCGAGTTTGCCTTGGTCGCCGGGGCCGAGTTCGCGTTTGAGCGAGTTGGCCTCGTCCCCGATGATGTCGAGCACGCTTTGGCCGCGTTCGATAAGTTCCGCTTGGCGTGCTTGTTCTTTGGGGGTGTCGTTGACGAAGAGTTTGGCGAAGGCTTTTGCGACGTCCTGCTCCGCGGGGATCATGGAGCCGTTTTCCGTGTAGGAGGGGCTGGTGGATCCGCCTGTGTTAAGGACAAGGGAAGGGAAGCGGGTCTCGTGGCCGAGGTGTTTGGCCATGAGTTGGTCCAGCGAGATGGTGTTTTTTCCCCCTCCTCGTTTGTTTGGGCAGGCGGAGAGGATGCTGCCTTCTGCGGTGTGGCCGCCGCCGACGCCAGGATGGGAGCTTCCGGAGACGATCGTCATGTCCTGCCGGAGGTCTTGGTGGGCTTTGAGGTAGGCGGGGGCTTGGTATCCTGTGCCTTTGCCTTCGGGCATCCAGTTGGGAGCATAGAGGCCGAGGGAGAGGCTCGTGCTGACGAAGCGTTTGGCCTTGGGGGTATTGGGTTGGGGTGCGGCGAAGGCAGGAGCCATAGCGTCCAGGAGGGGCAAGGCCATAGAGATGCTTCCTGCCCGGAGCATGGTGCGACGGTTGAGGTGTTTGCGTGTGGTGACTGCTGGAAATTCCATAGTTATCGCGGGTTGGCGGGGTTACTTGGTTTTGAAGGTTTCGCTTGCGAGGGCTGCGTGGAGGATTGGGCGGAGTTTATAATCGTTTTCCTTGGCGAGGGCGGCAACTTTTTGGAGGTTGGGACGGTCGCAATAGCGGGGCGGGGCACCAGTGGCGTAGGTGAGGAAGTGTTTGGCGAAGGCCTTGGTGAGGAGTTCCTGGCGGGTGCCGTAGATGCCTTTCCATTGGAAGATGTTGGAGAATTCCTTCCCTTCGGGCGTGTATCCGGACGGGTCGACTTTGGCAGCATTTTTTCCAGTGCCGTATTTTCCGCGCCAAAGGCCGACGGGATCGTAATTTTCAAGGGCCAGGCCGGCTGGGTCGATTTTTTGGTGGCAGGCGTTGCAGGCTTCGGTGTTGCGGTGTTTGTCCAATTGGTCGCGGATGCTGGTAGCCCCCCTGATGTCGGGCTCGACTGCAGGGATATTCGCAGGTGGTGCGGGGATATCCATGCCAAGGATCCTTTCGGATACCCAGACCCCACGGACGACGGGCGAGGTGGTGGTGCCGTTTGCGGTGATTTTGAGGATGGAGCCGTGGGTGACGAGACCTCCGCGGCCTTTATTAGTGAGAGCTACCTTTTGGAGCCCTTTGCCAGGTTGGATATCGAGGCCGCCGAGGCCGTAGAATCGGGCAAGGCGTTCATTGAGCATGCTGAAGTTGGAGGAAACCAGGTTTTTTACGGGGAGGTCATTTTGGAGGATTTCCCAGAAGAAGCCCCTTGTCTCGGCGAGCATGGATTCTTGGACGATGGGGTCGAAGGTCTTGTAGAGGTTTGAGTCGGGTGTAGTGAAATCGATGTCTTTGAGGTTAAGCCACTGGTCGGTGAAACTTTCTACGAATCGCCGTGAGAAGGGGTGGGCAAGGAGACGGTCGATTTCTGAGTGGAAGATGGCTGGGTCCTTGAGTTTGCCTTGGTCGGCGAGTTGGCGGAGTTGCCAGTCGGGCATGGAGCACCAGAGGGTGTAGCTGAGGCGGGCAGCCAGGGCATGGTCGTCGAGTTGGCCTGGCTTTTCGAGGAAGGTGTGGAAGCGTGGGGAGCAGAGGATGGCACGGTAGGCGGCTTTGAGGGCGTCCGGGATGGTGGCATCCGGGCGGTCGAGTTCCTTGTAGGCCAGTTCGATGTAGGGTTGGGCTTGTTGGAGCGTGGCCGGGCGGCGGAAGGCGATGTTGGCGAAGCGCCCGACGGCTTGGTAGAGGAAGTTTTTCTTTTTTTCCAGGGAGTCCAGGGATTGGAGGGTTTCTTCAGGAAATCCTGCCAAGAGACGGGCTTTGATTTCCGAAGGATCCCGCTTGGAATGTATGCGTTCGATGGTGATGCCGGATGTTGCGATGCCAGGGAATCCTTGCTTCACGAGGTCACGGCCTTGGTAGGAGACGTTTCCCCCAGTGGCCCCAGTGGGGGCGGTCTTGAGGGTTGCGTCATTGGTTTTGAGTTCCAGGGAGTGACCCTTTTGGATCCAGGCTTCGTAGGAGAGTTCACGTTTATTGTTGGATGCTTCTACGAGGCCGACGGGGAACATTATGGGCGCGGCGGAACTGTTGGCCCCGGAGCGGAGTGTGCCCCAGACGACTTGGTTGGCACCAGGATTGACGGCCTTTACGTCGTGGAGTGTGACTTTGTACCAACCGGACTCCGGGACTTTGGTCGGGTACATGCGCCCGTAGAACTGGACGCGCATTTTGTAGGCGATGATCCTTTTGTCCCGTGCTTCGGGGCCGCGGTAGTTGCCGCCGCCTGGTTTGGTAAGTTGCTCCGGGGTGTAGTTTTGTTTGTAGGGCTTGGGGGTTGTGAAGGCCAGGCGGAAGGCTTCTTCGAGGGCAAGGTCTGCAGCATCAAGGTGGCTCGCGAGGTTAAAGTGGGAGAGTTGCTGGGCTTCGGCCACGGTCTCAATGCCGTGGGAGGCGGTCTCTTCTGGGAGCAGGTCGAGCAGGGGGATGTCGATCGCGAGCAAGTCCTGGACAGTGTATTCGTACTCCTTGCGGGTCAGGCGGCGGGTCTGGACGCTCCCGGATTGGAACTTGTCCCTGCGGTCGGTTAGGAAGAGCGCGGGCTGGAGCTGGGAGGCGAAGGCTTGGATGAAGGTTTTTTCGGGGCGTGGTTCCTTAGCCGGAGGCATTTCGCCGTCATTGACTCTGTCCAAAATGCGTACCCATTGCTGGAAGTTTTGTGGATCCAGGAGATTGTAGCCCAGGGTTTCCAAGTTGAGCCCCCCTTTAGAGACAGCGCTGTCGTGGCAATCGTAGCAATTTTGGTCGAAGAGGGCTTCTACTTTGTCCGGGTAATTGGTTCCGGCATGGAGGAGGGATCCAAGAATGGTCGATGTTGTAATTATTATGGACTTTAACTTGTTCACAGGAGCCGTTGGAGCCAATTGCCAATTATGGGGTATTCTGGAAGGGTTTCGTATCGGATGGGAATGTGAATGAAGACTGGCTTACCGTTTTTCGCAAATGAAGGCTTTGAAGGCTTCGCCGGCACCTTCGGGGTTGAGTAGGAAACGGGCGGCTGGTTCGTCGGGAAGGTTTTGGTGGTGGGCTTGGATGAAGTCCCGTTGGGTTTGTAGGGGATCGGTGTGCCAGCCGAGTTGTTGTGCCCAGAGTTGGAGATGGGTGAAGTTAACGTCGGCGGTAAGGTCTTGCTGGCCCATGTGGTGGTAGATGGCCGGGCCGGTGATGCGCTGTTGGCCGAGATAGGCACGGAGGGTTCCGTAGGGGCGGCGGTAGTAGAGAAGGTCGAGGGTATCGCCGTAGTCGATGGTCAGGGAGTGGCCTTGTTTCCAGCAGGGTGCCCAGGTTTGGAGCCATTGCTGGTAGGTGCGGTGGATTTCGATGCGTTGGCCGTTTTTGGGGGATGGCGGGAAAGGGAGATGGGGGGATGGGGGGAAAGGGAGGGTGGTCTCGCGGAGGTTGTCGTTGTGGATTTCGAGGGCGACTTCTTGCCATTGGTGGCCGTCGAATTCAAGGATTTGGCAGGGGAAGGCGTCCACGAGTTCGTTGGAGACTAGGTGGGCTTGGCCGTTGATGGCGTCGAGGGCTTCCGGGAGGGTGTTGTGCCATTCAACGGAGTGGCCGAGGCGTTGTTGCTGGAGGATTTGGAGGGGCTTGGAGGTCTCGACGATGTGATAGGGGGCGGGGTGGTGCTTAAGGATGGTTTGTGCCAGTGTCCCGTTGCCTGCGCCTATTTCGATAACTGGGAGAGGGGGGAGGGATTTAAGCCAACTGGAGATGGCCTCGCCGAGGATGGTGTGCAGGGTTGCGGAGGTGGAGAAGTCGCCGTGGTGGCCGATTTCCCGGATTTGCTTGGTATAGTAGCCGAAGTCCGGATGGTAAAGGGCTGCCTCCATGTACTTTTCAAAGGGTAGGGGAGGGTTTCCGTCCGAAAGTTTTCCCTTGAGGAACTCGAGCGGGTTCATAATGAGTGCTAGTTACCGGTTACTGGGTGCTGAGTGCTGGGGGGCTTTGCCCGGGTCGCTGTGCTTTTGCACCGTGCTTCTTAGGCCATCGGTCATTTTGGCTCCATCTGTTACAATTGAATCGAGTGCTCCCGAAGTTTCTTGGGAGATGTAGCCTATGTCGGGGGCGACATAAAGTTGGGATCGGACTTCAGCACAGGAAGCTTTGGCTGTGGAGAGGAATTGATGGAATTCTGCAGGCAGGGTTCTTTCGAATCTTTCCGCAATGTTTGACATAGTCGATACAGTCGCCCGTTGAATCTGGCCTTTCAACCCAAAGTCATTTGAGAAATCGCTCTGCAATGTCACTAGGTGCACATTTTCAGCTTACTTCCTGGCTTCCTGCTAGGCGACTAATTCCTCTAACCTTGAAATGCCCATCCCGCTCAACATTCAGGGCTTATCCCAAGAGTTCACAGGATTTAAGGAAATGGGGTGGAAGACCGGACTCGAACCGGCGACCCCCTGGACCACAACCAGGTGCTCTAACCAACTGAGCTACATCCACCATCTGTGTGAAGGGATATTGCAAACTGGGGTTTTCGGTAGGCTTGTCAAGGGGTTTTGTGTTTGTTTTCGTTTCCTTGCCAGGGATGGGCCTTGGTCAGATTTTGGTCTTCCTTGTGGCCTTTTGGGGGAGGAAATTGGATATGACGCCGATGGTGCGTTTGGTGGCGCCGAGGTTGGATTGGTGCCACTTGGCGGCGGCTTCGGCCATTTTGGTGAGGCGTTCCGGGTGCTTCAGGAGGTCAGTCACGATCATGGGCAGGGCTTTGTAATGGGGGACCGGGAGGGCTGCGCCTGCGGAGATGAGTTGGGCACAAATGAGGCGGAAGTTGTTGTGGTTGGGGCCGAAGAGGATGGGGATGCCGTAGGCGGCGGCTTCGATGGGGGTTTGGCCACCGATGTTGGGGGGGAGGGTTTTGCCGATAAAGGCGACAGTGGCGAGTTGCGTGAAGATGCGGAGCTCCCCAGTGGTGTCGGCAACATAAATGTCCACGGATCCAGCCGGGGGTTCAGCGGAGGAGCGCAGGTGCCAGGAGATGTCCGTTTGTTTGAGGAGGTTGCGGATTTCTTCACGTCTTTCCGCGTGCCTTGGGATAAGGAGGAGGCGGGCGTGGCGGGATTCTTGTTTGTAGCGCAGGAAGGCTTGGATGAGGGTTTCTTCTTCCCCGGGCCAGGTGGAGGAGCCTAGGATAACTTCCGGCCAGGGTGATTCGTAGTCCTTCAGGAAGCCGATACTGTGGAGGAGTTCCTTTTTTTCTTCCTCCGTAAGTGAGGGTTTGAGGTCTAGGTCGAACTTGAGGTTCCCAGTCAACTTGAGGGGTACTTTTTTGCCAGTCAGGACTTCGAATCGGTCGTGTGCATGCTCGTCCGATGTGCAGATTGCGGCCAGGGAGTGGAGGAGGGGGCAGAAAAAGGGGCGGAGGTAGTAGGCGTAGAAGTAAGTGCGGTCGGACATCCTTGCGTTGACGAGGATGACGGGGACTTTCCTGGCTTTGGCCTGCCGGAGGTGTTCGGGCCAGACTTCGCTTTCCATGAGGACGGCAATTGTGGGGCGGATGTTGTTCCAGGCCAGCCAGGTGCAGGGAAAGGCGTCAATGGGGAAAATGCAGCAAGTGTTGACAATGGAGGAGTACTTTTCCCTCGCGAGTTTGTAGCCGGTGCTGGTGGTGGTGGTGAGTACGATTTCCAGGCCTTTGACTTTGGAGAGGCGTTTGAGGAGGGGGCCAATAGCCAGGATTTCCCCCACGGAGACGGCTTGAATCCAGATGCGTTCCCCGGCAGTTTTCTTGTGCCTTGGGAGGAAGCCGAGGCGGTGGTGGAAGTCTTTTCCATAACCGCCCCGGCGGAGCATCCTGATGGAGTAGTAGGGCAGGCTGGCCACGAAAACTGGCAGCCATAGCAACCTGTACAACCAAATGAGCAAGGACATGGGGGCGGGCGGATGCGCTGTCTTTGTCTGGCTATTTCCTTTTGAGTGGCTGTTTGGAGCCGCGTGGGTTTCTCATTGAATAATGCGAGGTGTTTACGTTTCTTCGTGCCCGGTTCAAACGAAAACAAGCCAAAATTCCCTACGATTCTACTATGGAACGCATACAACAAGCCTTTGCACGGGCCCGCGAGACGGGGCGAGCATGTTTTATTCCCTACATCTGTGCCTGTGACCCTGACCTTGAGACTTCGGTTTCCATTTGCCTTGAATTGGTGGGGGCGGGTGTAGACGTTTTGGAGATCGGCGTACCGTTTTCCGACCCATTGGCGGATGGTTTGACCAACCAGTTGGCTGCCCAGAGGGCTTTGGAGGCCGGGGCGACCCATGATGGGGTGTTCGAATTAGTCCGGCGGGTGCGTGAGGCTGGCAAGGATATCCCGGTCATCCTTTACACTTACTACAACTTGGTGTTCTCGCAAGGTATCGCCGAATATGTTCGCCGTGCCAAAGAGGCAGGTGTGGACGGGTTGTTGACCTTGGACTTGCCGCCAGAGGAAGCAGGGGACTTGGTGGAGGCCTGCAGGGATGCTGGATTAGCCAATATTTTCATCATCGCGCCGACCACTCCGGACGAGAGGATTCCTTTGATTGCAGGTTCGGGAACGGGCTTCTTATATTATGTTTCAAGGGAAGGGGTTACCGGGGCGCGGGACGAAGTCGCGGCGGGGTTTTCCGCTGCAGTGGGGAGGATCAAGGCGCGTACGGATTTGCCGGTTGTGGTGGGTTTCGGGATATCCACGCCGGGGCATGTCCGGGAGGTGGCGAAGTTTGCGGACGGTGTGGTCGTGGGGAGCGCGATAGTAAATTGTATCCCTGAAAACATCGATTCCCGAGGGGCGATTCCAGGGGTGATCGGTACGAAAGCCAGGGAGTTGATGGCGGGCTTGGCTTAGCTAGGCCGGAAGCCTTCTAGTTTCTCGAGTCTACGCTGCGCGGGCCTGGATCCCTGCGACTTGCATGTGGGTTTTCTCGAAGCGTGCCAGGATTGAGTCCCAGGCCAGGTGCTGCACACTTTCGTGGGCGGATTGGCGTAGGTTTGGCCAATTGCTGCGGGCTCCGAGGATTTCGGATGCTTTTGCAAGGAACTGTTCTTCATTGCCACGTTTTGCGGTGAATCCATTAAAGCCGTCTTGGATGTAGAGCTTGGGAGCCGCGTAATCGTAAGCGAGGGTGACGAGCCCGCTCGCCATGGCTTCGGTGACGACATTGCCAAAGGTTTCAGAAAGGCTGGGGAAAAGGAAGAAGTCCGCCGAGGCATAGTAGGTCGCGAGTTCCTCGCCTTGCTTTGTCCTTGCAAAATGGGCGAAGGGTAGTTCTTTACGGAGGGCTTCTAACTCCGGGCCGTCCCCCACGATGACAGTCTTTAAGCTAGGGTGCTGTTCCCTCATGCTTGTAACGCTTTTAATGAAGAGGCCGAGGTTCTTTTCGGCGGCGACTCTGCCCACGTAAATGGCCACAGGATCTTCCGGGGTTGCCCCCCATTCTTCCCTCAGGCTTTTGCAACGGCGGGAGGGATGGAAGAGTTGGGTATCCACCCCGCGGCCCAGAAGCTCCAGGTTTTCAAAGCCAAGCAGTTCAAGGCGGCGGATCATGCAGGGGCTAGGGGCGAAAGTGGCCTTGGTACGGTTGTGGAACCATTTCAAGTATCCGGCCATGGCAATCCGGAGTACCGGGAGCTTGTAATGCCCCATGTATTGTTGGAAATTTGTATGGAAACCGGATGTGGCTGGGATGCCCAGCTTTTCAGCGGTATCCAGTGCGGAAAGGCCGAGGGGGCCTTCGGTGGCAATGTAGACTGCGTCGGGGCGGTTTTCTTTCCAAAGCTGCTGGATCTTACGTGGGCTTGGAAGGCCGAAACGAAGGCTGGGATAACCGGGGATCGGGAGTCCCATCACTTGGATATCCTCGAAATTCGGGAACTGGAGGATCCCCTGCTCCTCAGTTTGGGGGCGGATGATTTGGATTTGGTGCCCCTGTTTTTCCAATCCCGTGGCAAAGCGGTAGAGAGTCATGGCGACACCGTTGACGTCGGGTGGGAAAGTTTCTGTGACGATGCTCAGCCTCATGTCTGTTCAAAGTTGTGGATAAGTATCCGGTTTATTGATGGCTAGTAGTTAACGTTGAAGTGACAAGCCTGTAAATTCGGCATCCTTTATTCCCATAGGCTTTGGCAAGGGTCGTGCCAATTTTGTGGATCCCCTAAAAATTGGCCGAAAGAGTTGTTCTCCCAATGGGGAAGAAACCTTGCCAGCAATTGGGGGAATTGGTGAGTATTGGCTGGATGGAGCCAACGATCTACATTGTTACCGGGCCGACTGCGGTGGGGAAGACGGCTTTGTGCCTGGAGGTCGCGAAGGAGCTTGGGGCAGAGATTGTTTCCTGTGATTCAATGCAGGTTTACATGGGGATGGACATCGGCACAGCCAAGGCGTCTGTCTCTGAATTGGCGGCTGTGCCGCACCATTGCCTGGATTTGTTCCCTATCCAGAACCAAGGGGACATCCGGAAGTACATCAAATGTGCACAGGAGGCTATTTCTGGTATTTTATCCAAGGGGAAGCAAGTGTTGGTCACCGGGGGGAGCGGGTTTTATCTAAAGAGTTTCCTGGAACCGGTTTGCGACGGTGTAGAGGTGCCGACGGAAATCCGGGCCGAAGTGGAGGGGGTACTGGAGGGCGGCGGGACGGAAGCGGCCGTCTCCCGTTTGCTGGAATTGAACCCAGAGGGTGTCGGTGGTCTCGATTTGCAAAACCCGCGCCGGGTGGCGAGGGCTTTGGAGCGTTGCCTGGCTTCTGGCTTACCTGTCCTGGAGTTAAAGCGGAGGATGGATGCCTTACCTCCGCCTTATCCTGGGATGGCCAAGAAGGTGTGTGTGCTTTCGCGGGGGGACGGGGGATTGAAATCCCGGATTGCTTCCCGTACTGCTGCGATGATCGACGGGGGATTGGTCCAAGAAGTGGAAAGGTTGGCTGGGGAGGGATTGCGAGAGAACCCCGTTGCCCGATCTTCGATCGGGTACAGGGAGGTACTGGCCTACCTTGATGGGGAAATTGAGGGCATTGACGGGCTGGCCAATGCGATCAACGGGAACACTTGGCAGCTTGTCCGGAAACAGAGGAAGTGGTTCAGGATACAGCTTACCGGTGCGAACACCGTAAACCTGGACGAATGTCCCCAACCGGGCGCCAGGCAGCTTTTCAGTGGCGGGGTTTAGCCTTCCGGTGTTGCCCAGGGATCCACTTTCATTTTCGCCCTGCCGCGGGCAACGAGTTCGCCGGCAACGGAATCGCCGCCGCTCCTGTCGAGGCGGGACAATTCGTTTTGGACTTTTTCATCCCCGGCCGTGTAGCCGGGGACAATTTTGTCGTTGAGGACGAGCAGGAATGCCTTGCCTTCGTCGGAAACCATGGGGGTGGATTGGCCTTTGGCGAGTTCCTTGGTTTCGTCAAAGACGGTTTGCGGGAGGCCTTCAGGGAGTTTTCCCGATTTGAAATTTTCGTGGGATTTGTAGGCCAGGCTCCAGCCATTGCCTGCTTGGACTGAGGCGACAGCGTCCTTGAGGGATTTTTTTGCCCCAAGGGCATCCTTGAGGGATTTCTCGATTTCTTCCCTCTTTTTGCTAAACAACTCTTCATCGTTTTGCTTGGTCCAGGCGCGTTTAAGTTTGGAGAGTTTGGCGGGGTTTTTCTTGAGGTCTTCAAAGGAGGGGGCTACGGATTCGAAGATTTGGTCAAGGAAGAGGACCACGTAGTTTTCCCCGATTTTGAGTGGCTCCGTGTAATAGCGGTCCATGTTGAGTGTTTCGAAGGCTTGCTTGAGGAGCTTGTCGGCCTGGGTGTTGTCCTCATCTGAGGGTTTGCGGTCCACGAAGGGTGCGTTGAGGGCG
>JAYPDO010000005.1:49993-55991 GCA_038125285.1 Opitutia bacterium
TCGAGGAGGGTTTTCTTGGGGAAGGATTGCTTTTGGAACCTTGGAAGGTGCTTCCTCAGGGTGAGGTTGCTTTCCTGGAGCACCTTGTCGGCTTTCTCCCTGGAGAGGGGGGACGCATCATTGTATATGAGGTCAAGGATGGCGTCGGCCCGGTTTTGTGCGTCCTTGAGGGCGGGTGCGACCAGTTGGTTGTCAAACTTGTAGTCTTCGAGGACGTTGGTTCGGGTGTGGTAATCCAGTTGGGCATAGGGCTTGGCCGGGGTGTCTTTTGTCCCTTCTTTTTCTTTTACTCCGTCCTTCTTTTCTTCTGCCGGGGCTTGCTCGTAGCGTTTGTGGTGCTTGTTGTAGTATTCTTCGAGTTCTGCGGTCGTGGGGTTTTTGTATTGGGCGGGGAAAACGAGGTAAGACGCCTTGCGGTATTCTTCGGATGCGTATTCATCCTTGGTTTCTTCGTAGAGCGCCTTGAGTTGCTCGTCAGTCGGCTCCGGGGATTTGGGGGCATCCTTGCCAGTTGCTTTTTCCAGTATCGCGAGGCCGACGGACCATTGGGTCTGGTCCGTACGGACTTTGGCAACGGCTTCGAAGGGGATGGCGCGGCCTGGGCCGTTGATGGCGGAGCGGAGTTCGTCGAGGCGAAGGGATTCCGTCACGGCTTCGAAGAAAGCGTCTTCGTTGCCCCTGGCTTTGAGGGCGTCGAGGTAGTCGGTGAGTTTTTCTTGTTTGAATTTGCCCGTGGATGCCTGGGAGAACTGGTTGGGGTTGGCCGGGGTGTCCTTAAAGAGGTCTTGGTCTTTGATGAATTCCTGGATTTCCTCCTTGGTGGGCGTGGGGATGCCTACCCTGTCCGCCAGCATGCCCATGGGAAGGTTTTGGCGGGCGTTGTTCATAGCCGTGCTGTCGATGATCTGGCCGATGAAGCGGGAGAACTGGGGGTTGTTGCGCAGGGATGCGTATTGGAGTTCGGCCTGGATTGCACCCCGGATGTTGAGTTCGCGCCATTCCTTGCTGTCCCGTGTGGTGGTGACGCCATAATAGCTATAGTCGCCCATTGCCTTTTCCCTGCCTGTTATGCCAGGGGCATTCCCAACGGTGAATACGAATGAGACTACTAGGAGGGCGAGGAGGAAGGTGATGATCCAGCTGCCGCCTTTGGCAAGGAGTCGGTTGAAGAAGGTGATCATTTCTTTGGGTCTATTTTAAAGATTCTGTTGCGGGAAGAGTTGCGGAGGAAACAGGGGTTTGGGCCGTTGTCAATCCAAGGAAGCGGGAGTTCAGCGCCAATTCAGTTTGTTCCTGACGACGGCGAAGTGGGAATGGCCGGGGCTTTGAAGGAGAGCCAGCTTTTGTTTTGCGGGGAGGATGGTGATGGGTTCAGGGGAATCCGTTTCCGGTCGCAGGGTCAGGTAGCCGTCAACTTTGACTTGGGGGAGGCTGTGGGATGAGGTTGGCTTCCATGTGGCTTCGAGTTTTGTACCCGAAGGGAAGACGACGCTGCGGTTGGTAAGGGTGTGTGGGCAGATTGGCGTCATGGCGACGACTTCCGATGCTGGATGGATGAGGGGGCCTCCGGCGGAAATGTTGTAGGCTGTGGAGCCTGTGGGGGTGGAGAAGATGAGGCCGTCACAATAGTAATCGGTGACCATTTCGCCGTCTGCGTGGACGGCGAGTTTGACGAGGTGGGAGGCGTCTTCGCCTTTGATGACAATGTCGTTCAAGGCCAGCGCGGGAGGGTTTCCCGGGCAGAGGCATTGGAGGAGGGTGCGGTGTTCGATCCGGTGTTCCCCTTTGAGGAGGGGGATGAATTTTTCGATGGCTTCTTCGGGCGAGAAAGTGGCGAGGAAGCCGAGGTTGCCCATGCGGATCCCGAAGAGGGGGACGTTGTGGGTGATGGCCTTGGGGACGATTCCCAGGAGGGTGCCGTCGCCGCCGATGACGCAACATGCGTCGGAATCGTGCAAGGAGTCGTCGTCGATGGGGTAGTGGGTTGCGGAGTGGGTGCCGATCCCCGCGTCCTTGGCCAGTTTGTCGAGCTTTTCAGCCAGGTCCGCCGCCCCGGGTTTGGCGTTATTAACGACGATGGTAATTTTGCGGATGTCCATGGGCTGGATGGGGATTCGTCGAAATTCAGGCGGTCTTGCCCGCCTTTATTTTTGCACTTTCCTAAGGCCTTCGAGGCAAGCTTCCGAACCTTGGAGTGCGTTACCCGGGCGGGGATGGTCCGCATTGAACGCGAAGAGTTGCTCTGCCGGGAGGGGCTGGAAAAAGTTTTCCGTGATTTCGTCCTTTTCGTCCGTGATTTGGCTGAGGCGGAGCTTGAGATGTTTGGCGAGGAAGCGGTAAACGGGCTTTCGCTTGGAGAATTCGTATCCGTGCCCTTCGTCGGCCAGGTGGAAATTTTCTACGTTTTGCGGTGAGCCCATTAGGGAGTAGACGCGCTGGGCGTAGGGGAACTCAACTTTGGGGGTGTTCTTGGTCCAGTCCCCCCCGACGGAAACAAGGAGCAGGGGGCGGGGGGCGGCCATGGCCGCGATTTCGGCGTTGTTGGTCTTGTGGTTTTTCCCGTTGTGGACGGGCATGCCGCTTTCGCAGTTGCAGCCGCCGTAGAAGTGGGCGGAGGCCATGACGACAGGTGCCGCTACGCGGACCCGGTCGTCCAGTGCTGTGAGCATGAAGGTTTGGGTGCCTCCACCGGATTCTCCGGTCACCCCGATCCTGCGGTGGTCGACCTCCCTGAAGCCGAGGAGGAAGTCGATGGCGCGCATGCTGTTCCACGTTTGGTAGGCGAAGATGTTATGGTCTTTCTTGTGGTCGGTCTGGACGTTGTCCTTGTTCCACCCGACCATGTCGTAGGCGAATACGTAGGCCCCCATCCTGGCGAGTGCCGCGCAGCGGGCTTGGGTGTACTCCGCAGTGCGGCCTTCCTTGGAGTGTCCGTGTGGGCAGAGGATCCCCGCGAATGCGTTCATTCCGCCCTTGCGGAGGGGGCGGTAGAGGTTACCGGTTACGTAGAAACCTGGGAAACTTTCAAAGTAGACGTTTTCCACCGAGTAGCCGTCCATTTCCTTTTTGGAATGGATGACTTGGTTGAGCGGGGTGCGGCGGGGGAGGGGGGTGAGCCCGGCCCCTTCCAGGATCCCTGAACGGATGGTTTCCGCCCGGGCCTGCCATTCTTCGCGGTTGGTATAGGTCTTGGCGAATTCCTCCAGGTTTTTTGCCCCTTCTTCCTCAGGGATCTTGGGGAAAGCGGAAGCGAATTGGGGGATAAGGACAAACGCCAGTAGAATGGCTGGAAGGCGGGGGTTTTCCATGGTCAGTCCTTGATGCGGAGGATGACTTCGCTGTTGCGGAGGCCGGAGATGGCTTGCCGGTAGAGGATGAAGCCTTGGAAGGGTGAGTTATCCGGGTAAATGTAGAAGCGGCCAAAGTAGGATTCCCCACTTTTGCGGTCTTTGGCAGCCGGGGTCTGGAACCGGATGGATTTGTCCTTCCATGGGCCGGTGACAGTCAGTTCTTCCACGATGTTTTTGCTTTTCATGGCTTGCCAGAAGGGGAAGGTCTCGCGCCCGTCCTCGCTTTGGATCTGGAGGGTGTAACCATCAGTGGCGGTTTTGATTTCGTTGAGGGTTGCGGTTTCCGCGAACTTGTGGGTCGGGGTCATCTGGAGGCGGTTTTGTAGGTAGGATGGGGGATTGAGGCCGGATGGGTCCTTGATGCTGCCTTCGATGGTGACCTTTTCGTCTTTGCAGTAGAATTCGAGGTCGAAGGAGACGTTGTCTTCGAATTTTCCTTCGAGGCGGATCTTGGGGGGTCGGGCCTCTATGGAGGGTTGGGGGGCTTCGGAGAGGGAGATGATTGGCCTGCGGATGTGCTGGCGTTGGGCGTTAATGTAGTAACAAGCCATGTAGGCTTGCACGGGCTTGCCCAGGCGCTCGCCGTTTTCTTTTGGGTAAATCAGCATGACCCCGTCCGCCCTCAACAAGGCGTCATAGGCGTCCCCCTCATAAACTGTGTTATAGCCCTTGTACTTCCCGTCTGCGAATGCGGAGAGCTTTCCTTCTGCAGCCTCTTTGACCGCGCCGGTACCTTTTTCTGCCGCCTCTTTGGCTTCATTCCATTTGATCAGGAGTGCCCGGTCATCATTGGAGAGGAGGCGAAGTTGGATGTTTAGGACACGTCCGTCCGTGCCTTTGAGCCTGACGGTCTGGGTCGGTAGGTCCAGGCTTTCCACGGAGGCCTCGAACTGGCTTCCGGCCGTGCTGGTCCATTTTCGGGGTTGGGACAGGTCCTGTGCCAATACGGGTAGGGAGAGGCTGAGCAGGGCGAGTAATACGGGTATTGGGTTTCTCATGACGGGTTGGGCTTAAAGGAGGGATTCCAGTTTGTCCAGCGGGGTTTGGTAATGTTTTAATGTCCTAAACGGCGGAAGCTGACGATCTTCTAAGGTCATGAAAGCAAGCCTGTTCATCCTGTTTATGCTCTGCGTGCAATTGTACGGCGGGGAAGATTTTACGAAGGACATCCGCCCTGTCCTGGAGAAACATTGCTATGGTTGCCATGGGCCGGAAAAGCAAAAGGGAAAGCTTCGGCTGGACAATTTGGACTTGGATTTCGACCGCGGGCAGTCCGCCGAAACTTGGCATGACGTGTTGGATCAAGTCGCCAAGGGCGAGATGCCGCCGGAGGACGAGCCCCGGTTGCCCGAAGGCTCCCGCCAACGTCTCACGTCCTGGCTCCGCATGAACTTGGATGCCGCGGCCAAAGCTAGGCTCAGTACGGGGGGGCAGGGCGTGATGCGGCGGCTTACAAGGTATGAATATGCCAACACTTTGCGGGATCTGCTCGGGATGGACCTCTATTACGCCCGGGACTTGCCCCCTGAACCGGCTTCGGCAGACGGTTTCCAGAATAATGGCCAGGCGCTCGGGGTGTCTGCCGACCAGTTGGAGTATTACTTGGCCATTGCACGGGATGCCCTTTCGAAGGCCATTTTGGAGGGGGAAAAGCCGGAGGTGGTGCATGCCCAAGTGTCCAAAAGCACTCCAGCCCAGAAGGGAAAAGGAGCCGTCGAAGGAAGTTTGGTTCTCCCGGGGCGGTCTTTCCTCGGGAGATTCGACCAATTCCCTCGCGAAGGGGAGGTCCGGGTTCGGGTCCGCACCACTTGTGAAATCCCGGATGGAGCGGGAATCCCGGAAATGAGGGTCTCGATCGGGGTACGTGCGGATGTCGAGTCTCCCCAGAAAACCTTGGCGTTGGTGGAAGTTCCCGCCGGGGAACATGTTTATGAATTTGTAGCCAGGATCGAGAAATTCCCTCTTCCCGGCCACAATCCGAAGTATCCTGGCCTACTGGTCAAAGTCACCAATGAATATGATGACGGCTCCGGGTTTAGTAGCCGGAAGCCCCAAAAAGCCAAGAAACCGAAAAAAGGGGAAACACCGGAGCCTGCCCCAGCCGATCCTGATGAGCCCAGGCAACCCCGGATCCATGTCAGGATGCTTGAATTCGAAGGGCCTTTGTTCGATGCATGGCCACCATCCAGCCATGTCCGCCTAGTGGGGCATCCAGATGACGGGACGGAGGACTCTCGGGCCCGAGCTTCGATCAGGAAATTCATGGGGCAGGCCTTCCGCAGGCCAGTGAAGGCAGACGAGGCGGAAGGGATGTTCAGCATTTACCAACAAACACGGAAGGAAGCCGGGACATACGAGTCGGCCATGCGGGAAACCCTTGCCTTGGTACTGGCCATGCCAGATTTCCTTTACTTGGTTGAGCCTTCACCTGGAAAACGCCGCAAGCTGGAGGACTACGAGATCGCCTCCAGGTTGTCGTATTTTTTGTGGAGTACCATGCCGGACGATGGGCTTTCCGGGCTGGCCAAAGATGGCCGGCTCCACGAACCTGAAATTCTCCGGCGGCAAGTCCGGCGAATGTTGCAGGATCCCAAGTCCTGGGAGTTTGTACGCCATTTCACAGGCCAATGGCTTAACCTGCCCGGGAT
>JAYPDO010000005.1:56001-57655 GCA_038125285.1 Opitutia bacterium
ATCCCCAGTTCTACCCTGGTTTTGATGATAGCCTGAAAGAGGACATGGCGGAAGAGACCTTGCAGTTTTTTGCGGAAATCCTACGCTCCAATACTAGCGCCATGCAGCTTATTGCCTCGGACTTCGCCATAGTGAACAGACCCTTGGCCATCCACTATGGCCTACCTTCCGTCCCACCAGGGAAGGCTTTCCAGCGCGTGTCTTTGGTGGGGGTTGGGAACCGTGGCGGGCTCCTTTCCCAGGGCGGCATCCTGCTGGCCAATTCCGATGGTGAACAATCCCACCCGATCCGTCGTGCCGTGTGGCTATTGGACAGGGTTCTCGGAACTCCCCCAGCCCCGCCTCCGCCGGATGTGCCAATCCTGGACGCCAATGATCCCAAGATAAAAAACCTGACTGTTCGTGAGAAGATGGAATTTCACAGGGAAAAGGCCGCCTGCGCAGATTGCCACAAGGATATCGACCCATGGGGGCTTGCCTTCGAGGAGTATGACGCTGTCGGCCGTTTCAGGGAAACCTGGCGACCTTCCAAAGGCGCGAAGCCCCAGCCTGTGGACGCCATAGCGACCCTTCCAGATGGCAAAAGGCTCGAAGGGTTGGCCGGCTTGAAGCAATATTTGCTCCTTCATCATAGAGACCAGTTCGCTACTGCCCTGACTAGGAAAATCATGGCCTATGCCCTTGGACGTTCCCTTGAGTTTACTGACGAAGCAGCCGTATTAAACTTGTCCAAACAATTTGCTGACAGCGATTACCAACTGCAAACCCTCATCACTTCCCTCGTCCTCTCCGAGCCTTTCCTGACCCGCTGATTCCGACATCGAATCCATGAATCTATCCAATCCTCTCCCCCGTAGGACTTTGCTCCGTGGCTCTGGTGCCGCCCTTTCACTCCCTTTCCTAGAATCCCTCGGACATCCCGCCGCGCCTGTAAACCTCCCGTCCCGGATGGCCTTCGTGTACTTTCCTTTCGGGGTCGCCCTTCCGAAGGACGGGGCACCTGGGGAAGAGTGGAATTGGTATCCCCAAGGAGGAGGGAAGGACTTCAAGTTCCGCAATGTCCTCCAGGCTATTGAACCCCTGCGGGACGACGTGACCATCCTCCACGGTCTATCCCACCCGAAATGCCGGAAGTTGGGCGGCCATGACACCGGGGACACGTTCCTTACCGGCCACTTCCTCCGTCCCCCGGCTTATACCAATTCGATTTCCGTCGACCAGCTGGCCGCCCAATTCGTGGGTTCCCAAACGCGCTTCCCATCGCTCACCTTGTCCAGCGATGGCGGGGTAGGCGAGCCCACCCGTTCCACCACCCTTTCCTACAACGCATCCGGCCGCCCGGTGCCCGCATTGTCCAACCCCAAGCAAATCTTTGCCAAGCTGTTTGGCCAGACCAGCGACGACCAACTCTCCCGTTTGCGCATCAACAGCACCCGGAGCTACCTCGACCTTGTCCTTGGAAATGCCAAAGCCCTCCGCCCCACCCTTGCACAATATGATAAGGCGAAGTACGACGAATACCTCGACTCAGTCCGTGACATTGAAAAAAGGGTGGAATTGTCCAGGAAATGGCTCGAAATCCCCAAACCCAGGATGGACGAAACGACCCTCGACCTGAGTGCCTCCCCGGAAGGGCCAGCCGAGTATATCAAGG
>JAYPDO010000006.1:0-266 GCA_038125285.1 Opitutia bacterium
GGATTAGTGATCATACTAGATTCCGTCACCCGGAGGGGCTTCAGGATGCCTTGCTGACCATCTCCAGGATCCGGTAACTCCGGGCCACCATTTCCCGGGGATCCTCCAGCAGGTCACTTGTGGCCAGGGCGTTGTCGAAGACTTGATGGATGATAAGCTCTCCGAGTTCCTCGTTTTCCTTGCTTAGCTTGGAAAGGTTGTGGATTAGAAGGTGGCGCGGGTTGACCTGGAATTTTACCGGGGGGAGGGAGGGGATGGACTCCCCG
>JAYPDO010000006.1:276-5049 GCA_038125285.1 Opitutia bacterium
GCATAATCCGTCGCATGTTGGCGGTCATGGATTTGTCTGCATTGAGGATACAGGCGGGGCTGCCTAGGAGACGGTCGCTGGCTTCGACGGAGGAGACTTTCTTGTCGAGTTTCCCGGAAATCCATTTGCAAAGGGCCTTGGTCTCTTTTTCGGGAAGCGCATCGGCCTCGGATCCGTCGTCCAGTTTTTCCAGGGAGACTTGGTCAGAATCGCCCGAAAGCAGATCTTTGTCCTCAAATTTCCCAAGGTCGCGAAGGATGATCTCGTCCGCCTCCTCGAAAATGTAGAGGACTTCTATGTTCCGCGCCTTAAATGCGTCGAGGAAAGGCCCTGCTTCGATAGCCGCCCTGTTCTGGCCGAAGAGGTAGTAGATCTTGTCCTGTCCTTCAGGCATGTTGGAAACGTAGTCGGCAAGGCTGGTCATTTTGCCGGGTGCAGTTAGGGATGATTCATACCGCAGGAGCTGTCCGAGTTTTTCCCGGTTCCCGTAATCCATGTGGATCCCCTCTTTTATAAAAAAACCGAACTGCTCCCAAAACTTTTCGTAGATGTCAGGGTCTTTTTTGGCGGTCTCCGTTAGCTTCTTGATGAAGCGATTGGTTAAGAGCGTGTTCAGTTTCTGGACCAATGCGCTGTCCTGCATCGTCTCCCGGGAGATGTTCAAGGGCAAGTCCGCACTATCGACCACGCCTTTGAGGAAGCGCAACCATTCTGGCAACAAGCCCTTCGGGTCCTGGTCAATCATCACCTTTTTACAATACAGTGCCACACCGGGCTCCGTCTTCCCGAACCCCATGCGCTCCGGGTTGTCCTTGGGCACAAAAAGAAGTGAGTTCACCTCGATCGGGGCATCGGCATTGAAATGCAGACGCAAAAGGGGTTCGTCATAGGCGTTGGCCTGGAATTTATAGAACTCCGTGTAATCCTCCTCTTTGATCTCGGTCTTGTTCCTTAGCCAGATGGCCTCGACTGTATTGGCATGCTCACCGTTAATATTGATCGGGAACTGCACAAAGCTGGAGTATTGTTTGACGATCCCCTTTATCCGGCTTTCCGAAGCGAATTCCTTGCAGCTATCCTTGAGGGTTAAGATGATCTTCGAACCACGTCGCTGTCCCTTGACTTCTTCGATCGTATAGCTCCCGGCGCCTTCGGATGTCCAGAGGTAGCCTTTGCCTTCCGGTTTCCAAGTCCGTGTGTACACCTCTACTTTATCAGCAGCCATAAACGCGCTGTAAAAACCTACCCCGAACTGCCCGATCAAGTTATCCTTGGAAGCCGCGCCTTCTTCCAATGCCTCCATGAATTTTTTTGAGCCGGAATGGGCGATCGTGCCGAGGTTCTCAGTCAATTCCTCCTCGGTCATCCCGATCCCGAAATCCTGGATCGTCAATGTCCCGGCTTTGTCGTCGGTACGGATGTTGATTTCGAGGGACAAATTATCGTCGTGGATATCCTTCTCGGTAATCTGGGTGTGGCGCAGTTTTTCCAATGCGTCCGAAGCATTGGAGACCAATTCCCGGACAAAGATTTCTTTATCAGTGTACAAGGAGTTGATTACGATATCCAGCACTCGCTGGACTTCGGCTTTGAATTCGTGGGTTTCTGCCATGATACGATCTTTTGGTTCTGAAAAATTCGGGTCGTGTAAGAAACAAGGGATGGCCTAAAAATCAAGCCCCCATCCCAACCCCGTTTTCAAAATCTTGTCTTGGCACTGGCTCGTATCCTTTTTGATGCCAAGGATTTTTAACGGCGGTGAAGAACGTCCATCTCCTCCCTGAATCCTATCAATCTAATTCTGTCGCCAAGGCCAAATGCAGGAGGATCCGGTTCTCGACCTGCTGGGCTTGTATGGCCAGATGCCTTGTCATTGCCTCGTTTGCCCGCCTTTGGGCTTCCAAAGGTGTGATGATGTCCACCAAACCTTTTTGGTAGCGTTCCCAGGCCAGGGTCTCTGCGTCCGAAAACTCTTCGGCTGCCTGCTTTAGGGCTAATTCTTCTTTGGCGAGTCGGGATTCCCCGTCCAAGGCATCTTCCACTTCCCTGAACGCCGCCAGGGCAACTTGTTCGAATTGCGCAGCGGCTTGGCGGCGGTATGCTTGTGCCTGCAACTTCTTCGCTGTGATCCTGCCTCCGCTGAAAAGGGGTTGGGACAGGTTTCCTGCCAAAGACCAAGAACCAAAGCCCCAGTCTGCCAAATTGTGCAATTCCTGGCTGGAAGTTCCTGCCAGGCCGGTGAGGGAAATATTGGGCAAAAACCCTTTCCCCGCTTCTTTTTCCCGGTAGCCGGCTGCGACCAATCGTTGCTTCGCTGATCGGATATCCGGTCGCCTTGCGAGCAATTCTGAAGGCAACCCTGCCGGTATACTTTGATCCAGTACGGGCAAGGATTTTCCCGGTACGAGCTTTCCTTCTGGATAACGCCCCAACAACGCCTCCAGTACCCTCGCCGCCCTGGCTTTCTCCCTGTCCTGCGCTTCCAATGTGGCCTTTGCGCTGGTAAGGCTCGCCTGGGTGAGCTTCAGGTCCAAGGCACTGGCCAGACCCTGCCCAAACCTTGTCCTGATAATGCCCAGGTTGGCTTCGTAACTACGGACGGTTTCCCTTGTGAGCTTGGATTGCAACTCGGCCTTGGTCAAGTTAGTCCATGCCCTTGCGACCTGGGCTGCAATGGAGAGCCGGGCGTTGGCAAAGTCCTCTTCTTCTGCTTCGGCAGATGCCTTGGCGGCCATTTCCAAGTCCCTAAGTTTGCCCCATAAGTCGAGTTCCCAGGATACGGGGGCGTCGGTTACATAATTGTTAGTGATGAATGTGCTACCCTGGAAAAACCTGGAAAATGCGGGGTTCGTACCTAGGTTCATCATTTGCCGGGTCGCCACTCCCCGGCCGATAGCCTGTGGTATACGAGCCGACCGGGCTATACCGGCCCCATGAGCTGCGGCCTCGGCCAACGCCTGGGCAGACTCCAGGAATGGGCTTTCTGCCAAGGCTTCTTTCACCAGGCCGGGCACAGGAGTCCCAGCGAAATCCGAGGAGGGGAAGTGGAATTCCGCGACTTCCCTCATTTTTCCACCGGCCTGGGCTTGCCAACCATCGGGATGCCCTAGTGCTGGGAGGTCAGGAGTACTTTGGTCTGAGACACATCCAGCGGCCAATGCGCAGAAGAGGATCAGGCCTTGTCCCCAAAATGAATTGCTATCTGGTGGGCTCGAAACCATGGGAAATGGATTGTGCGCTTTACCCTTGTGAGTCGAGACTTATCGCCCCAGTTCGAAAGTATGTGGCCGTCCGACTTCCTGAGCCATGAAAATTGAGCGTATCCAGACATTTGCTGTCTAATTAGCCTGGACTGGTAATAAGAATTAGGTGGGAGTTGGCCGGAGAACCTTTGAATTATGAATTTGCCGAAACTTTCACCTCACACCTTTGCCTTTTTTTTGCTGGCGCACCTTTTATTCCCCGGAGAGGCGGATTTCCAGTTTCCTGAAGGGGAGAAACTCGAATACAGTATGAAGTGGGCGGGGATCAAGGTTGGCAACGCGACACTTGAGCGGATGCAGGACACTGAATTGGACGGGACGCCCTGTTTGCATTTCAACATGACGGCAAAGACCTATGGGGTCGCTGATAAAATCTACAAAGTAAGGGACAACATCCATTCCTACACTGACCTGGGGCTGCGGAATACGTTGCTTTATACAAAGCGCCAACAGGAAGGGAAAACGGACAGGGATATCCGGGTGACTTTCGACCGGCAAAAGCAATTGGCGACCCACCACGATTTCGGGCAGGCCGACCCTCCTCTGGAGATCCGTGAGGGGCTCCTTGACCCGCTTTCGGTAATGTATTCGCTTCGAAACCAAGAATTCAAGGTAGGTGAACCGATCCACCTACCCGCAACGGATGGGAAGAAAGTCATCAACATCAAGGTAGGTGTGGATGGGGAGGAGGAAATCGAAGTGCCCGCCGGTACGTTCCAGGCTTATAGAATTGTACCGGGGACAGGGGAATTAAAGGGAGTGTTCGAGAAATCCAAGGACAGCAAGATCGAGATTTGGATGTCGAAGGAAAAGCCGCATTATCCCCTCAAAATGAAGAGCAAGGTGATTGTCGGGAGCTTTACAGGGAAATTGGAAAAGATCCGCAAGCCTGGTGAATAACCCCTCTGCATTGTCAGGATACTTCTTGGGAGGCTTCCTGGGATTGGACGAAGCCTAGTTTCTCCGACTCTTCGCCTTCATCGTTAGGTAGAGTGATGACACGAATTGGCTCCCCATCGGCGACTTCGCCAGAGAGGATGGCTTCGGCCAGGCTGTTCTCCAGGTAGCGCTCAATCGCGCGGCGCAGGGGGCGGGCACCGTTCTTTTCGTCCCACCCGTGGTTGATAAGGAATTTTTTGGCTTCGTCGCTGACTTCAATTTCGCGGTCTTGCTCCTTGAGGCGTTTGGCGACCTTTTCGAGTTCGAGGTCGACGATTTTTTCCATATGATCCATACCTAGGGGATGGAAGATGGTGGTTTCACTCAAGCGGTTCAGGAATTCCGGTTTAAAGAACTTTTTGGCCTCTTCGAGGATTTTGTCTTTAGTGTTTTCGAAGTCTTTGGTCGGGTCGAGGCCTGATTCGAATCCCATGGAGGTATTCTTTTGGAGGAGGTTTGCTCCGACATTGGAGGTCATGATTAGGATAGTGTTCCTGAAGTCTACTTTGCGTCCTAGCCCATCGGTCAGGCGACCGTCTTCAAGAACCTGGAGGAGGATCTGGACGACGTC
>JAYPDO010000006.1:5059-55532 GCA_038125285.1 Opitutia bacterium
ACGTCAGGGTGAGCTTTCTCAATTTCGTCAAAAAGGATGACAGCGTAGGGCTTGCGCCGGATGGCCTCAGTAAGCTGGCCACCTTCCTCGTAACCGACATATCCTGGAGGGGAACCGATAAGGCGGGAAACTGCGAATTTCTCCATGTACTCGGACATGTCCAACTGGATGAGGGCGTCTTGCTCCCCGAACATGTGTTCCGCGAGGACTTTGGCCAAGTGGGTTTTGCCGACTCCGGTCGGCCCCATGAAGAGGAAAGATCCGATGGGGCGCTTGGGATCCTTCAGATTAGCGCGGGAGCGTTGGAGAGCTTTGGCAATGGCGACGGTGGCAGGCTTTTGGCCGATGACTTTTGCCTGGAGTTCTTTTTCGAGTTCGAGGAGCTTTGCATTTTCCTTCTTCTCCATGCGGGAGAGGGGAATCCCTGTCCAGTCGGACACGACGAGTAACATGTCATCTTCAGTGACGGTGATTTGTTGCTCGTCGCGGGTCTTTTTCCAGCTTTCGATGGTCTCTTCGCGCTTAGCGCGGAGTTGTTTTTCTTTGTCGCGGTATTGAGCCGCTTTTTCAAAGTCTTGCTTGCCTATCGCTTCGTCCTTGAGGCTGCAGACGTCCTCTATCTCCTGGGAAAGGGATTCGATTTCCGGCGGGCGTTGCATTGCGTCGATGCGGGCACGTGACCCGGCTTCGTCGAGGACGTCGATAGCTTTGTCGGGAAGGAATCGTCCGGAAATATAGCGGTCTGAGAGTTTTACTGATGCCCAGAGGGCTTCGTCGGTAAAAGTGACTTTATGGTGCTCTTCGTATTTGTGGCGGATGCCTTTAAGAATGAGGAAGGCATCGTCTTGGTTGGGGGCTTCGACTTTGACGGATTGGAAGCGTCGGTCCAGGGCGGTGTCCTTCTCGATGTATTTACGGTATTCTGCGAGGGTGGTGGCTCCGATGCATTGCATTTCCCCGCGGCTAAGGGCGGGCTTGAAGATGTTGGATGCGTCCATGGCACCTTCTGCCGCTCCTGCGCCGACGATGGTGTGGAGTTCGTCGATAAAGAGGATGATATTTTTGGCGCGCCTTATTTCGTCCATGACAGCTTTGATGCGCTCTTCGAACTGACCCCTATATTTTGTGCCGGCGACCATGAGGGCGAGGTCGAGGGTGATGACGCTTTTGCCAAGGAGGATTTCGGGAACTAGGCCACTAGCGATTTCTTGCGCAAGGCCTTCAACGATGGCAGTCTTGCCGACTCCGGCCTCCCCTATGAGGACGGGGTTATTTTTTGTCCGGCGGCAAAGTATTTGGATGACGCGGCGGATTTCGTCCTTGCGGCCGATGACGGGGTCGATCTCGCCTTTGGCCGCTAGTTCGGTAAGGTCACGTCCGAAGGTTTTGAGGGCTGGGGTCTTGGTATCCCTTTTCTCTTCTCCGGGAGCTCCGATGTTTGCAGTTTCGCCTTCGGCGGCAAAGTTGGGGTCGAGTTCTGCGAGGATTTCCTGGCGGCAGCGTTCGATGTTAACCTTGAGGTTGATGAGAACTCGGGAGGCGACGCCTTCACCCTCGCGCAAGAGGCCTAGGAGGATGTGTTCGGTGCCGACATATGAGTGGTTTAGGGCGCGGGCTTCTTTTGACGCCAGGGCGAGGACTTTTTTGACCCGGGGGGTGTACGGGATGTTTCCGGTGGGTTTGTTTTCCGGGGTATTGGTGGCAACTTGCTTTTCGACTTCAGCGCGGACGGAGTCCAGGTCGAGCCCCATTTTCTGGAGTACGTTTACGGCTACCCCCTGGCCGAGGTGGATAAGACCTAGGAGCAGGTGTTCTGTGCCAACGTAGTTGTGATTAAAGCGGTCGGATTCCTTCCTTGCGAGGGCAAGGACTTGCTGGGCGCGTGGTGTGAAATTGTTCATAATCCTCCTGGGAAGAGCTTAGTAAATTCCTGATCCCGTAGTATGTCAAAATTTAATTGGGGAAGCTTGCTGGTGGCTTTGCGCAAGAGGCTTGCGCGGTAGAAGTCGCGTTGGTCGGTGCCGGATTCCCCGGAAAGTTGGACTTGGATGTGGCCGGGCTGGCTTTCCATGAAGAGGCGGTCGACGAGGGGGCGTGTGTCGTCGGGGAGCATGCCGAGGTCCACCGCAAGCCGGAGGAGGGAAAGGAAGCCCATGGACTCTTTGCTGGTTAGCATGTGGCTGTTCCGGAGGATGCCAAAGGCGCGGCCGATTTTGTCCATGAATTTGATCCGTTCGCTTTCCATTAGGAGCATGCGGGCGTTGCACTCGTGGCGGACGATTTCGACGAGGACTTTGGACAAGCGGCGTAGGATTTCGGATTCGGATTCCCCTAGGGTTTGTTGGTTGGAAATTTGGAAGAAGTGGCCGATTGCATCGGATCCTTCGCCGAAGAGGCCGCGGACGACCATACCGAGTTGGTTTACTGCCCGGATGACTTTATCGACTTGGTTTGTGTAGTTGAGGGCAGGGAGGTGCATCATGACGGATGCTCTCATTGCTGTGCCGAGGTTGGTCGGGCAGGCTGTGAGGTAACCCAGTTCGTCGGAGAAAGCGAAGTCGAGCTTGCTTTCGATACGTGAGTCCAGGGTGTTGATCGTGCGCCATGCTTTGTCCAGGTCGAAGCCGTTGCGGAGTATTTGGATACGTAGGTGGTCCTCTTCGTTGACCATGATCGAGCTGCCTTGGCTCTTGGCGACGAGGACGCCGGAGGAGTGGCTGGACTCCGAGAGTTCGCGGCTGATGAGGTGTCGCTCGACGAGGATGAGTTTGTCCGTCTCGCTGAGATCCTCCATGTTGAAGAATGTAGCGGTCTTGAGGGTCGGGACTTGGGATAGGGTCTCCCGAGCGTGGGTAAGGATTTCACACTTTTGCGCAACTTTGGCCCACCCCGGGAATGGGTAGTCGCAGAGGTTGCGGGCTAGGCGGATCCTAGTGCTGAGGACGATGGGGATGGAGTCCTGCAGGTTTTCACCCCCGGTTTTGATGAGGGTACTGATGGTCATTTCCCTTGTCCGGGTGTGATAGCCAGACCTGTGGAAGAGCGAATTTCGTTGAGCTTGTCCCGAAGTTTGGCTGCTTCTTCGTAATTTTCTTCTGAAATGGCTTGGTGAAGGGCGTCCTGGAGGCGTAACTCGCGATCCTTGGAGCCCATCCGTCCGAGGAGTTGGTCGGGGACTTTGCCAAGGTGGTGCGTGCCGGGGTGCATGTTTTCTAGGGTGTCCTGGAGGATTGTGCGGAAGCTTGTGTAGCAGGACGGGCAGCCGAAGCGGCCGTTGGTACGGAAGTCGGCATGGGTGAATCCGCAAACCTTGCATGCGAGCCCCGAGGCGGCCCCAGTGTCTCCCGTAGGGTTTGAGAACATGTCGTTTAGGGAAATGCCTTGGTTGGAGGAGACCCCTTTTTGTTGGGCACAGTCTTCACAGAGGTCGATTTTGTTGACCTCGTTGTTGATGATGGTTGTGAGGTGGACGGTCGCTTGGTTATCGCAGTAGTCGCATTTGATGTTCTCTGCCATTTTGTGCTGCGCGGTGTTCGTGGATTGTTAAGGATGTCACTTATTACAAATGTGTGTTTAAGCAGGTTTCCATCCAATCAAAATTCGCACTTTGGGGTTGCTAGAGCAAGGTGCCCTCCCTGGAGGCTTTTTCACGAAAGATTCGGAGGAAGTCTTGTGTTGTGGAGCCAGGTTTTCCATTCCCGATGGTACGGCCGTCGATTTCTACGACAGGGATTATCTCCGCAGCCGTTCCGGTGAGGAAGCATTCGTCTGCACACCAGAGGTCGTAGCGGGTAAGTTCTTGGGATATCAGTGGCAGGCCGAGTTCTTCGGCGACTGCGATTGCTGTGTCCCGGGTGATTCCGCGCAGGGCACCTGCACTGGCAGGTGTCGTGAGGACTTTGCCCTTGTAAACAATGAAGACGTTGTCCCCTGTGCATTCTGCTACGTAACCTTGGTCATTCAACATGATGGCCTCAAGGAAGCCTGCTTGTTGGGCTTCTATTTTTGCCATGATGTTGTTCAGGTAATTGAGTGACTTGACCATCGGGGGCAGGGCGGCGGGGTTCATCCTGCGGGTCGGTACGGTAATGATTTTGAGGCCGTTTTGGTAATGTTCTAGGGGATAGAGCTGGATGTTGGCCGCAATGATGATGACGGTAGGGGAGTCGCACCCTCTTGGCGATAGGCCAAGGTGGCCTGTGCCCCTAGTGACTATCAGGCGGATGTAGCCGTCTGCAAGGTTGTTCCGTCGGCATGTCTCGCAGACTGCGTCGGCCAATTCCTGGCGCGAGATGGGGATTTGCAGGAGGATAGCCTTGGCGGAAAGCTCGAGGCGTTCCAGGTGTTCGTCAAGCTTGAAGACGCAATTGTCGTAGAGGCGGATGCCTTCGAAGATACCGTCCCCGTACAGGAGGCCGTGGTCGAAGACGGAGATCTTTGCGTCGTCTTTGGCGACGAAATGGCCATTGAGGTAAATTTGCATAGGTTTTGGGTGTGTTCGCTGGGGGTGGCTTTGTCAACTTAGATTAGAGGGGTTCACGTTTGTGTGGTGATGGGCGGGAGCTGTCCCTTATATTTATACATCAGCGGGACAATGGCCTTGGCTTTCCAATATCGAGGGATGTAGCTCGTGGGCTTGGAGACGCAGCGTAGCAACCAGCCTAGTTTGTATTTGTCCGCCCATGGGGGAATGCAGGTCTGTCCTCCCGTGAGGAAAGCAATGGCTGCCCCGCAACAGAGGATCGCCGGGGTGGGGGAGAGGTTATTCTGGAGGTAATGCCCTAGGCGCTCCTGGGTGCCTCCGCCGATGTTGTTGAGGATTAGACCGGGGGTATGTTCCTTGAGGATAGCCAGCAGGTTAGGATCCTCCAATGGGCCTGCTTTGGGGTAATCGGGTGCTACGTAAATCGAACTTTCGGGAAGAGTGACCCCGGTGTTCTGTAACAGCCACGCTCGGTTCAATTTAGCCTCCAATTCGTTTGGCATGATCCAGAAGCTGGACTGGAGCATGGACCTGTTTTCCTCTGAGAGGAGGACTTCTTTGAGGAATTCAAGACCCGAAACCCGATAAAGAGGTGGTGTGTCTTTGGGCCTGATTTGGTTCCAAACCAGAACCATTAGGCCGCTGTCAGGTAGAAGGATCCTGGAATGTAGTAAGGCCTCGCGGTAGTAGGGATCTTGGTTCAGGTTGTGGGCTAGCCCTGGTGCTGCTGGCGCGGTAAGTAGCCCACCGCCTTGGGTGATTTCCCTGATGGCATCCCGGGCAGTGCCGGGGAAGAAATCGAGGCCAAGGATTTTGACGGGATTTTGCTTCAAGGCCGGGGTCAATATGCGGACTTTGGAGGAAATATGACCTGGAGGGCGGTTTTGACGACGATTTCAATGTCCAGGAGCAATGACCAATTCCCTACGTAGTTGAAGTCCATTTCATTGCGGGCTTGGAGTAGGTCTTGGGAAACCACTTCCCCCCTGAGGCCTGCGCACTGGGCGGGGCCTGTGACTCCGGGTTTGACAAATTTGCGTACGTGGTAGGCCCTAAAATCTCGTCCGATCAATTCGTCGTGCTCTATCATGTACGGTCGGGGACCGACAAGGCTCATGTCCCCAATCAGGACGTTGATGAACTGTGGGAATTCATCAATGCTGTATTTCCGGATGAACCTGCCCATTGGATATGTCCTGTCGTCATCCTTTCGCGCTTGCAGCGTGTCGTTTGTATCACGCTTGGCAACATGCATGGAGCGGAATTTTAAGATGTTGAATGGTTCCCCTCCTTTTCCGCCGCGAATTTGCCGGAAGAATATGGGGCCTGGTGATTGGGCGCGTTGGAATACCCACACCATGACAATCATGGGGGGAAGGACGAACAGGATCAAGGGGATACAGACCGCAAGGTCGAAGAGCCTCTTGAGGATTTGGTTGAAGGGGCTCTCGAGGGGTTCGTTCTGGAGTGCGAAGAAGGGTTGGCCCCGCTCTAGGACTGGAACTAGTGGGACATTGAAATAATTTGCGTAAGGATTGTGGATGAAGATCCGGCAACCGTGGCACTGGCAAAGATCAATGACCCCTTGGATCCAGTACTCACTCCGTGGTCCTGGCACGATTACAACGCGAAAGATCTTCTCGCGACTTAGGTACTTTTCCAGGTTTTCCACGGGTACCAGCCCTTTGATGTTCATGATCTCTCCTCCTCCCCCGCCAGGTGTGTAAATGCTGGTAATGTTGAAACCGGTGGCTGTGTTGTGGTGAACCCAATCCTTGATGTTCCCCAGCGTACGGGATGTCCCTATCAAGAGTGTCTGACGGGTGCGCCTGTCTTCATTGAAAATCCATTGGAGGAAGTCGGGAATGTAGTAATTGACAGGGATCAATAGCATCCAAAGGGATCCTAGGAAAGCGACCAGGAACTTGCGGCTAATTTCGATATCCCTCACGAGGAAGTAGGCAAGGAACAGTGAGAAGGAGACGAGTATGCCCTGTACATTGGCCAAGCTGATCGCCTTGGTAAGCCTCTCCCATCTTCCGAGTTCGAGGTAACTGCTGTATCGGTTGAAGCTGGCGATATTTGAGGCGAGCATCCCCAAAACCGCCATGACGCTGTAAATGATCGGATTGGAGGTAGCCAAAAGTTTGCCTGCCAGATTTTCCCAGAACCCGAGCAGGATCCAGAACCAGCTCGCGCAGAAAGTGATCAACGCCAAGCGGTGGAGGATGGAGAATCCTTGGGTTTTATGGTTCATGTCAGCCCAGTGGGGGGGTCAGATTCGTAATTTGGGGTGGGAAATCTCTGTAGACCCTGAAAACGTCCACTCAAAATGCCTCAGCAAACGGCCTTCGTCAAGTGTTTCTACCTGGTTCCCTTCCCCTTTGCCCTTGCAAATGCTGTGCTTTGGGGGTTGGCTAATTTTTGACCAATTCACTTAGAATCCATGCCAATCCAAACCCTCCAAGCCCCTTCCGAAATGAAATGGTATTGCTTGAAATGCCAACCGAGGATGGAACATTTGGTCGCCTTGAGCTTAGGGAAACTGGACAATATTGAAGTGTTTTACCCTCAGACCGTTATCACCAAAAAGACGACCGAGGGAAAAAAAACAGAGCGGAGGGCCTTGTTCCCTGGGTATGTTTTCAGCTCCTTCAACCCCGTTGATTCGATGAGAACCGTCCATTATTGCCAAGGTGTGTCATACATCGTTAGGCATGGCCTCGAACCAGTGGAAGTGCCTCCTGAAATCATCTCTGACCTATTCACGTTGACCTCTGGGGATGGGGTTCTGGTAGTGCCTTCGACCCCATTGGAAGTCGGGCAAACCGTCAAAGTGCTCCATGGGCTCTTTGAAGGGCGGGAGGGTAAGGTTTTAAAATTGATTCCTGCGAAGAAACGTGTGCAGTTGTTATTGTCTTCTTTTTTGATCGGAAAGGCTTCGAACCATTACGGCGCCGGGGCGCTACATGCGGAATCCAGAGTCGAGATCCACGAAGACTTGGTTGACGGAGGGGATGACCACCCCCTCGGGGCTTGAACCGCCAATTTTTCAGTAAAAATTACCAATTTTCAGATGTCCAAAAAGGCACTTATTACAGGGATCACGGGTCAGGATGGTTCTTACTTGTCCGAATTCTTGTTGGGGAAGGGGTACTCAGTTCATGGGATAGTCCGGAGGGCATCCATAGAGAATCCGCTCCACAGGCTTAAAAGGCTCAAGCCCCTTCTTGCAGACCTGGAATTGCACCCTGGTTCCTTGGAAAGCTATCCCACAGTTTATGAGATTGTGCGTAAGGTCCAGCCAGATGAAATTTACCATTTAGGGGCCCAGAGCTTTGTCAGTTATTCCTTTGAGGACGAATTTTCTACGATTAATACCAACTTGAACGGGACCCACTACATGCTGTCTGCCCTCCGGCAGTGCGCCCCGGACGCAAGTTTCTATTTTGCAGGGTCCAGCGAAATGTTCGGGAAGGCGAAGGAAGTCCCGCAAAATGAAGACACACCTTTCCATCCTCGCTCTGCCTATGGTATTTCAAAGGTTGCCGGTTTCCACATAACTCGGAATTACAGGGAAGCCTACGGGCTGCATTCATCGTCGGGCATCCTTTTCAACCATGAGTCTCCCCGGAGGGGCTATGAGTTCGTTACCCGCAAGATCACCAGCCATGTGGCCGCGATCAAGCGGGGCAAGGCGGATCTTTTGCAATTAGGGAATTTGGACGCAAAACGGGACTGGGGTCATGCTGAGGATTATGTCCGCGCGATGTGGTTAATGCTACAACAGGACGACCCGGGGGATTACGTCGTCTCAACGGGGAAAACCCACACTGTTCGGGAATTTTGTGACAAAGCGTTTTCCCATGTCGGGTTGGATTACAGGGAGTTCGTCAGGACAGATGAAAAATTGTACCGTCCCGCCGAAGTTGCCATCCTCCAGGGGGACTCCACCAAAGCGAAGAGGGTTTTGGGCTGGGAGCCGACAAAAGGGTTTGAAGAGTTGGTTATGGAAATGGTTGACCATGACATGGAGGCATTGGAATGAGCCGGAGGTCTTCCACGCTTAAGTATTTTTTGCCGGCTATTTTGGTAGTGGCCGCGGTCTTCATTTTGCCCCGTGCCTACGAGATGTTCAGGGCATCCATTGCATCTCAGCATGCAAAGCGTTCGGAAGGGCTCCTTGGCAACGGCGAGGTTGAAAAAGCCCTCGATAAACTGGAGGCTGCCCATAAACTGGACCCAGGGAACCTTAAGATTTCGAGGCAGTTGGCCGAAACCCTAAAAAAACACAATCCCCAGACTGCCCTCAGCCAGTACAAGGAAATTGTGCAATCCCCAGAGGCCACTTCGGTTGACAATTTGGAGTTTGCCAAGGTTGCCTTGGAAGCCGGGGATATTGCTACTGCCGAGACCCAGCTTCAACTTGTCGATCCCCTTGGGCTAGGAGACAGGAAATTTGAATACCACTTGGTGAGTGCAAAAGTGTACGATGCCCTTGGAAATTCAGGGGAGGCAATCCGGCAAACCCGGGTGATCCTAGTGGAAGAAGAGTCCGAATTTCATAATCCAGCCAGGTTTTTATTTGCCCGGATTGCGATCAAGGGAGGGAATCCCATCCTCCTAAAAGAGGCCAAGGATATTCTCGACAACATGACCCGGAGCCCTGGCCAGGACGGCATTGAAGCAATCCGTTTCTATTTCGGGGTGCGGGGCTTTTCTAAAGAGGAGGCGTTAAGCCTGTTTCTAAAAACATTTAAACACCCTCTTGCCACAGCCCAAGACAAGTTGGATGCTGCCTCCCTCTACCACAAAGCGAACCCTGGGGAGACTGTTCAAATCATCGAATCTTTGAAAACCGAGTTCGACCTTTCCGGAGTAAAGCCCGAAGAGCTACACAAGTTTTGCTATTGGCTCGCAGGCATTCGGGAGTGGGAGGCCATTCTCGAGTTGCTTTCCAAGGAGACTGCCCTCCAGACGAGCCAACTCTATACCCTGAGGCTGGATGCGTTGAACAATTTGTCCCAGTGGCAGCGGTTGGCCGAGGAAACGGATGAACCGACTGCCCCGGTTCCTCCTCATTTCCGCCTCGCATTTCGTTCCCGTGCCCTCAATAGACTAGAGGACAAGGAAGGTGCCCTCCGCCAAATTGACCACATCCTCGAAAGTGTGAAAGAGGACCGGGATGCCCTGGTAAAGACATGTGAGTATCTTGAAAAAACAAAAGAGTATGAATCTTTGCTCCATCTTCTGGACAAAGCTGTCAAAACCATTCCAGCGCTGGAGCCCTATGCGTGTACGAAACGGATACGCCATCTTTTGCCAACGGCCTCCCTTGACGAGCTTTGCGCCTGGTACCATACAATCCAGGAGAAATCCACAAACTTGGCGGATATCCGTACCCGGAAGACGTATTTCGACCTCTTGGCGGATAAAAACCTTGGGGAATCCATCCTCAACGCAAAGTCCCTTTATGCTGCCGATCCACAGGACCTGGAAACCAGGGTGGTAATGGCTCTTGCCCAATATAAATCCGGGGATTTTCAAAAGTCCCAGCACACCCTTGACTATACCCAGTCGGCCAGTTGGAAAAATTCCACCATCGGGTGGAAGATGCTTTATGCCCATATCCTCAGGAAAAACGGAAAGGCCGAACAAGCCGACGCCCTGATCCTCAACGTACCTACTGCTAAGTTGTCACGGGCCGAGAGGGAAGGGTTCGACAACCTTTGATTACCCAGGGAAAGTTCCCGAAAGATGACCCCCGAACAAGAGCCGCTAGAGGGGAAACTTGCCCTGAAGCCCTCCTATTCCGCAACCATTGCAGCTAGCTGGCCAGGTTGGGTCTGTGTTGGGGGCGCATGGTTCATGACTATCGCCCAACTCCAGACACAATGGAACTTGAACCCCCAATATGCCTACGGTTGGCTTACCCCTCCTTTGGCCTTTTTTTTGCTCTGGCGTGAGACCGAGCAGAAGCCCTCTCAAGGGCTTAGTTCACAACAAGGCCCTGTATTCCAGGCCATATGCCTTTTTTGTTTGCTCCTTTTTTTCCCTTTGTGGTTGGTCAGGGGATCCAACCCCGAATGGAGGTTACTTAACTGGATGATGTTCCTTCCTTCCGTCGTATTGACCTTGGCGTGGTTTCTTGGCTCAGGAGGGCTCCCCTCCCTTAAAAGGGTCGTTTTCCCCATATTTTTTGTAGCTACTTCCATCCCCTTGTTGCTTTCATGGGATCTTCGTGCCGCAACATTCCTCCAAGCCAAAGTGAGTCACTTTGTCCAGGAGACTTTGCTCCTTGCCGGTCGGAGTGCCGATATCGAGGGAAACCTTATCCGCCTTTCGAACTGTACAGTCGGGGTAGACCAAGCCTGTAGCGGGATTCGAGGGTTACAAAGTTCCATCGTGGTCTCCTTGTTCCTCGGCCAATTCCTCCGCTTGCGGATTCCTGTCCGCCTTGTTCTTGTGGCCACATCTGTCCTTTTTGCCTTTATAATGAACCTCTTCCGGGCTTCCCTGTTGGCTCATATAAGCGCAAGCAAGGGTTCCGACTTGGCGTCGAAATGGCATGACCCCATCGGCATCGCAGAATCCCTAGGCACCCTCTTCCTGCTGTGCCTGTTGATTTTCCTCTTGGTAAGGTTCGCCAAGATTCCCCATACCTTCAATATCAACGACACGACGCACGGGAGCTTCAACTTCGTCCTTCGCCCTTTCCCCAAAGGTCTCGGGATTTTTGCTGCCATTTGGTTTCCCCTTTGCCTCCTTTGTTCTGCCTTTTGGTATGGATCCAACGAAAAGGCCATTCCCGACAGCCCAAAAGTCCTGGTCGATTTCCACTCCCACACCCGAAAGTTTGAAAAGCAAAACATATCCGAGGCCATCCGTTCCCAACTCAACTATTCTGAGGCTTTGTCTGCCAATTGGATTTCTGACAAAGGGCTCAGGTTCCTTGGTTTTTACTGCCGGTGGGAACAGGGGAGCGGATCCCCATTGGCATTGGCCGTCCATACCCCGGAAGTCTGTTTGCAGCTCAGGGGCTACAGGCTTATACAAAAATACCAGGAGGTTCCCATACGATTTCCGTTCCTTGAAGCGCCTGTTCCTTTCGAAGCGTACACCTTCAGTTACCAATCCGAGACCATCCATATCTTCCGGTGTTACTGGCCGGACAAGTTGTTGGATGGGAGATTTCCCGGATTCCCAAGCCAAGGTTACAATACTACCGGAAGGATCAAGGCTACCATCAAAGGGTATCGGAATCCTGGCGCGACCATGGTTGCAATCGGTATCTTTGAAGACGGACTGGTCAGGAATTTTGAATTGGCCACCGAAGCCACTGGCCAAGAACTTTTGCGACGGATTGTCCCTAAGGAAAAAAAGTAAATACAGGATATGGTCACCATTCCACTGTTTCTGGCCAGTCGTGTTTGGGGTATCTTCCCCTCAATTCTTTTCTGACCCCAGGGTAGGATTCCTTCCAAAAAGTGGCCAAATCCCTTGTGATTTGGGCAGGCCTCCTGTTTGGTGCCAATGCTTCTACCCACAATTTGTATTCCCCTGCGATCCTTGGGTGTGATCCTAGTCTCATTAATTCCTGTATAGTCATTGAGATCCTGGCTTCCCCATCCCTATAATCGACTTTTATGGGTCTTTTCCTGCTAGGGATATCCAACTCCGCAGGCACCAATTTGTCCATTAACGGCTCAATCCCCATCGGAAGCCACGCCTTCAGGCAGGGGAGTACATCCCTGTTTTTGGCTTCCTTAGAAGAAGTTGCCCCGTGGCAAACCTCCAGCAAAAGCAATGCCCTGGCTTCCGTATCAATAGCAGAGACCCCGTACTCCGGGTAATGCGCCGCCATAAAGTTTACCCGGGAGATCCAGTGTTCCACCCCCTCATCCCAATTTTTTAGTGCCAAGCGCCCTTCTTGTATTTCCTTGGCCAGCAATTCCGCGGCAATGGATGGTTCCGGATCCCCCCCGGACTTTTCCTCTAGTACCAAATCCCCGAATTTCCGTGTTGCCCTGACCACAACCCTTTTGGCCAAAGTATCGAAAACTGTGACTGCCTCCGTGGAAAACAAACCAGGGAAAAGTTCCTCCAGCCATTGCTCCTCAATTTCAGTAGCCAGCCCCAGCATCAACTCCCGCCCGGAATCATGCCTTTTGGTTTCCTCAATTTCTGCGACCACTACCAGGGCGGAACCATCTGCCACGCTTGACCTTCTTAGCTCCCCACGCCTTCCACCTGGCAAAGCACATCGCAAGGTGCCCCTGTCCAGTCTTCTGGCCACATTTCCCGGGAATGCCGAAAGCAGGCATTTCCTGACTTCGACCAAATCCAATTCCTTGGACGGATCCCCGAAATCCATTTTGTTTTCCTTTGCCAGGTCCAGGTATTGCCTGGCAACCTTCCACGCCTCCCTGGCCGCCACTCCTTGGATTCCCCACTTTTTGCAAAAATCCAGGGCAAACCCGTTCTCCGCTGCCGCCGAAAAGGCCCTGTACAAATAGAAGAAGTCCGACCCCGGCATCTTTTCCACTTCCAGGAACTCCTGCCTTTCCCGTTCCTTTTTGCTTTCATGAAATGGCAATAAAAATGAACGTCCTTGGACAAGTGCGGCCAGTTGGGCGACCAAGCCTAGGCAACCCCGCCTTTCCCCCTCAAGCAACATCCTGGCGTACCTCGGGTGCAAGGGGAACGCCGCCATCCTCTTGCCATCCTCCGTAATCCCTCCCCCGAAGTGCTCAACAGCCCCAAGCCCCACCAGCAAACGTTCCGCGCTTTCGAGCGCACTTTCCGATGGCCTCTCCAGCCATTGGAAATCCCCTGCCCTCCCAACACCGCCCGCCAGCATTTCCAGCATCCCTGGTGCCAAGTCCACCCGATGGACTTCCGGGTCGGTGTGCATGGGCATTCCGTCTGTATCCGCATCCTTCCATAATCGCATACAAACCCCTGGGGCTACCCGCCCTGCCCGTCCCGCCCTTTGGGCTGCTGAGGCTTTGCTTATCCTCTCCAGCATCAATTGGTTCACCCCCCGGTTTGCGTCGTAACGAGCAACTTTCGCCAAACCGCTATCCACGACGACCCTAACCCCGTCGATTGTCAGAGACGTTTCCGCCACATTTGTCGAAACGATGACCTTTCGGCGCATTCCTCCTTCTACTGCCCGGTCTTGTTGCTCGGGGGGCATTTCCCCGTGTAGGGCTAAAACATCCATGCCCCTTGCCTCTCGGAGGTTTTGCAGTGACTCGACAGTCCTACGGATTTCGTAAGCCCCCGGCATGAAAACCAGGAAGTTTCCCTGCAAGTTCTCCTTCAAAAGTTTAGGGAAAACTCTCGTTACGCGTTCCCAGGCCTGCCGCGAGCCTTCTCCCCAACCATCACCGCTATATTCGATCCTTACCGGGAAACTTCTCCCAGTGCATTCCAATACCCGGCAAGGCTCCAGGAACTCGGATACCAAACCGACCTCCAAAGTCGCCGACATTACCCCGATGAGCAAATCCGGGCGTAAGGACTTTTGGATCTCCAGCACCCTGGACAATGCCATGTCCCCATCGACATGCCTTTCATGGAATTCGTCGAACAACACTGCCCCCACCCCTTCCAACCCAGGATCCCCGGACAAGCGCCTCCAAAACAAGCCTTCCGTTATGTATAAGATCCTTGTGACTGGCCCGGATACGTCCTGGAACCTTACTTGGAATCCCACTTCTCCCCCCAATGGCTTCCCCCGCTCCAAGGTAACCCTGCGCGCGAGCATCCGGGCCGCGATCCGGCGCGGCTGGAGCACAAGGATTTGCCCTTCCATACCTGGTAACCCATCAAGGAGTATTTGCGGGACTTGGGTGGATTTTCCTGCTCCTGCAGGGGCGGTCAGCACTACCCGTTTTTCCTTGGTAAACCCTTCCAGGATCTCCTCCTTGATGCTCGATATCGGTAATTGTTCCGTCATGATTTTCTGGGAACCAGGACACCACTCTACATCTCCGGTCCCAACAAAAAAAATGCCTGGGCTCCATTTCTGGAACCCAGGCCATATTAACCTTCAACCAGTACCTAAGCTATTTTATTAAAAATTTTCCTTGCCTGAGTGGCATCCGCCTTGGGCAAGGTGATCTCCAGCACCCTGCCTTCCAGTTTCGCATGGATCTTTTCAGGGTCTATATTCTCACCCAGGTTCAGGGTGTCTTCCAGAGAGACAGCAGTAAGGACAGAGGGTGGTCATATTTGATGGTGTTCATATTTTTCCTCTTTGAATGGGTTGCGTGTTCCTTACCAACAACTCTTCCCTGGCAAACTCCATGCACGGTCTCCTCTCCTTATGCTCACTGGATCCAGGCTATTTTGACGGCCAATGGAGGTGACAAAGTGGTGCGCTTGATGACATGGATTGGGAATCCTTGTCCGTATGTGTCACTTCGATGTGCGCCCCTTTCAGGTCTATTTCGCCCATGGGTTTCATTTTGCCCGCCCTCTGCAACCTCGCCTCGCACGCAATCACTTACTTCCTTGCCAGGAAACCTCGTGTTTGCATCTTTAATTCCCCACAGTTCCAGATTACTCCAACCCCCATCATAGGACGAACTATGGCCGACAGGTTTTTGACCCAGGTTTTCCACACAGTTAAATCGCTTTCCCCCTATGCCTTCTTGACGCTGCTGGCGCATGTGGCCCAACCGCAAGCCACCCAGCCTCCGCCTACGCCAGCGGAAGAAAAGCTGCTTTCCATCGTGCAGCGGCATGAGAAACTCCTTTTCCAGTACGCCGAGGATCCTTCCAAGTTTGAAGAAAAGGAACTTGAGCAAAGGATCGATACCATCGCCAAGGCCTACGCGGCATTTAACTCCAACAATCCCAAAGATGTTTTCGGCTATGTTCTGCACGGGAAATTCCTCCGCGAAATCGGCCGGTATAAGGAAGCCTACGACATCTTCTCCAAAGCTTACGAACTGGATCCCAACCTGGCCATCGTCAACCAGCAATTGGGGAACCACCACGCTGAAAATGGTCGTTTCAAGGAAGCCTACCAGCATTATGCCAAGGCCGCCAAGCTCGACCCCACCGCCCCTGTTTACCACATCCAGCTTGGTGCACACCTCATCTACTATTCCAATCCCCTGCTGGCCGCACACGTCCTATCCCCCGAGTTATTTGACAAAACCCTGCTTTCCGCCCTTTCCGACGCTGTCAGGCTGGATCCAGGGAACCGCTCCTACAAACAACTCCAAGCCGAAGCCTACTACGACCTGAATGAACCGGATTGGGACGCCGCCCTCCAGGCATGGACCAAGCTCCTTGTCCCTGGTATCCCCGATGCCGAGGAGCAAGCCATCCAGCTCCACCGGGCCAAAGTCATGCACAGCCTTGGCCGGGATCCTGAAGCCCGCTTGCTCCTTTCCGAAATCACCAAACCCTCCCTGGCAGAATCCAAGAAGCAACTCCTCGAAGAACTGGATGGCTCCATCGTGGTGACGACCAAGCCCGATATTCCCGTCATCCCCGCCCCGGCCACACCGAAGGAAGACCCTGTTCCCCCATCCGGTGAAGAAGTCAATGACAGCCTGATCCGTGAAATCGCAGCCCTCAGGAAGGAATTGGACAAGCTCAAGGCCGCCCCGCCCCAACCGCCTGCAGTGACCATCCCTGCCCCGGCTGCCGTCCCTGGTGACACTGCCAAACTGGCCGACCTCCAGAAACAGCTCGATTCTGCCTCCCAGAAGGCCGCGTCCCTGGAAACAGAATTGGCTGGCACCAAGGAGACCTTGACCCACAAGGAGTCGACCCTCAAAAAGTTCGAAGAAAACCTCAAGACCTACGCTTCCACTAATACCGACCTCTACAAACAACTCCAGGCAACCCAGAAACAATCCCGTGAGCTTCAACAGCAATTGGCCAACTTGCCTCCCGACCAATCCACATTGTTGGCCAAAGAAAAAGAAAGCCTGGAAGCCGAATTGGCCAAAGAAAAAGCCAAGGCGCAGGCCCTAGCCGAGGAGGCAGATTCCCTCAAACGGCAAGCTGCGGAACTGATTGCCCGTAGCCAAGAGTCAAAGGCGAAGCAAGACGCTGAAATCGCATCCCTCAGCAAGAGCCTTGACGAGGCCATGAAGGCCAGTGCCACCACCAAGGGCCAGGGTGCGGAAACCACGGCCCTGCTTGCCAAAACCAAACAAGAGTTGTCCGCCAAATCTGCCGCATTGGAGAAACTCCGCCAGGAAGCCGACAAACTTGCCGCGGACTTGGATTTACAAGGGAAAGCCTCCCTGACCCATCAGACCAGGGCAGGGGACATGCAAAAGCAAAACGCCACCCTGACCCTAAAGCTTGCTGATGCCCAGGCAGCTCACAAAGCTGAAATTGCGAGCATCCAAAAGAGCCTCGACGCTGCTAGGAAGGCTGTGACGGACGGGAAGTCGCAAAGTGCAGCGATGGCCGCTGACCTGGAAAAGGCAGGCCAAGCCCTGGAGTCGAGGGACTTGGAATTTGCCAAACTCCAAAACGAAGCAACCACTCTTGTCCGGAGGTTGGACGAGCAGGGCAAAGCTGCCGAAGAGCATGAGCGCAAGGCTGCCGCCCTTTCCAGCCAACTTGCCGCCGCCCAGGCCGCCCACAAGGAAGAGCTCGCCAGCCTTCAAAAGAGCTTGGAAGTCGCGGTGAACGCTCGGTACACCAAAGAGGAAAAGGGCTCCGAGACCGAAGCCAAACTTGCCCAAGCGAGGAAAGAAATTGCCCTCAAGGTTGCCGAGATAGAAAAATTATCGCACCAATCTGAGATCTTTAAACAGGCTAATGCTGACCTTTTCGAGAGCCAAAAGGAAATTCGAGCGCAGTTGGCCGAATCCCGGACTTCCAATGCGTCGTTAAAAGAGAAGTTGGACGAAGTGATGGTTGGCAGGGAGCAGTTGGACGCATTGCTGGCCACTAAGAATAGGGAGGTCGACATCCACCTTCAGTCCATTGAAACTCTCCGCCAGCAGTTGGAACGGACGAAAGGTTTACTGGGCACAAAAGAAGCTGCATTCCAAAAAGCGTTGGCAAATGCTGAGGCCAAAGCCGCAGGGGATATGTCCAGTGCTAAAAAGCTCGCTACGGAAAAGGAAGTGCTTGCAAAGGAATTGGAGGCAGCCAGATCGGCTCATGTCTCCGAAATCACCAAGCTCCAAGAGTCTTTGACCAAGTTGATGGAAGCGGACGGGAATGCCAAGGATGCACTGGCTGGCAAAGATTTGGAAATTGGGAAATTGCAGGCCGCCAATGCCAAGTTGGCACAGAACCTGGAGAAGGCTGAGTCCGAACATGCCTTCGAAATCGCCAAGCTGCATAAAAATTTGGCCACTGCCATGGAATCCGGAGAGAAGGGGGAGTTGCTCTTGGCCGAACTTGAGAAAGCCAAAATCAGCTTGTCCACGAAGGATTCAGCCCTTGCCGCGAAGGACAAGGAGTTGGCTGGCTTGGTTGAAACTTCCGGGGCACGTGCCGCAGAATTGGCTTCCGTCAGGGATAAATTGAAAGACCTCGGTGCCGACCGGGAAAAGAAGGAGGAATTGGTAAAAGCACTCCAGGAACGAGCCCGTTCCCTTGAACTTCAGAACAAGGCTCTCGATTCCCAGGTTGTCCGCTTGCAAGGCTCTTTGGCCACCGCGATGAAGTCCGGTGAAGAAGGCAATGCGCTGCTAGATGAGTTGGAGAAGGCGAAAGTTGCAATCGCGACCCTTGGGAAAGACCTTGAGCAGACCAAGGACGATGCAGCAGGTTTGGCCAAAGCTCTCCAATCTTCTAAAGAGGAGTCCGGCAAAGCCGGATCTTTGGCTGCGGAAAAATCCAAGTTACTTACTGCTTCAGAGGCCGTGAACTCCAAGTTGGAAGCCAAAGTTGCGGAGCTTGGAAAAAATCTGGAAACGGCCATGAGGTCTGGTGAAGCCCAACTGGTTGAATACAAGGGCTTGGCCGGCGATTTGGCCAAGGCCAAGGAAGCCCTTTCTCAAAAGGAGGCGGCACTAGCCACCCTCCAAGAGAAGCTGGATCTGGCAAACTTGGCTAACGCCGACCTTCTGGAGGCCAATAAAGTTTCGAAAATCAGCGAAGCTGATGCCCTTGCTTCCCAAAAGGAGATGGCGGCCAAACTTGAAAAGTCCGAGAAGGCGTCCCTTATGTTGAACGCAGAACTTGCGGCCAAGGTAGAGGAGCTTACGAAGCAGCAAAAGGCCTACCTAGACATCGTGGAGCACGCTGGGAACGACAGGGACGGGCTAGCCAATTCCCTCCGACAAGAGCTGGAATCCTTACGAAAGGCTCTGGCTGAGAAGCAAAAAGCCTATGATTCCTTGGGCAAGGAAGCGTCAGGTTCGATTGCTTCCTTGGAGCAAAAACTCGCCCAGCTAACGAAGGAGAAAGTTTCCCTCTCCGCAGAATTGGAAGCTTCCCGGAAATCGCACGTGCAACAGTTGGCCGAAATGCAAAAGGAGATGCAGATGGCCTCCAAGTCGATGGAAGGCCACCTGGCCGAAATAACGAAGGCCAACACCGGTTTGGAAGAAGCCCGGAAAGCCTTGTCCACCAAGGATCAAGAGTTGGTAAAGCTCAAGGTGGAGGTAGCTGCCAATGCTGGTTTTCTCGAAACTGCACGTAAAGAGGCTGCGGCAATGGCCAAGGAGCTTGCTTCCAAAGGCGCATCTTACCAAGGCTTGGTTGAGAAAGCTGCGGCATTTGAGAAGGAAAATGCCAGCCTGGCCTTTCAATTGAAGGAAGCGGAGGAGGGCTATCGGTCCCGGGTTGCTACGCTGGAGGGCAAACTTGCCAGTATCCAGGAGGCCAACGAATCCACCAAGGATCTCCAGGCAAAGGCTTCGGGCGAACTTGCGGAAGCGAGGAAAGCCTTGGCCGGAAAAGAGGCCGAGTTGGCAGCCAGCCAGTTGAAGATAGAGGTTTTTACCAAGGCCAATAACGATCTTTTTGATGCCAACAAGCAATCCAAGTCGGATTTGGGATCCGCCCAGGAAACAATCGATTCCCTACAAGGCAAAATTGATGCACAGGAGAAATCCGCCCTTATCCTCAATGCAGTCCTGGCCGAGAAAATCGAAGCGTTAAAGGAGTTTGCCCCCGAGAAGGCCGCCTTGGAAGAGGAGTTGGCCCAAGCCAAAGGGAAACTTGAACTGGCCGGACAGTCCAAAGCCGATATGGAAGCTCAACTCACTGCTCTGGAAGCCGAATTGGAAAAGACCCGCAAAGATTCTGAGTCCCAGGCTGGCGCCTTGGCCAAATTGAAGTCCGAGATCGAGGCTGCCTCAGGGGAAAGTGGCAAGACCCTTGATGCCATGGAGGAATTGAACAAAGGGCTTCTTGCTAAGTTGGATGCGCTAAAGCGCGCACATGCCGCCGAAATTACCCGGCTCAAGGAAGCCCATTCTGAGGCAATGGCGAAAGGGGACAATGAATCCGCACTTTCAGAGGAAGCCCTCGCAAAGGCTGGGCAAGCCGAGCAAGCCTTGGCAGCCAAGGAAGCCGAGTTGGATAAACTGAAGGCCAACCTTGATGCAACCTCCTTGGAGCACGGCAAGGCATTGAAAGACCTTCAAACTGTGAATGGGGAGTTAGCTGCCAAACTTGATTCCCTGCAACAGGGTCACGAGACCGAGGTCGCCGCATTGAAGGAAGCACATGCAAAAGCGATGGAAGCTGCCGGCAAACCTTCCGCACAAACCCTTGAAGCCGTCGCGAAGGCCGATGCCGCGCAAAAGGAAGCCGCCCGAATCCAAAAGGCCTTGAAGGAGAAGGACGCCGAGTTGGCCCGCCTCAATACGGAAACCTCTACTCTCGCCAAGGCATTGGATGATGCCAGGAAGGAAGCGGAAAGGCTAAGTGCCGCCATGGACGGCCAAGGACAGCAAAAGGTTGCCCAGTCTGTTCGGGTTAAAACTTTGGAGGAAGAAAATGCCAGCCTCAAAGATCTGGTTCGGGCGGGGAAGGCCGCCCATGCTGAAGAGATTTCCAAACTCAAGCAAGACCTCGGAAAGGCCGAGGCTCAACTATTGCTTGCCACCAAAAAGATGGAGTCGATGGAAACCCCGTCCAAAGGGATGGAAGCCCTGCTTCAAAAAGCTACCCAGGATATCGCCGCTGCGAACCTCCAGCTTTCTGCCCGCCAGGAAGAGGTCAACTCCCTCAAAACTACCAACGAACTCCTCAATGCCCAAATCCAACAAGTGAGGGATAGCCAAGGGAAGCAAAGTGAGGAGGAGAAGAAAGTCCTTGTCGAGCAGGTTGCCGTATCAGGGCAACAAAACGAGGCCTTGAAAGAAGAGTTAAAAAAGCAGTTCCAAGAGATCCGGTTCCTCAATTCCGAGCTCACGTTGTTCGAAGATAACTTGCTCAAGCTCCTCAATGCGGAACGCCAGTCCAAACAAGAGATTTCCACCCTGACGCAATCCCTAGAACAGGCCCAGGAAACCATAGCGACCCTCCAGAAACCTGCTCCCGAAACTGTCCCGGGGGTAGCGGCCTCCAACACGCTGCTCCAGGAAGAACTTAACAAACAGGCGGCACTTGTCAGCCTCCAGGAAAAGCAGTTGGCCGAATTGCGTGCAGCCCAAACCTCCCAAGCCGCCGATGCTCGGGACGCTCAAAACGCCCTCAAAGCCACGGTGGACGACCTGGGCAATCAACTCAACGGGCTCAACCAGGAAAAGGCGTCATTGGATGTGCAACTCAAGGAGAGCCAGGCCACCATCGCCAGTTTGCAGAAGAAGCTGGCCGGCAATCCTTATGCGAACCTTCCAACAGCCCCGTTGACCTCCCTTGCTGACGACGACTTGCAAGTCAAACTTGAGATGGCCCAAGCTACTCAGGCCGACCTTCGTAAACGCCTGAACCAGACCAACCAGGCGAAGATTGATGCTTCGGAAAAGTTGGTTATCGCCGAGACTAACTTCAAGCGTGCTAAAGGGCAACTTGCCGATGCACAAGGAAGGATCAAGGAATTGGAGTCTTCCTCCCCCGATGCCGCCCTCAAGACTCGCCTGGATAAGGTGGAGGCGGCCTTTGCCACCTACCGGGAAAATGCACAGGCCCAGCTAGCCACCCTGGAGCCACTCCGGAAAGAACTGGAAGAACTGAAAAATCGCCCGGCTTCCGCTGCTGCAGGAACTGCTTCCCTCCCGCAACCGGACGGGGATGCAGAACTCCTGCGTTCGCGATTGCGAGCCCTTGTCGAAAGCAGCGCCGAAGCCCGGGAGGCGCTCGCGGAAGTACACTCCGCCTTAATCGAGTCCAACAAAACCAATGCTTCCCTGGAGGCGGAAATTATCCGTTTGAAATTCGACAAACAGAAACTTGGCCAGCAGCTCCTGAATGTCCCGAAGTCTTTGGTTCCATTTTCTACTGTCCCTGCTTCGGAAGCCGACATCCCAAAGGTTAAAGAGCTGGAAATCGCCCTCCAACAAACCCAGACGAAGCTGGACGAGCGCGAGAGGCAGTTCGAGAATGTCGTCGAAAGGATGAATGTTTTAATCGCCCGCCTCAAGGAACCGGCTCCCCAATGATCGCCAGCCAGGTTTCAGAAGCGTAGTTCCTGCCAGTCGATTTCTGCAGGCCGGTGGGGCGATTTCTCCAAATGCCCGACGATTATTTTTGCTACATCCTCCCGCCCGAGTGTGTGCAGTTGTTTCGCGGCCATCAGCATGGGGGGGACTTCTTGGAAGCTGGCGGGTTCGTAGTTTGCCATCGGTTCTAGCATTTGGATGGCCAAGCCTTGGCTTCCTGGCAGTTTCGCGACGTCAGCCGAGAGTTCCATTGCCAGGGCCAGGCCGTAGGCTTTTTTCAAATACGCGGTCGCATAGTCGCGTGCCTCCGCCTGTCTTCCCTCTTGCTTAAGAGAGAGGTATTTGGCCAGGGCACCATATTGGGTTTGATGGAACGGGGCAAGTGCCGGCGATTTTTCAATTGGGATTCTGGGCGGGGGGTTAAACTTTGGTCGGTAGAGCGGATCCCCGACTAGGATTGCCTGCCAACTTAGCGCGGGCAAGGCGTAGTAGGCGGCTTCCCCAAGCGTTTTCCCACTAAGGATCCAATCCTGGAGCAAGTGCAGGTTGTGCGTTAAGTGGAGGTAGGGCTCGCTGACATTGCCGATCGTCCCGGCCGCCCCGTTCGCTATGATCGGGCCTACCCAGTTCTGCCGGTCGGATCGTAAGGTTTGCGCGGAAAAGCTGTGGAGGTGGAAGTGCAGCGCTCCTGACGGCACCTTGAAATCCTTCCGAGAAAAGGGGCCTTCGGCATGCCATGCATGCCAGCCGAAGTAGAGCGCCGGTGCGTCGAACCTGTCCCCACAGTTAAAGAGCGCCTTCTTGTCGTCCTTGGAGTAGGGGAATCCGATTTGTTCCAATTGTGTGGCCATGGTGGCCATCCAGTCGTTGCCTTGTTTGTGCGGACCCCCTGCGTCAATATAGGCTCGACCGAATACCCCTTGTTCCCCTGCCAAGGCAGTATCTACCAACCTGAGGCACGACATATGGTATGGGCCGTCCAGCCTGGCCACCATCAACAAACTTTCCTGCGTCAGGGGATCAACGCGGGATCTGCCGAATAGCGGGTTCCTGACAAATGCAAGAGGGGACTGGTTGGGCGAGGGCAGGAGGGCGAGTTCCGCATCAACACTGGCCATGGTCGTTCGGTAGACTTTTTGGGTTTTTTCCCTTTCCCCCTCAGAAATTTTTTCGATTTCGTTGGAGACCCTCAAGGGTGTCCCCCTGCAAAGGACCAGGTACTTGGCCGAGTTGAAAAGGGCAGTATACTTTTTTCTTCCGAAGGGATCCTTTTCAGGATGGAGCCTGCCTTCGATGACCCCTTTTTCAAGTAACTGTTCCCTTAGCGGGGTAAGGATCGAAGTGGCAAACTCCTCCCAACCAATCTCCTCGTCCATCGGCATCGGCAGGCGGAGGAGGTTCCTATCCGGGATGCCCCTCGCATTGGCGTAATAGGCGGCCAACTCCAAGGATTCTTTGACCCGGCTGTTCGCTAGAACCAGGACGTCCTCCGCATTTCCATATGCCTGCGGTGTGAAAATCGCCAGGAACAGGAGGAGGAGGGGGTTGGGGTTCATGTTTTGCAGCTTTGGCATGGGTCGGTATACTATGCCAATCTCTCCTGGGTTCCATCTTTACCCGGGCATTACCTGTGGACCAAGTGGATGCCCGCCCATGTGCCGGCCAGGCAGAGCAGGATGGATGCAGCGATATTAGCCAGGGCGACCGAGGTTTTCCCTTTGGCAAAAAGTTCCAGGGTCTGGTGGCTAAAGGTGGAAAAGGTGGTAAAGGCTCCGCAAAACCCTGTCCCGATAAACAACCGTACTTCAGGGCTGAAATGGTCTGACTGCCATCCGAGCACTACCCCAATTGCAAAACTTCCGAGCACGTTGATGGCCAGGAAATCCCATGGAGAGCAATCCCACGGGAGGTAGGTCTTGCAAAGTTGGTGCGCCCAAGCCCTGGATATTGCTCCGAGGGCACCCCCCAGACCCACCAACGCTGTTAGTTTCCATGTCATCAGAGTCAGCCCTAGATCATACTTGGCTGAGTACCCGTTGTTGGGTTTTCCGGAAGGAATGGATGCCTTTTTCGAGGGATTGGGCGAGGGTGTCCCGATAAGTTGTGGTGCTGAGCTTCTGGGCGGTTTCCGGATGGGAGATGAACCCAAGCTCGACTAGCATGCCGGGGCAGGGCAGGTTTTTCAGGACTTTGAACCTGGAGCGTTTAAGCCCCCGGTCTTCCACCCCTAGTTTTTCTACCAGGGAGCGGTGTACGTAATATCCTGCCAGGGAGTTCCAGCCGTCACTTGAATTCCCCGGGTAGCTAAGTTTGTCCATTTCCTCAAGTGTGCTACGGGAGGAGGACGGGGTCCATGGCTGGGGAAGGACGAAGGTTTCCAGGCCGGATACATTGGGCCTGCCGACGGAGTTGAAGTGTACGCTGACAAAGAGGTCCGCCTTCACTTTGTTAGCGAGTTCCCCCCTTTGGTCCAGGGGGATGTAGGAGTCGTCCTTTCGGGTTAGGTAAACCTTTATGCCTTCGGAGGCGAGGAGTTTGTAAAGGCGGAGGGCGACGTCCAGGGTGAGGTCTTTTTCGAGCAACTTCTGGCCGGGGTTCTGGGCTCCTTGGTCCTTGCCCCCGTGGCCAGGGTCTAGGACGATCGTTTTGACAACGGGGCGTGGGTCCAAAGTTTGTGGAGCCAGGATAGGGCGGATGGTCAGCTCGTAGTCTTTCTCTGTGATGAATGGCCGGTCTTCGTGGATCCGGACAGGATGGCCGAGGTAGATTTTCCTTTTGTTCAGGAGGAAATCACGAGCATCGACCTCAAAGTTGATGGTGGTCCATTTGCTTTGGAGGAGGAGGGATTTCCCTGGCTCGGCCCAAAAGGCTTTCATCCCCAGGTTTTGTGCAACTGAAGCCAAGTCGAAATGCGGGATCCCGACTAGCTTTTGGGAACGCAAGTTTGCGTGGAGCCCCGGGCATTGGAAAAATGCTACACCAGCCATGGCCGACGGGATGGCTCGGCCTATTGCCATGCGCCTGGAAACCCAGTCCCTGTCCAGCCCTTCGGAGCTGGGGTGATGCTCAGTCGTGTTCCCCTTCTCCTTCTTCGGGGTTGTGTTCCCCGTCGTGCAGTTCCTCATCTTCATCATCATCTTCCTCCTCATCATCATGGTGGTCTATTTCGTCCACGTCTTCCACAATCTCCTTGGAGAATTTCAACTGTTGTTTGCCCTTGGGAAGCGGGATGACCAAAGTTGACATTTTGCGCCCCATCAATTTTGCCCCTTTCTCACCAGTACCCATGGTCTTGAGGTCTTCGATGGCGCTAGCGATCATTTCCCGGCCAAGGTTTTGGTGGGCCATTTCCCTCCCCCGGAAAGTTACGGTGAGCTTGACTTTGTGCCCATGAGCCAGGAATTGTTCGGCGTGGCGCAGTTTGGTCTCGTAGTCGTGTTTGCCAGTGGAGACCCGAAATTTGATTTCCTTGAGCTTGCTGGCGGAGGACTTTTTGGCGCTTTCCTTTTTCTTTTTGCTCAGCTCGTATTTGTATTTGCCAAAATCGAGGATCCGGCACACCGGGGGTTTGGCGTTGGGGGAAATCTCTACCAGATCCAGTCCTGCGCTTTGAGCCAGTTTGAGGGCTTCCTTTGGATCCATGACCCCGATCATCTTTCCGCTCGGGCCTATTACGCGAACTTCGCGGCACCGTATGCGGTCATTTTTGCGAATGTAGTTTTTGTTTCGCTTGAATTGTGGGCGCTTGCCCTTGGGGGATGGATTACCTGGCATTCAGTTATTCGGGGTGGATTGGATCCGGCGTCAAAAGGAAGGTTCTATAATGTTTAACCGGAAAATTTCTGACCAAAAGTGCGGGGATACCGGGAAAAGTCAACTGTTTGGAAGGATCGATGACGCTTTGTATCTCTTCAAACTAACGGCTAAAACTTTCCCCGCAACTACAGGTGGCTTTGGCATTGGGGTTAGAAAACTTGAACCCGCCGCCTATGAGATCAGTTGAGTAGTCGAGGTGTGTTCCCCTCAGGTAGAGAGCGCTCTTGGAGTCCACGACCACTTGCGCCCCGTTGCTCAGCACCAGGATGTCCCCTTGTTTGGTATCCCCTGTAAATTTCATTTTGTAGCTCAGTCCATTGCAACCGCCTCCTACGATGGCCAAGCGCAGATATTTCGCCCCCTCCTCTTTTTCTAGCAGGTTCTGGACTTTTCCGGCGGCTTTGGGGCTTAGGGCAACTAGGTTTTCATTGCCTTGGCGGACTCCTTCGGGGAGGGATATTGTATCAGTCGTTGCCAACTTCTTGCTTGTAGGGGGATACAGTTTGGCTGAGAATTGCATTATGGCCAAAAATGTCAAAGGAGAAGAGTTGATGCCTTGTTGTTTTGAGCCCTTGACCGGGTTTTACCGCGATGGTTATTGCCATACTGGTGCTGAGGACTTTGGGGTCCATACGGTGTGCATCGTCGCCTCTGAGGATTTTTTGGAGTTTTCAGCCCGGGTTGGGAACGACCTTTCCACCCCTGTCCCAGAATTCCGCTTCCCGGGCTTGCGCCCAGGAGACAAGTGGTGTCTTTGTGCAGCGAGGTGGCAGGAGGCGTTGGAGGCTGGTGCTGCCCCTAAAGTCGTTTTGGAAGCTACTCATATGTCGAGTCTGGAGTTTGTTGACTTGCAGGATTTGGAGGCTCACGCGGCCACCATGGATTGAACGTACTACCGTTTTTTTGGGCGACAATATTTCCTTCCTTGCTTGGCAAAGAAACTCAGGAAATTCTTTCCTTGTTCGGTCTGTCCCGACAGGGTGTCCGAGGCGACCTTGGCGAGTTCGTGCGGGTTTCCTTGGTTGAGCAGGATTTCCGTATAAAGCCTCTTCAACTCGCCGATGGATTCGAGAGGGGTTTCCCTTCGCCGAAGGCCAACGAGGTTGAGCCCTGCGAGTAGGTTGCGCTCGGCTGCGGTGAGGTAGGGCGGGATGTCGCGGGTGATGGTGGCATTGCCCCCGACCATAGCACCTTCCCCGATTCGGCAAAATTGGTGGATGGCCGCCCCCCCGCCAATGAAGGCTTGGCTTCCGATTTCGACATGGCCGGCGATCAGCACGGCGTTTGCCAGGGTACAATATTCGCCGATTGTGCAATCGTGGGCAACGTGGCTGGCTCCCATAAGGAAACAATGGTGGCCCACGGTGGTCGTACCGTTTTCCTCTATCGAGCGGTGTATGGTTACGTGTTCGCGGATGATGGTGTTGGCTCCGATCCTTACGTGGCTGGGGGTCTTGGAGTCAAAACCTAGATACTGGGGCAATCCTCCTAGGACGCTTTGGGAATCGACTTTGACCCCCTCTTCAAGGATCGTGCCACATCGTAGGACGACGTGGGCTTCCACTTCGCAACCATCGTGGATCACCACACCTGGCTCGATGATGGCGTAGGGACCGACGTAGAGGTTTTCCCCGAGTTGCGCGTCTTTGTGGATAATGGCGGTGGGGTGGATTGTGTTCATGGTATAGGAGTGGGTCAAAGGTCCTGGAATAGGTCGAGCTGGGGGGGGCTTATCAAACCGTAGGCTTTGAGGGTGCGGAGGATTTCCGTGATCGCAGTTTCCGGGGCGTCCGGCTTGGCCTCGACTTGGTGAATCAGGCTTTCCAGCAGAGTTCGCACTGTAAATGCTGCCGCGATCCCTGCACCCCTGAGTAGTTCGATGCTTTCCCTGCGTTGGGGGTCTTGGGCGGGGATCCCTGGGAGCAGCGCCATGGGAAGGGGGGTGGCGGGTACCGGGATCTTTTGCAGTTCTTGTTGTGTATACTGTAGTGCCGGGGCGATGGTGTTCCTTATCCAGCTACGGTACCTGGTGGGACTTTGAAAGATGGGCATGTCCAGCCCTGACCCATGCCAGGGGATAAGGGTGAGGGTGGCCAGGGCAAGGCCGCTGACATCACTGGAGAACAACTGGAACCGGTCGGCTAGTTCCTCGTTCTTCGTCCTGCCGGTTTCCCGTTGGAGCAGGTAGGTTGGCGGGGTGGGGATCGGGTTTTTGGTTTTCCGCCCTTCTGGCTGTGGGGGGAGGTGTATGCGTTTGAGGAAAAATCCGTTGCGCTCGAAATAGTCCCTTGCGATGAGTTCTTCGAGGGGAACCATTGGTCGACGGGTCGTTTCAATTCGCCCCGATCGCTTCCAAGCAGGCGGAGACGGTTTCCGGGGAGATGTCCTGGGTGGTAAAACTTTTCCCAATCACTTCCATGGCGACGAAGCGTACGTTCCCTTGCCGGGCTTTTTTGTCCCGTTTCATTGCCTCAAGGAGTTTTGTGGAGGGCAGCGTGGAGCCAAGGCGGGAGGGGAGGTTGTAACGCTGCAAGATTTGGGTGACCCTGGGGACGTCTTCCTTGGGAAAGCACCCTTGCCGGGCTGACATTTCCGATGCAGCATAGAGGCCGATGGCCACGGCTTCCCCATGTAGGTAGCTGCCGTAGCCAGCGACTTGCTCTATTGCATGGGCATAAGTGTGGCCAAGGTTCAGGAGCGCACGTCCACCTTCGGCTGAGTTTTCCCGTTCGTCCTCTTTAACGATCCTTGCCTTGATCTCACAACAACGGCGGATGACCGAAGGGAGCCTTGGATGTCCAGGGTGGAGGGTGTCCAGGCTCTCCAGGTCTTCAAATAGTTTCTTGTCCCCGAGCATCCCGTATTTGATGACTTCGGCCATGCCTGCCGCGAACTCCCTCTCCGGGAGGGTTTTGAGGAGGGTGGTGTCAATGAGGACTTCTTGGGGATGGTAAAACGCGCCGACGAGGTTTTTCCCGGCTTGGATGTTGATGCCTGTCTTTCCCCCGATGGAGCTGTCCACCATTGCGAGCAAGGTTGTCGGGATTTGGTAGTAGTTGACCCCACGCAGGTAACTTGCCGCCGCAAAGCCGCACAGGTCCCCTATCACCCCGCCTCCGAAAGCTACGAGCGTACCTTTGCGGTCGAGGTGGATGCTGGCAAGGAAGTCCCAGATCTGGCCAAGTTTTTGCAAACTTTTGGCGGTTTCGCCTGGCGAGACGATGAAGGTCGGGACGTCTTCAGGGAGGTTGTCGAACAACTCCGGGTAGGCGAGTTCTAGGTTGATGTCTGTGACGATGGCCAGTTTTGCCTTTTTCTGGGCGTGGGTATCGACCAAGCGTCGGATTGTCCCTGGGGTATCCGGGACATATCGGATTGGGTAACTCCTACCTTCGCCGATGTCGACAAGGAGGTCGTCGGGTTGGTCCTGGATTTCTGGCACGATACTCATTCGGCTTCGAATATGGCCCGGATGTAATCGTTTGTGTCGAAAGGTTGCAAGTCTTCAGGCGCCTCCCCAAGCCCCACAAAGTAGATCGGGAGCTTGAGTTCCCGGTAGATGCCGACCAGTGCACCCCCGCGGCTCGTGCCATCCAATTTTGTAATGACAAGGCCCGTGAGCCCGAAACTTTGGTGGAATGCCTTGGCTTGCTCGATGGAGTTTGTCCCGAGGCTTCCGTCGAGCACGAGCCAACTGTGCTGCGGTGCGTCCGGGTTTTTCTTTTGGAGGACGCGGCGGAGCTTTTTCAACTCCTCCATGAGGTTGGATTTGGTGTGGAGCCGGCCAGCGGTGTCCAGGAGAAGGTATTCATTGCCGCGGCTCCTGGCGGCTTCGTAGCTATCGAAGGCAACGGCCGCAGAGTCCGCGCCATGGTGGCTGGAGACGATGTCGATTTCCAGCCGCCGTGCCCAGTCCTGGATTTGCTCGTTTGCGGCGGCGCGGAAGGTGTCGCAGGCACCCAGCAGGGTGTTGTGACCCTGTTGTTTGAAGTGCCAGGCAAGCTTTGCGCTGGTGGTGGTTTTGCCCGCACCGTTGACGCCGAGCAGGCAGACGACCTGGGGCTTGTCATCCCCTGGTGGCGGAAGGCGTCCTTCCGCCCCTTCGAGGATGCGCCCGAGGACGGTGGTGCCGATGGTGGCAAGGTCTTGTTGGCGGAGTTCCTTTTCGGCTATGTAGGCTTTTTGGATCTCCGCGATGATTTCCTCGGTGGTCACGACCCCGAAGTCCGCTTCATAGAGGGCTTCCTCCAGTTCTTCAATCGAGGCTTCGTCCAGCTTTTTACCGAAGAGGTTGGAGATGGCCCGCCGAAGCCCCGGGGCTTTTTGGGTGATCTTTTCCTTCAGTTTCTGGAAAAAAGCTTTCATCTTTCGTGCGGTTGTGGGTCAGGATTCCTGCTGTTTTTTAGCCCGGAGGGCGCGGTCAAGGATACCGTTGATGAAGGTGTTGGATTGGTCGGTTGAGAATTCGCGGCCCAGTTCGATGGCTTCGTCGATCACGACCACGGGAGGAATGTCTTCGCGGAAAAGTATTTCGTACATGCCGAGGCGGAGGATGGCGAGGTCGGTCTTGGCAATCCGGGATAGTTTCCAGTTTTGGGAGTATTCCTGGATTTGGAGGTCGATATCCTGGAGCTTGTCCTGGATGTCGTGGATGACTTCTTCCGAATATTCGTAAAATTCGCGGGGCTTTTCCTGGTTTTCAAAGAAACTACGGACAGAATCGGCAAGTACGTCCGGGGGATTGATTTCCGACATGTAGAGGAATTGGATGATCGCCATCCGGTTTATGTGCCTCTGGGTAAGGGGCTTAGGCCGTCTTTCTGGAAGGGCTTCCGCCCCATTGTCTTCGTTTTCGCTCATTGGCTTACCACCCCTTTTGCAGGCTGCCCATGTGGAGGGCGGTTCTTGCGAATTCAGGCCCGCGGGCTTGTTTGCCCGTGATGCGTTCCTTGGCTTGCTCCAGGGTATTGACTGTGAGGATGCCGTTGACGATGGGCACGCCTGTTGCTACGGAAATGTCCAGGAGGGCTTTGGCCGTGGTCTGTCCAATGAGCTCGTGGTGGGAAGTCCCGCCCGCAATGACGACCCCGAGGCCTATGACCGCATTGAATTCGCCGGATTTGGCCAGGACACTTGCAACCACCGGAACCTCAAAGGCCCCGGGGACTCTGACCGCCTTGATGCACCTCCCTGGAAGGCCTTCGGCCAGGAGGGTGGCCTCGGTCGAGCCAAGGAGTTGGCCGGTCAGGTCTTCATTGTAGCTTGCTGCGACTATGCCTATGCGTAGGCCGGCGACATCAAAGCGTTCGTAATTAAATGGATCGTCACTCATGGGGTAGTTTTAAAAAAAGGCGGTAGAGCAAACCCCGCATGCCGGTTTTGTAAACCCGGAAAGCGAGGAATTTTCCAGCGCGGGGAAAGCCTCAGGAAAGTTTGTCGTGGGAGACAATTTCGAGGCCATACCCTTCCAACCCGACTACTTTTCTCCGAGTGTTCGCCAGTAGGCGGATCTTTTTTAAGCCAAGGTGTACCAGGATTTGTGCACCGATCCCATAGTCCCGAAAATCCATCCGGGCAGGGGGGAGGGTGGAGGAGTTGCCGTCCGTCGCGAGTTGGTCGATATCGATGCCCGAGTTGTGCTTTTCCAGGTATAAGAGCACCCCTGCCCCGGCTTCGCTGACACGTTTGAAGGCCGCATCGAGGGATTTTGCACCGTTTGTCCCTTCCATTTTGAAGACGTCCCCGAAGATGTTCTCGCTATGGACACGGACAATCGGGACTCCATCCCCGGAAAGATTTCCTTTGGAAAAGGCGAAATGGTGGCGTTTGTCCAAGATACTCCGGTAGATATGGAGGGTGAATTCGCCGGATTCCTGGTGGTGGAAAGGCCGTTCGGCCACTTTTTCCACGAGTTGATCCCGTTGATGGCGGTATTGGATCAGGCTGGCGATCGATATCAACTTGAAGCCATGTTTCTTCTTGAATTCCACCAATTCCGGGAGGCGGGCCATCGTGCCGTCTTCGTTGAGGATTTCACAGATGACTCCTACTGGCGGTAGCCCGGCCATGGCGGCAAGATCCACGGCCGCTTCCGTGTGCCCTGCCCGTTGGAGCACCCCGCCTGATTTTGCCCGGAGCGGGAAAACGTGGCCTGGCTGGACAAGCATTTCCGGGGTGGAACCGGTGTCCCCTAGGATCCGGATGGTCGCTGCCCGGTCGAAAGCGCTGATGCCAGTTGTGATGCCTTTTGCCGCATCCACAGAAACTGTGAAATCTGTCTTATGGGACTCCCTGTTTTCCGGTACCATCGGGTTGATCCCTAGGCGCCTCAGTTGGCTTTCCATGGCTGGCACACAAATCAATCCCCGCCCGTGGAGCAACATGGTGTTTACACTTTCGGGGGTGACTTTGGAGGCAGCCATGACCAAGTCCCCTTCGTTTTCCCGGCTTTCGTCGTCCGTAACAATGACGATCTTCCCTGCGGCGATATCCGCGATGGCTTCTTCCACTTTGTCGAAAGGGTCGTTCATTCCCCGCTTCATACCCGAAGCCTCCTTTCCCGAGCAAATAGAAATTGCTGTGCGTACCCTGCCGCTTCCCCAAAATGGATCCGTCCGAAGTGGGCGACGGAATGCGGGGTCCAACCTTCAAGGCCATACATATTAGTCATGGCCTTGGTAATCCAGGTGTCTACAGGGAAGGCCTCCAGTTTGCCTGCCCCAAAGAGCAGCACGCAATCCGCAACTTTTTCCCCCACGCCCGGCAAATCCAGGAGGAGCTTTTTGGCTTCCGGGTATGCCGCCGACAATATCCGTCCCTCGAAATCCGTTTCCCTGGCCAGCCTTTCCGCAACCCTTGCTACAAATTTAGCCCTGTACCCGAGCTTGCACTCGCGGAGCGGCCCTTCCCCGGCCCTTGCCAAGGCTTCCCATCCCGGCCAACCGTAATTGCCCCCTGGCAACAGTGGTCCGAACCGTTTTGCCACGTTGAGGCAGCATTGTTTGATTTGGGGGATTTGTTTGGCTGTGCTACAAAGAAACGCGAATAGGGTTTCCCCGAAGGGCTGTCGCAAGATCCTCAGGCCAGGAAAAGATTCCATGGCCGCGGCCAGCTCCTTGTCACTCCTCCAAGGCAGGGAATCGGCAACCCTTTCCCAATCCATACCGGTCGCAAAGTATTCTTGCACCTGGCTCCCTTGCCTGCTCCCCGCAGGGAGCCTGTACCTTGTGTTCCGCTGGCTATCTAGTCCGGCTTGGAGGACTATGTCGGAAAACACCCCCTGCCAGCCATCCACCAAATCCGGGATCTTTTCCCATCGGAAGGATTGTCCCCCGTCCAACAGCTCGGCCAATACATGGGAACCCATTTTGCCCAGGCCGGGCAAATCCCGCCATTCTCCCCATTCCATCCCGGCAATCCCGGTTTTATCGCCAAAGATAGCTCTTGCTTGTGCCCAGGACTTCACCCATCGCGTCCAGAACCTGTATCCGCCATGCCATCGGCTTGTCTTTTGCAGACGGCCAATTTTCGCCGGTAAGCCCGAGCATCAGCTCCTTGTAGTTTTTGTCTTGGGCGGGAAGGTCGAAAGTGTGCTTGCGAGGATCCACGGATTCCGGGTGCATGGCTTCCACCACTGCCTTCGAACCTTCCGGCAATGCCTGTATCCCGCCTTTTAGCCTCACGCTGAAATACAACCCTGCCCTTTGTTCCGGGACCGAGCGCAACAAGATCCGGTTCCCCCGGGCTTCCTGGCCTGTGAAATATTCAGTGAGCCGGGAGAAATCCTCCGCTTCCTTGAACTCCCAGTAGGTTTTCAATTCCACGGCTGCGCCAGCTGTTGCAAAGGCACAAAAAAACACGGCCAAAGACATCCATGGATGCCCTGGCCTTTTGGCTGGTAGGTTGCGGGAAATTCCGCGCAACAGACCTGCGTTCACTTCTTTAGCCCCCTCACAATGGCTTTCTTGCGTTCCAAGTAAGCCTTGCGGCGGCGTCTTTTCTGTACCTTGTTTGATTGCTTTCCCATAGCGGGGTGGACATAAAGCCGTTCACATGGCCCACGTCAACACACAATCCATGCCAAAGAAATTTCTATTCCCATATTCGCCCTTGCGGCCGTTATGCGACTGACCGGCCTAAGGATCACCAATTTCCGTAACATCGGGCAGGCTGAGCTGGACTTCCAGGGGGCGCGCCAATTCTTTTGCGGGTCCAATGGCCAAGGAAAGACCAACCTCCTGGAAGCCATTGGCATGATCACGGCCATGCGTTCTTTCCGGACCACCAAGAGGCTCCCCCTCCTCCGGGCGGATGAGCCCCACGCCTCCATTCGGGCAAACCTTGAATTAGCAGGAGGAAAACCGATCCAGGTAGACATCCGGCTCTCCAGGGCAGTAAGGAAAGCCTTTGTGGACGAGGCTCCAGTTGAGAGGTTTTCCGATTTCATCGGCAATTACCCGACCGTCACCCTTTCCTCCGGGGACATCCAATTTCTCCGTGGCGCACCAGCACTCCGTCGCCGGTTTTTCGACCTCATCCTCTCCTTTGGTGAGCCACCCTACCTCGAACACTTGCGGAAATACCACAATACCCTCAAACACCGTAATGCGCTCCTCAAGCTCGATAACCCGCGCCCCCAACTTCCAGCATTCGACCAGCTCCTCGCCGCCCAAGCCTCCGCCGTGACCCAACTTCGACGGGATGCCCTCCGGCATTTCCATGGGTACCTTGTCCATTTCTATAACATGATAGCCCAATCCGGGAAGGAAGTCCCATCCATCGCCTACATCCCATCCAAAGCAGCGGAAAGCCCCTCTGACTTCTTGGGCCTTTACCAAACCAACCTCGGGCGCGACCTCCATGCCGGGACTACCACCATCGGCCCACACCGGGACGACTTTTCCTTCGAGCTGAACGGATATCCTGCGGAGGAATATGCCTCCGAGGGCCAACAGCGTGCCCTTGTCCTTTCCCTCCGGTTTGCCCAGTTTGCCTACTTCAAGGAAAAATCGGGAACCTTGCCGGTCCTACTTGCCGACGACATCCTGGGCGAGCTGGATCCTATCCGCCGGGAGCGATTTTGGCAAGCCATCGACGAGGGAACCCAGCTCGTCGCCACCGGCACAACCCTCCCGGACGACCCCGCCCCCTGGCAAACCTTCCAGGTCGACAACGGCACCTTTTCCTGATTCCCCTGCATCCAGGAACTTGCATGGATCAACTCACCTTAACCCACTGGCTCCTCCTTGGCGCAGGAGCCCTCTTCACCGGCCTGGGCAAAGGCGGGTTGCCGGGTGCGGGGAACCTTACCGTCGCCATCTTCGCGCTGGTCTTTGAGGGTTTAGGAATCCAGGAAGGGGTAGCCCTTTCCGTGGGGATCCTCCTGCCTATCCTGATCACCGCGGACATTGCTGCCGTGAGCATCTATCGCCGCCATGCCGACTGGAAATACATCGCCCGGCTCCTGCCGTTTTTTGTGGTCGGGATCGTTGCCGGTTGGTTTGTTTTCGACTACTTCAAGGCTCGTGGGGAACTGCTTAAGACCACCATCGGCTGGATCCTCCTGGTCATGACCGGGCTACATTTTTTCCGCAAATGGCAAAAACGGCATGAGGCCGGACATGTGCATGACCCTGAAAAGCCCCACCACCTAAGCCTCCCCCTTGGCATCCTTTTTGGACTCCTCGGTGGGATCGCCACGATGCTGGCCAATGCCGCAGGCCCAGTCGCCCAGCTTTACCTCCTTGCCATGGCACTCCCCAAATACGCCTTCATCGGGACCGCCGCCTGGCTTTTCCTTATCGTCAACGTGTTCAAGGTCCCCTTTATGGTCGACTTGGGGATCATCAACACTAGTTGGATCAAGGTTTCCTTTTTCCTTATGCCCTTTGCGGTGGCCGCCACCTTTTTTGCCCCTGTCATTGTGAAGCGTATCAACCAAAAGCTCTTCGAATTCCTTCTTTGGGCATTCGTCGTGTTCGCAGGGATCAAACTGGTCGCCTGAACCTTACCACCAATATGGCCAGACGATCCTCCAGACAACTATGGGCCGACAAACTCTCCGGGAAAGGTACAGGGAAACCAACCGGCCTTCCCCTCCCCAATTTCCAACGCCGTCCCTTCCGGGGCATTATCCTCGGCATTGACCCAAGCCTCCGTGGCACAGGCATTGCCTTGCTGCAATTTATCCCTGGCGAGAAGGCCAAACTCCTCCATAGCCACACCATCAAGGTACATCGTAAGTTCTCTCAGGCCGACTGCCTTGCGGAAATTGGCCGCACCATCCTCCACACCATCGAAAGCTCCCCGGTCCGGCACGTCGCCATCGAGGAGACTATCTACGTCCAAAACTTCCAGACGGCCCAGGCCCTCGGTGCGGCTCGTGGTGCCGCCATCGCGGTGGCCGGGCTCCGCGACCTGCCTGTGTTCGAGTATGCGCCCCTCCGCATCAAGCAAGCTGTGGTCGGCCATGGCCGCGCCAGCAAGGAACAGGTATCCCGCACAGTCCGTGCCCTTCTTGCCAACCAAGAACTCCTTGCCCATGACGAAGCCGATGCCTCCGCCGCCGCTTTGTGCCATTCCATGACTTGGCGCGAGGACGGGTAAGCGGGATCCTTAAAGTTTCCCCAATACTGAGTCCAGATCCCTGGATGGTTCCATACATTTTTCGCCGACGCAGAGTTGGTAGCCTTCCGGTTGGTCAGGGGAATCCTTCCATTGGATAAACACGAGCCTCCAGGGTTTAGCCGTTAGGGCTTGCCGTAAGGGTTCCAAATCGTCTGGGCCTTTGGCTTTGATGACTGCAATCCCCACTGCGTCCCAAGTTAACCCTGCCATGGCATGGGATATCCCGTGGGGGAACTCTTGCGCGTTCAGGGCGCAACAATTCCGGAAGTCCGCCAATTCATGTAAATACTTAATTTCGCCGGTAAGGGCATAGAGGGCGGATAGGGAATGGATAAGGCTGGAGTTTCCCGAGGGGATGGCGTTGTCGAACCATTCTTTTTTCCGGACGACCAAACTTTCGTGGGATTCCGAGGTGAAATAGAAGCCTGGCATCGCCGGATCCCGGAATTCTTGGAGCACGAAGTCCATCAATTCCCCCGCCTTCTGTATATACCCTTTGGAGAGTCCTGGTTCCATCCAGTCCGCATAAGCACCGATGGAGAGGAAGGCCTCGATTGTAAAGGCATAATCGTCTAGGAACCCGAGTCCTGTGGGGCCTTTGCCTTCGTGGAAAACAGTGTGCAGACGGCCTTCTTTATCCCTCATGCTGCCCCAGATCCAATCTGCTGCGTTCATGGCCAGCTCGAACCAATCTCTCCTTCCGAAGGTAAATCCGGCTTCAGCCAGGCCGCGTATGCAGATTGCGTTCCAGGCAACCAGTTGTTTGGCATCCAGGCCGGGTTGGATCCTTTTGTTCCTGGCCTCCAGCAGCTTTTCCCTTAGGCCAGCCAGGGAGTCCCTTTCTTCAGGAGTGTCCACTTTGAGGAGGGTATTGGAAAACCCATGCTCAAAATTTCCTTCCTCTGTAATGCCGTATACCTTGCAGAAAGTTGCGGCGTCATCTTTCCCAAGCACTTCCTCAATTTGACCGGGATTCCAGACGTAGCATTTTCCCTCCTCGCCTTCGCTGTCCGCATCGATCGAAGAGCGAAACCCTCCGTTAGGAGCCAGCATCTCCCTCCCAAGCCAACCGACGGATTCTTCCACGACTTTTTTGAACAGAGGATCCTTGTACTGTTGCCATCCCTTCGAAAAAATATCCAGGAGTAGGCCATTGTCGTATAGCATTTTTTCGAAGTGGGGAATGCCCCACTTATCGTCGACACTGTACCGGAAGAACCCTCCCCCGATCTGGTCGAATATCCCTCCTCTGGCCATTTTCCTGAGTGTGCCTTGCACGGCACCGTCGATCGTTTTGGCCAAATCAGGCTCACCGATGTCACAAGCCGCGCTTGCCCGTACCCCGAGAAGGTAATTGAGCTTCATGGACGGCGGGAACTTTGGCGCGGCGCCAAAACCTCCATGGTTTTCGTCATATTGCCCGCAAATGACTTTTGCCCCGGTGAGCAAGGTCCCGTTCGACCATTCGCCTGCCGCGGATGTGCGGGAGTTGTTGTTGTAGGCCAGGTTTTTGACGATGGATTCCGCATTTTCGAACAAATCCCCCGGAGTTTCCTTGAAGTGCTTGCTTATCCGGAGAAGTAATTGTGGCCAGGGAATGATCCCCCGCCCAGAATCCTCCGGGGGGAAGTAGGTACCCCCGAAAAAGGGCCTTCCGTCCGGTAGGCAGAAACAATTCAGGGGCCATCCCCCCTGTTGTTGTACCATTTGTACTGCTTCCATATAGAGTTGGTCTACATCCGGCCTTTCCTCTCTGTCCACCTTGATGTTGACGAAGTGCTGGTTCATCACCCCTGCGATGTAGGAGTTTTCAAAGCATTCACGCTCCATCACATGGCACCAGTGGCAGGAGGAATATCCGACCGATACCAGCACGGGGACATCTCTGCGCTTGGCTTCGTCAAATGCTTGCCAACCCTGCCCAACGCACCTAGCACCTACCGAATTTCCCCCTATGTCAAGGATTCGCATCCTCCCGGAGCAAGTAGCAAACCAAATCGCCGCGGGTGAAGTGGTTGAAAGGCCGGTGGGTGCAGTCAAAGAACTACTGGAAAATAGCCTGGATGCAGGGGCTACCCGGGTAGAAATCGAATTCCGAAACGGGGGCAAATCCTACATCAGGGTCGAGGATGACGGTTGCGGGATGACCCCTGAGGAGGCGGAATTGAGCCTCCAGCGACATGCGACCAGCAAACTCCGGGAAGCAAAGGACCTCGACCGGATCATTTCCTTCGGGTTCAGGGGGGAAGCCGTGCCCTCTATCGCCTCGATTTCGAAGTTTACCCTCAACACCCGCCCCCATGACACCCCTGCCGGTACACAGATCCTAGTCCAGGGGGGCAAGATCCTCCACAACAAGTCCTGTGGTATGGCACCCGGTACCCGAATCGAGGCGGCCAACCTCTTCTACAACACGCCCGCCAGGAAGAAGTTCCTAAAAACAGAAAACACCGAAGCCGCCCACATTACCCGGATGGTCAAGCTCTATGCCATTGCCCATCCGGAAGTCGCATTCACACTCTACTCCAGCAAGAGGCAGACTTTCCAATCTCCCGCCTGCTCCGACCTCGGGGACCGCATCCGGGAAGTCTTTGGGGCAGAAGTGGCGCAATCCCTTGTTAGCCTCCCGGTTACGGACCTGCCAGATTGTCGGATCACGGGCAAAGTAAGCCCTCCTGGCCATGGACGTCCTACCCGTCAGGACATTGTCACCATCGTCAATGGCCGTCCCGTTGAAAGCCGTACCCTTCTGTTTGCCCTTACTGAGGCCTATCACCCCCTCATTCCAAGGGGGAAGTACCCCGCCGCGTTCCTCCACATTGAAATCGATCCCGGTCTGATTGACGTCAACATCCATCCCCAGAAGCGGGAAATCCGTTTCCATTCGGAAGCCTTTATCCGCAAGATCCTTATCGACGGGATCCACAAGATGGCCGACGAAGCCCATCCCTCAGTGGCTTTTCCCAGTCCATCACCGGATCTTTCCCCGGTTTCCATCCCTATCCCAACCTTGCCTGACAACTTCGTGCCGGTCACCCCCCTCCAGGGCTCCCCACCAGCCCAAACCCCGTCCCAATTCCCCCACTCACCCCCAAAGCCTGTTTTAAGCGCGCAAGTCCCAGAAGCCCCGAAAACTACTACCTGGAAATACCTCCAGCAGCTCAAGCCCCATCTTGCCCTTTACCAATCCCAGGCCGGTTTTGTGCTTCTTCATTTGAAGGCAGCCCAAGAGCGCATCCGTTTCGAGCAAATCCTCCATTCCTCCGGCCCGATCCCCAGCCAGCAACTCCTCCTCCCTATCCCCATTCAGCTCGACCCCCTGTCCAGTGAACTCCTTGGGCAACATTTGGACCTCCTTGCCCAAGAGGGGTTTCACATCGAGGAGTTCGGCCGTGACTTCTACCGTGTCGAGGCGATACCGGCTTGGATTGAAACATCAGGAGCAGAAGACTTTTTAAAAAAGTTCCTGAATGTCGCCAGGGAACACGGCCAGCTCCACCACAAGCCTGGACTCCAGCGCGAAACCTTTGCCAAACTTGCAGCCAAGCATACCACGGCTACCGGTGCCAACGCGAACCCTGCCGAACTTTCCGCCCTTCCCGCAAAACTCCTCTCATGCCGACATCCACACACTTCCCCAAGCGGCAACGTAACTTTTTTTGAACTGACCACACAGGAACTTGAAAAAAAATTTGGCCGCGCCATTTCTTGATCTCCCTATATTCCGTTCCCCACCCACGAGACAATGATCAAAATCAAGGAAACCCTCAAGGAATCGATCCTCAGGCATTTGCACCTGACACTTGCCCGCGATGTTACCAGCGCGACTAAGCACGACTGGTGGATCGCCGTCAGCCATGCCATCCGGGACCGGGTTCTGAGCCGGTTCATGAACACCCAGCATGTCCATAACCGCCACAATACTCGCCGGATGTATTACCTCAGCTTGGAGTACTTGATGGGGCGGCTCTTTAATAATTTTGTATATAACTCTGGGTTAGAAGGTGAGCTTGACGAGGCATTGGAGCAACTTGGCCTGGACCGTTGCTCCCTAGTCGTGGAAGAACCTGAAATGGGTTTGGGCAACGGCGGATTGGGAAGACTGGCTGCCTGCTTTGTCGATTCCTTGGCCACTATGGATCTTCCGGCGGTTGGATACGGTATCTTTTATGAATTTGGTCTTTTCCGCCAATCCTTTGAAAATGGCCGTCAGGTCGAGCAGCCTGACAATTGGAACCTTGAGCACGGCTCCCCTTGGGAAATTATCCATGCGGAGTATACACAAGAAGTCCCCCTCTACGGCCAAGTCGTTGACCTGTATAATGATGAGGGGATCTGCACACGGGTATGGAAACCCTCCCAAGTCATCCTTGGACTACCCCATGACCTTCCTATCCCGGGGTATGGTACGGATACCGTTAATTTCCTCCGCCTTTGGGAATCCCGGGCCTCCCATGATTTTGACCTCAAAGTTTTCAACCAAGGGGGCTATGTAGAGGCTGTGAGGGAAAAGGCCATCGGCGAATCCATTTCCAAAGTCCTCTACCCCAATGACCAGACAGAGTCCGGCAAGGAACTCCGGCTTGTGCAGCAGTATTTCTTTGTTACGTGTTCCCTCAAGGACATCCTCCGAAGGTTCCGCGCGCAGAATGAAGATTGGAACCAATTGCCTGAAAAGGCTGCCATCCAGCTCAACGACACCCATCCGGCTGTCGCCATCCTAGAGCTGATGCGGCTGCTGACTGACGACCATGGTCTGGAATGGGACCATGCATGGGGCATTTGTAAGAAAACTTTCTCTTACACAAACCACACCCTTCTTCCCGAGGCACTGGAAAAGTGGAGCGTGCCCCTTTTCCGGAAAGTCCTTCCCCGGCACCTTGAGATCGCATTCCGTATCAACAAATGGTTCCTTGATTCTGAAGTCGAAGCCAAGTGGCCCGGGGACGCCCAAAAAAAGCGGGAGCTCTCCATTGTAGAGGAAAGCCAGCCCCAAATGCTCCGGATGGCCTACCTCAGCGTCATTGCGAGCCATACCGTCAATGGCGTGGCCGCCCTCCATACCAAGCTCCTAAAGCAGCACCTTTTCCACGATTTTGACAACCTGTACCCAGACAAAATCCAGAACAAGACCAATGGCATCACCCCCCGCCGTTGGCTCCTGGCCTGTAACCACGAGCTTGCAAACCTCATCACCATGACCATTGGCGGCGGGTGGCAGCGCAACCTCGACCGACTCCAGGAGCTCTCCAAGAAAGCCAAAGATGCAAAATTCCAGCAGGAATTCATGGGCATCAAGAAGCGGAACAAGGAAAAGCTGGCCGATACCATTGAGGAAAAGCTCGGCTTCCGTCCTTCCACAGATGCGATCTACGATGTCCAGATCAAGCGCCTTCACGAGTACAAGCGCCAACACCTCAACCTACTTCACATCCTGACCCTGTACCGGCGCTTGCTCCACAACCCCGCCTTGGATATCCAGCCGCGGGTATTCGTTTTTGGCGCGAAGGCCGCTCCCGGCTATGAACTGGCAAAGAACATCATCCTCGCTATCAACCTAGCCGCCGAAAAAATTAACAATGACCCGCGTGTCGGCGACAAACTCAAGGTTGCCTACCTTCCCAACTACAACGTTTCCTTGGCGGAAGTCATTATCCCTGCCGCCGACCTTTCCGAGCAAATCTCAACCGCCGGAAAGGAAGCCTCCGGGACGGGGAACATGAAGTTCGCCCTCAACGGCGCACTCACCATCGGTACCCTGGACGGTGCGAATGTCGAAATCCTGGAAGAAGTTGGCGACGATAACATCTTCATCTTCGGCCTCAAAGTCGAAGAAGTGGAGGAACTCCGCAATAAGGGTTATAATCCAGACGATATCCTCCGGGATAACGAAGAGTTGGCCGCCATCATTGGCTGGCTTCGGTCAGGTTACTTTTCCAATGGCGACCAGGACGCCCTCCTGCCGCTTGTCCGTTCCCTTACGGAATGGGGCGACCCTTACCTCGTCCTGGCCGACTTTGTCAGTTACCTTGATGCCCAGGATCGGGTCGACCAAGCCTATCGGGACAAGAAAAAGTGGGCGGAGATGGCCATCCTCAATACTGCACGGGTCGGGAAATTCTCTTCGGACAGGACCATCGCCGAATATGCCAACGATATCTGGAACCTCCAGCCCTTGGAAATTCGGGTCGAAAAAGGGTTGACCGAACCACCCTTCTTCGTCCCGCCTCAGCCCGAAGGGAAAAAGAAGTAACCGGGAATCCCGTTTTACCCGATTCGCCGTCAGGCGCCGATCCCGTTGATGGCGACATCCAGGATAGGGTCAATTGCGTCCCGTTTGAAAGTATCCAGGATTGAGTCCACTTCGACGGTTTCCGGGCATTCAAGTGCAGCGTTGGCAAGGGTCTCCATTTCAGAGGTTTCCAGCCTCCGGAGGATATAACGAATTTCTGGCAGGTTGAAGGAGGAGATGCTCAATTCCCTTAGTCCCATACCCAGGAGCAACGCCGCATAGGTCGGGCTTCCGGCCATTTCACCGCAAAGGCTTACCGTTACCCCTGCCTCCTTCGCGGCGACAACGATTTGTTTGATGGTGCGCATGACTGATGGGTGGGAAGAGCGGTAGAGGTGTGCGACTTCCTCGTTTACCCGGTCGACGGCCATCAGGTATTGGGTAAGGTCGTTCGTGCCGATCGAGAAAAAATCACAATATTTCCCCAGGTCCCTGGCAACATAGGCCGCACTAGGGATTTCGATCATGGCACCGGTGCGGACCTTCGGGTCGAAAGGGATGCCATTTTGGGCAAGCTCGGCTTTGACTTCCTCCAACACCTCATTGGCTTGTCGGAGTTCCGATACCCCGCTGATCATCGGGTAGAGGATTTTCAGGTTACCGTATGCCGACGCTCTGAGGAGAGCCCTCAACTGGACTTTGAAAATGTCCTTGTGCTTCAGGCAAAAACGGATCGCCCTGAACCCCATGAAAGGATTGTCTTCATGCGTTTGCTTCTGGCGCATGGCTTTGGGGAAAACCTTGTCCCCTCCCAAATCCAAGGTGCGGATGGTCACTTCCTTGCCATCCATCCCTTCTAGCACCGCCTTGTACTCCGCAAACTGTTCCTCCTCGTTGGGCATATCGTCCGAGCGCAAGTAGAGCGCCTCGCTTCGGAACAAGCCGATTCCTTCTGCAGAGGCTTCCCTGACCCTTCCCAGGTCGTCTGAATTCTCTATGTTCGCTTGCAATATGAAAGGTACCCCGTCGAGGGTTACGTTGTTCCCATCCGAGTCCGCGAGGAACATCTGGCGGATGCTGTCCTTATGCAGTTGGATCTGGTCGTATTGGAAGAGGGTGTCCTTGCTTGGGTGCAGGACCATGGTGCCTGAGTACCCGTCGACCAGGACGGTCTCCCCGGGATGGATTCTTTGGGTCGCCCGAGTGACATCGACGATGGCCGGGATTCCCATAGACCTAGCCACGATGACTGCATGGCCTGTCGTCCCGCCGTGCTCCAGGACAATGGCCTTGACCAAGTCCAGGTTAATTTGGGCGGCGTCAGAAGGGGTAATATCCGCCGCCACCAGCACGGACGGCACTTTCAAGTTCTCAAAACTTGAATCATTTACGCCGGACATGTTCCGAAGGATCCTCCGGGTTACGTCCCTTATGTCCGAGACCCGCTCTTTAAGGTAAGGGTCCTCCAGGTTGGAAAAGAAATCGATGTATTTCTGGGCGACTTTTTGGAAGCAGCTCTCGACGTTGAAGTGCTTCTGCTTGAGAAGGGACAAGGTCTCCCCAATCAAAGCCTTGTCCTCCAGGACGAGCAAGTGGGCGTCGAAAATCAATGCCTCTTCCTCGCTTAATTTCATCCGCACCTCTTCCTGGAGTTGGGTGATTTGTTGGCGGGTCAGCATCAATGCTTGTTCGAAACGGTACACCTCGTAATCCACTTGGTCGTCCGTAACTTTGTAGTCGGGGACTTCCAGCTCCATCGGGGTCATGACGAACGCAGGGCCATGCGCCACCCCAGGGGATACCTGGATGCCGTGCAGGATCATTTCCTGTGTCTTCTCGTCAGATGTACTCATGGATTGAAAGTAAACCCCGGCATGCATTCCCGTCCTTACGTTCCCAAATCAAGTGCCTGGGCGGGAGAAAATAGTTCGGCGGCTTTAAATGGGGCAGCCTTGGCCTTGACAAGCCCAAAATCCTTGCCGAACGCGTCCCTGCCAGCCTTGGTAAGGACAGCTTCCGTGCCTTCGTCGAACCCCTGGTCGGGGGACATCACGAAGAGGGTCGACCCACTACCGGAAAGCAGGGTCGCGCCTCTGCACATCCCCGCGACCTTTTCCTTGAAGACCCTTAGTGCTATGTATTTTCCAAACACCACTTGCTCGAAATTATTGTATAGGATCCCCTCTAATTGGCCGTCCCCTGCTGTAAACTCCTCCAGCCTCGACTCCATTGCGACCTGGTTATCATAGGCTTCCTTGCCGATTTTCCTGAACCTCCCGTAGGCCCAGGCGGTAGGGACAGGGATGCCGGGCAAAAGGAGGAACACTTCCCTTCCTGCAAGTTTACTGCATGCTTTCTCCGGCAGGGGGCATACTATTTCCCCGCGTCCACGGATTACGGTTGCCCCTCCTTCCAGGAACAACGGGCAATCAGAACCTAGCGTAGCGGCCAAATCCATCAAGCGTCCCTTTCCCAAAGGGTTCCCTAACAATTTGTCCAAGCCCCAAAGGACTGCGGCTCCGTTCCCGCTCCCGCCACCCATCCCTCCGCCCATTGGGATCCCTTTACAAAGTCTCACGCGCACGCGCTGGGCGAACGGGAAGGCCTCCCTGAACAGTTGCACGGCTCGCAAGCAGAGGTTTGTGTGGTCAGTAGGGACATTGTCCTGTTCGCAGGCCAATTCGTCCTGCCCCTTTTCCTCCAGTAGCTCCAATTCCAGCCTGTCCCCGAAATCCAGGGGACAAGTGGCGGACAGCAAGTTATGGAAACCATCCTCACGGGAACCGAGGACGGAGAGGAATACATTGATCTTTGCAGGGGAAAACAATTGCAACTTCATGGCTTGCCCGCACACATTGGCACAACCGCCAAAAATGAAAACCCAAACTTGCGAACTCATCCTTGCCCTCGATATGGAGGAAAAAGCCCAGGCCCTAGCCCTGTTGAACCGTCTTGGCGATTCTTTGGAATGGGTAAAGGTCGGCCTCCAGATGTTTACCAAGTACGGCCCCGGCCTTGTCGATGAGATTGCCGCCAAGGGCTACCGCATTTTCCTTGATCTGAAGCTCCATGACATTCCCAACACTGTTGCCAGTGCCATCCGGAGCCTTGCGGGTTGTCCGGTGGAGATGCTTACCCTCCATGCTTCCGGTGGTGCAGAGATGGTTGCCTCGGCAAAGCAAGCCCGAGATGAATCCAGATCCAGTGCAAAGCTTATTGCAGTAACCATCCTGACCTCTTTCAACCAAGACCAAATCAGGCAAATCGGCATGCCTGCCCCGATCCCTGACCAAGTCCTTGCCCTTGGTAAACTTGCCAACGAAGCGGGTGCGGACGGGCTAGTTTGTTCCCCCCATGAAATCCTTCCCTTGAGGGATTCCCTTGGCGGTGATCTCCTTCTTGTCACTCCGGGCATCCGTCCCATTGGCTCGGAGTCTGGCGACCAAAAACGCATCATGACCCCCCGCGAAGCGTCCCGTCTGGGATCCAGCTTCATTGTGGTCGGACGTCCTATTTTGAAGGCGGATGATCCCCGCCAAGCCGCGCTGTCCATCCGAAACGACCTCAAAAGTGACTCCTAATGCCGCCATATTACTTGCCGGCGGCCTGAGCCGGAGGATGCAAGGGCATGCTGACGACAAGACCTTGCTTCCCCTTGAAGGGAAACCACTCTTCCTTCACTCCTTGGAGACCTTCCTCAGTTCAGGCTTGGCCGGGCATATCGTCATTGTTTACCGGGACGACAGCCATAAGGAACGGCTTTCCGCATTGCTTCCGGCCAACAGAAAATCTGTCTCCTTCTCATTCGTCCAGGGTGGGGAGGAGAGGATGTACTCCGTTTACAATGGCTTGGATTCCCTCCGTGAAAATCCTCCCGGCTTGGTCTTTATCCACGATTCCGCCCGCCCATTTATCTCTGTGCCCCTCTTACTTTCTTTGGCACATGCCGCGCAAAAACATGGTGCCGCATGCCCTGCAATCCGGGTGGCGGACACTTTAAAACGCGCCACCCCGGAAATCCCTGCCTCCCTAAAGCCCATCCGCCGCGAAAACCTCTGGGCTCTCCAAACCCCCCAAACTTTCCATTTCCCTACCATCCTGAAGGCATATGAAACCGCCATGTCCGACCACATTCCCCTTACGGACGACACATCTGCCCTTTCCCATATCGGCCGCAAAGTCCAATTGATCGAGAACCCCGCGCCAAACCCGAAACTGACTACCCCAGCGGATCTTCCCCTCCTGGAGTTCCTCCTTGCCCGTTCGAAGTGACCCAGATGAAAGATGCAAATACAATGAGGATCGGTACAGGATACGACATCCACCGTTTTGCCGAAGGCAGGAGGCTTGTACTCGGGGGTGTCCATATCCCCCATGACAAGGGTCTGCTTGGCCATTCCGATGCCGATGTGCTTTCCCATGCAATTGCCGATGCCCTGTTAGGTGCCGCCGGCCTTCCAGACATAGGCCATTTTTTCCCTAATACGGATCCTTCCATCGAAGGGATCGATTCCCTGGAAATCCTGACCAGGGTCGTCTCGGAAATTGCCAACCATGGTTGGAAACCGATCAATGTGGATTCCGCCCTGATTGCTGAGGAACCCAAAGTGTCCCCCTACCTGGGCGCGATGAAACAATGCCTTTCCCGAATCCTTGGCCTTGGAGTGCAGGAGATTGGGATCAAGGCCACGACCAATGAGGGGATCGGCGAAATAGGCCGAGGGGCGGGGATAGCCGCCCATGCCGTCTGTTTGGTTGGGCCGGCTTGAGCGATTTCAGATCGACTCGATCTTGGAGACAAGCTCCCCTTTTGAAATCAGGCCTACGTGGTGGGCTTTTTTCTCTCCTCCCTTGAAGAAATAGAGGGTCGGGATGGATTGGATACCGAGTTCCACCGCCAAGTCGCGGTTGTCATCTATGTTAACTTTGCAAATTTGGGCTTTGTCCCCAAGTTCCCCTGCCACTTCTTCTAGCACAGGGCCAAGGGCTTTGCAGGGTCCGCACCAGGGCGCCCAGAAATCCACGACCAAGGGGGTGGATGAGTTGGATACAGTTTCCTTGAAGGAGTCGGCGTTCAGTTCTTTCAGCATGTTCGATCAGTATGGTTCGACAATAGGTTTGTTTAGTTTATTTAAATACAGAAATCTCCATGTGGGCCAAGAGGGCGAAAGTAATGGTCGCCCCAAGTACCAACAGGTCTAATACCAGCATAACGGCTCCCATCGGCCCTCTGGATTTTTTTACGGGTGGCGGAGCCGATTTCGAGACGCTTTTCTTAGGGACGGGAGGGCCTTTGGAGGGGGGGCCTCCTCCTGGGACTACTGAACTTGCGGCCTTTTCCGGGGAAAACGGGGACTGGGTAACCTTGGAAGCGGATTTTACGCCCTTCGACGGAGGGGCACCTTTTGCGGTAGGAGGTCCTTGTCCAATGGTTTTGGGCATCTGGATACCCGTTCCACTTTTTGCCGGGACTTTGGATGGAGGGGAGCCAGGAGAGCCTTTCGATGGGGCCTTGCCAGGAGGAATTCCCGTTTTCGAGGGAGGGAGGCTTTTGGCAGGAACTTTGGACGGAGGAGTCCCGGGAGCATTCTTTTCCAGGGAAATCCCAGGGGAACCTTTTGAAAGGGCTTTGGATGGTGGGGAGGCTGGAGCCTCTTTCGCCGGGGGTGGCGTGGATTTTGCTGGGATAGGGGCTTTGGCTACCGACCCTGGGGAGGTTCCTTTGGCTGGCAATGTTTTCCCTGGGGGCATTTTTGACGGCAATTTGGAAACCGGTCCCCCTGGTGCTGGTGAGGGACGCTTTTTCGCGGGCGGCCCTGGGGATTTGCTCATCGGCAGCTTCTTGGAGGGAAGTGCGCCAGGGGCTTTGGCTGGCAAACCCGAGGGGGTCTTGGAGACCGCCGGAGCGGGACTTTCCCCAGGTTCTGCTGTCTTGGCGGGAAGTGACTTTTTCGCCAAGGGCAAAGCCGACGTGGCTGGAACCTTGGATGGTAATCCACTAGGGTCTTTGGCAGGAAGTGACTTTGATGGCACCCCTTTAGTCGACAGGGGTACCGACTTCTTCATCGGGAGCTTGGATGGTACTCCTGATGGGGATTTGGAAGGCAACCCGACTGACTTTTTTACAGGGAGAATTGACTTCGAAGGCACTTTGGACGGCAGGCCGGACGACTTGGCGGGAGGTGCCTTTGAGGGGACTTTGGAAGGAGGAGCCCCAGCTGCCTTAAAGGGGGACGCTCCGCCCGGAGTAGCTTTCGAGGGCGGGGAGGGGAGCTTTTTCGTCCCTGGGGGTGATGGCTTTTTCAAGCTCAAGGCTAAAGATTCCTCTCAGGCAAATCTTGGTTGCTCAACCGGGGATGTTCTTATGGATCAAATCCCTCAAGTGTTCGGGTTCGACGGAGTGGAGGTTCTTCCCAGCGGATTTCAAGTCCTCAAAGGTTTTACACAATGTCTCGGTCATTCCCTCATGCGTCTCTGCGCTCCCTCCAACAATAGAGAAATCTTCAGCCCGAGTGATCCTTTTGTGCCCGTCCCCACAGTCCAAACCGATGCCCAAAAGATGTTTCTTTCCTTTTTGGGGAGGGGGTTGAAACTTGCGATCCATTTGAAAGTTGCAGGGGTACTTGCCAGCTAGCCGGGGAAAAGAACCTCACCCTTGCGACCCTAAGTTTTAAAGTAAAGCCCAAATTACTTCGCAGCCGTCACAATCCATTCTGCTTGGAGCATCCTGGGTCTAACTTGTTATGGGGAACATTGGTCGTTTCCCGCACACTTTGTGCTTGGCTCAGTACCCGCGGAGCCGTAGACCGACCCTATATGTGAAATCAGACTCGCGGAGGTCGCCCTCCCTGTATACCAAGGTGTTGTCCAGGATCCAGTTCTTTCCCACGCTCCGGCTCCATGTATATACTTGTTCGATAAACCTGTTCTTATCCGAATCGTGTCTCAACCCTACTGCCAAGAGGTTGTCGCGGTTAGCTTGGTAAGAGAGGTAGGCCGAATTTTGTTGGCTCCCCCCGGTTTCGTACTCGTTGGCAAAATAGAGATCTGCCTTGTCCCCATCCCGGAGGATGATCCCGGTTCCCAACCTGCTCAGTTTACCTGATTCCGAGGGTAGTTTTCCTGTCAAAGCGAGGTCAATCCAGTGCGCCGGGCTGACTAGGAAATTCACGTACAGGGCTTCCAGTTGGTTGTCCGGCCTGTCCGGGAATATGTCCTGGTAAAGGTTGAACTGGGCCAATTTCCGTGATCCATATCCAGATGACTTTGTATCGAAACGGTTTTCCAGGCCCAACCTTACCAGGTGTTGGTCCCCAAGCTCGTCGATGTATGGCAGCATCCCTAACCCAAGTAGTGGCATATTGTGTTGCAAGAGGGAACGCTCCATTGCGGCATACTTTCCTGAGCCTTTTTCAGATTCGGGTATATACCTATATTGAGCGACGGCCTTGATGATATGGCGTAGGCCTTCAATCTTCCAAACCGAGTTGTCCACAGCCCAATCTCCGTGGGAGAAAACACCTGCGTCGACGCCTAGTTCACCTATTGTCCTAGTGAAACTTTCAGGGTATTGGTTGTTGTCTAGATATTTGGTTACCCGGACGCCTGCTAAAGGAGAGAATGAGAACCAGGAAGGGGTAGTGAATTTGTGGCTCAAGCCATAGTACGCATCGAACCGGGTGCTGTGGATGGGAACCCCGTCTTCTTCCAGCCAGGCCATAGCTGCATGGCCTCTTTGGATGACAGGAGTATTCCCGAACGGGG
>JAYPDO010000007.1:0-14262 GCA_038125285.1 Opitutia bacterium
ATACATGATATCGGGATCTAACTCCCCTTTGAGTTTTCCGATAGCTTTGGGGATGATCCTCGAAAGCCAGACAACTCCATCAAGTGCATCGGTTTTGGCTGGTAGTGACTCAGGCTTTACAATGGCTTCAGAGGGGATTCCCTGCTGAACCTCCAGGAAATACTGGCGCCTCACCGAGCAAATCGCAGCAAAGGTTGCGTAGCCTGGCTCCATTTCCACGGCGTAATCTTCTACGTAATCGAAAATATCTATCGGTTTTAGTCCTATGGATGCAATGAACTGCAATTCGCCATGTTCTAAGATGTCATCTACGGAATGGCGGCCTTCTTTGTAACGGTTAACACAGGCAGACCAGATGGCGTTCAGTCGATCTAAGTAGTTGTAATGTTTCATTTCGATGGTGTGAAATTGAGTTGCCGGAGGAATCTGTCAACAGATTCGACCTGTACTTGGATCTTGTATCCGACTTCCAGTTCTTGACCCGCATTGTGGGTGGTCGGTTTCCCTTTGCCATTTCCCCATACCCTACCCGTATGACCCCTCAGCCCCAATAGCATGCCATAGGCTCCAGAGTGGGTCAGTTCAACAAATGTCCCGTATCGTGCAATGTCCATAATGACAGCCTCAAAATCGGTCTTTGGTTCTTTCTCCAATTCCTTCTCGAAATACTCCAACAATTTGATCGTTTGGGATTCACGTTCGGCGTCCGTGCTATTGCGTTCAGTCAAACTTAGGTGATGGGCGGTTGATTCCAGGCTTCCTTTCCGGAGATTGGCTGGTTCTGCTTTGTTTGTCCTTCCCTCGCGGTATTCGATGTGGTTTCCAATTACCCTGTGGACGACCAAATCCGCGTACCTGCGGATGGGAGAAGTAAAGTGGAGATAATCGGCTTTGCTTAGCCCGTAATGACCATCCGGGGTTGCCCGATAAACCGCCTTTGGGAGGCTTCGGAGAACCTCCACCCTCAGCATGTGGGCTTGAGGGTGTTTTCTTATTTCTTCTAGGGCTTTGGCCATTTCCGCTTTGTTGGACAAATCGCCAACATCGATGTCCCAATCCTTCAGTGTCCCACGCAAGTCATTCAACTTCTCCGGATCCGGGTCATCGTGGACACGGAAAATCCCAGGGATGTTCTTCATCCTAAGGTACTTGGCAATTTGCTCGTTGGCCAAGAGCATGAATTCCTCGATCAATTGGTGGCTCTCATCGTGCTCAATCTTCTCAATCCGGTCCGCCCAGCCTTCCTCGTCCACGTAAATTTTGGTTTCCGGCATATCCAGGTCCAAACTTCCCGCCTTCATCCTGGAGTCCCTGAGCTTTGAGGCGATGTCCCAGAGCAGGTTGACCGCTTCGTGCAGTTCTTGGATTTCTTTGTCTGATAACCCTGAAAGTGGGCGGCCTGGAAAGCCGGTCTGGTGTGCTGGCGGGGAAGGGATGCCACGGATGTACTCCGGATCCCCATTTTTCAGTAAAGCCAGTGCTTGGGGATAGCTGAGGCGTTTGTTGCTGCAGATGACCGAATTTTCGATCTTTGTAGCGGTCAGTTGAGCACCCTCAAAAGTTAGGTAAACGGTTTTGACCAGGCGGTCTTCCCCCTCGACCAGGCTGCAGATGCCACTGGATAGTGGATGGGGGAGCATCGGGATGACAGTGCCTACCAAGTAGGTCGAGTTGCCCCTGTGATGGGCTTCTGCGTCCAATGGAGTCCCAGCCTGGACATAATGCGAAACGTCCGCGATGTGGACACCGATGCGGACTTTCCCTTCTCCCAGGTGCTCAACACTAAGGGCATCGTCAAAGTCCTTGGCGTCCACCGGGTCGATAGTCAGCGTTAAGAGATTCCTAACATCGACACGATTCGCCAATTCGTCCTTGCTGACTTTGTCCGGTGTATCCTGGGTTTGTTTCATAACGGCCTCGGGGAATTCCGGCTCCAGGTTGTACTCCCGGAGGATCGCCTTGTATTCGGCCATGGGGGTATGGGATTTTCCGAGGACTTCGATGACCTTTCCTGACGGGTTCCGGGATGGATCCTTCCATTCGTCTAGAGAGAGCAAGACCTTGTCTTGGATTTTCGGGGTCGGGCTGATCAATTTGAACTGCTCTTTGTCCACATTGATGTTCAACGGGATGCGGGGATTGTCCGGCACGACAAAGAAACGGCTTCCGTCAAAATACACAGTCCCGGCTAGTCGGTCGCGTGCCCGTTCCAGAACTTTCTGGACTTTTATTTTGACCCTGGGCTCCCCGTCATTGTTTCTCCTGGGATAGCCCTTCTTTGGGGAGGGCTGCCTCGTGGTCGCAGTCACCTCCACTTTGTCCATGTGCATGGCTGTCCCGGTGTCCCGCTCGTGGATGCGGTATGCCACCTCATTGTCCCCTTGTTTGGTGACGAAGGTGGCCTTCCCGTTCCGATGGACTAGGAGCTTCCCGTGAAGGGTCTTGCTTTGTGTCCTGTCGTGCCCGGCTTTTTTGAATTGCGGCTTACGGGCGTACTTGCCCTTGCGCTTTCTTTTGCTCATCCATTGTCCTGTCCGTCATGGTAAAAAAGAAAGCCAGGTAATCGGAACAACCTGGCTTCCTTTGTAAAATATTGGGTGATGGTTTATTCGCCCCGCTCTCCGGAGAATTCATCCGGTCCGCCGTGCCCGAAGGCAATCCCGAAAACGGAGTCCTTCAGGTTGTCGGCATCTTCCTTGGGGTCATCCCACTTTTTCAATTTCGCTTCTTTGAGGTTTTTCAATCTCTTGGACTGCCCGTCCATGAAGCAAATGATACCACCACTGGTACCAAATACCCCGTTTTTCGTCCACTTGCCTTCGTCATTTAGCCCAGGAGTGTAAATGAAAGGGATCTTTCCTTCGGGAACGTTGGACATTTCATCCAAGTCGATACCGGCGACTACGTTATAGCTCAACTGTGCCTCCTTGAAAACTTGATCGATTTTTGGATCATCTTCTTCATCTGGATCCAACACGAATTCGATCTCTTTCCCTTTGTTCTTTTTCTTTGCGTATTTGTCGCTGGATAAAATGAATTTTTCAGGATTGTTGAAGTCCTTGATGCTGGAAGCCAGGACAGCGAACCATTCGTGGTTGGTGCCGGAACCGGCGGAGGGGGTGTCTCCGTCCGTATCCACCATCTTTTCCCCGTCGAGGGTTTCGTCGATGGATCCGTTATCATTCTCATAAACCATGTAGGATTTCCAGATGTTGCTCATGTCCGAGGCAGCTTTGCTCTTCTGTGCGGACATGATCAGCCCCTTTGTTCCAGTGAAAACCAGGGTACTCAGAACCCCGATAATAACGATAACGGTAAGGAGTTCGATCAATGTGAACCCGGACTGTTTTGTGGGAGTTTTTTTCATATTGCTAAACTTTGTGTTTCAGTTGGTGTCGGTGGGGGTGGGAATGTCAGGAATTGACGCTAATTAGGGTCACCAGTGCGTCAAGACCGACTTTCAGTAGGGCAGGGGATATTTCTGGCAAAGGGCTACCATGTCGGCTTTGCCCTTTGCGATGACGGCCTTGTCTTCAGGTGCGTCAAGGATGTCACAGATCGTATTGGCGATGGTTCCCATCTCGGCCTCTTTCATCCCACGGGTGGTCACGGCCGGGGACCCGATGCGCAGACCGCTGGTTTGGAAGGGGCTGCGGGTTTCCCCTGGCACGGTGTTGCGGTTGGTCGTTATATTGGCTTCTTCCAGGGCGAACTGGGCTTGTTTGCCGGTCAGGCCCGGGTGGCTGGGGCGGAGGTCTATGAGGACGAGGTGGTTATCCGATCCTCCGCTGGTGAGCTTCAGGCCGCGTTGGAGGAAAACTTTGGCAAGTGCTTGGGTGTTGAGCAGGATTTGTTTCCCGTACTCCTTAAACTCCGGCTTGGCGGCTTCACGGAAGCATACGGCCTTGCCCGCGATGACGTGCATGAGTGGACCCCCTTGGGCGCCGGGGAAGACGGCGGAGTTCACACCTTTGGCGAACTCTTCCCGGCAAAGGATCAGGCCCCCCCGAGGTCCGCGTAGGGTCTTGTGGGTTGTTGTGGTGACAAAGTCGGCATGGGGGACTGGGGAGGGGTGGAGTCCTGCCGCGACCAAGCCTGCGATGTGGGCGATATCCGCAAGCAGGAGCGAGCCGTTTTCCTTTGCGATTTGCCCCATGCGCTCGAAATCAATGATACGGGGATAAGCGGAGGCTCCCGTGGTGATGAGTTTGGGCTTCTCGGAAGCTGCTTTAGCAGCGAGGTCATCGTAGTCGATAAGGCCGGTTTCCGGATCCACTCCATAATTTACGACATCGTAAAGTTTGCCGCTGAAATTGGCTGGGTGCCCATGGGTAAGGTGGCCCCCATCGGAAAGCGTCATTGTTAGGATTTTGTCCCCAGGATTTAGGACGGAGGCGTAACAAGCTTCGTTGGCCTGGCTCCCTGAGTGGGGTTGGACATTGGCATGGTCCGCGCCGAAGAGCGCTTTTGCGCGTTCAATGGCCAGGTTCTCGGCTATATCCACATGGTCGCACCCGCCGTAGTAACGTTTGGCCGGATAGCCTTCCGCATACTTGTTCGTCATGACGCAGCCATTGGCTTCCATCACGGCGGGATGGGCGAAGTTTTCCGAGGCGATCAGCTCGATATGTTGTTGCTGGCGCTGGGTTTCTTGTGCGATGGCCCGGGCGATTTCCGGATCCAGGGTCGCGAGGGACTCTTTGGAGATGTATGACATTCAGGTGGGTTCTTGGTTCTTAGTTCTTGGTTCTTGGCCCTTTTTGCGGGAGTCCAGGAATCAGGAAATTTTTTGTAGGTGCTGTATAATGGACGGTGTGGCTTCCTTGATGGAGTCGAGGGTCTTTAGGTAGAGCAGGTGGTCCCCGCCGAAGGGATCCGGAATCTGGTCGTGTTTATTGGGGCCAAGGAAACCACGGTAGAGCTGGACTTGGTTTTCCCTGACTTCAAAGAGTGCTTCAATGATGTTCACATGGTCGGTGGTCATACCGAGGATTAGGAGGGAATCGTCCACGAGTTCTTGAGTGAGTGCTTGGCTCTGATGCCCGGAAAGATCGATCCCTTCTTTCGCCAAGACCTCCACTGAAAGCATGGATGCGGGTGCCCCGTCCCTCGCAGCCACCCCGGCCGAGACGACCTGGAGTTGGTGTAGTGACCCTTTTTCTTTTTTTAAGGCTTCTGCCAAGAGCATTTCGCCTAGCGGGCTCCTGCAGATGTTAGCCGTGCAGACGACTGTGATTTTGTTCGGTTTTGAAGATGCCATTTGCTCGGTTTAGTTGGTCGGGACGGTTTTCCCGATGTCCTTTCGGTAATATTGGTTGTCGAAAAAGGGATGCCCGCAGGCTTTGTAAGCATTTTTGTACGCGGTTTCGGCGTCTTCTGCAATAGCGATTATGTTCAGGACCCGGCCACCGGAGGTTACGAGCCTGTTGTCCTTCGTCGATGTGCCTGCGTGGACCAAGTATGTGTCTTCAGGGTAATCCTGGGGAAGTTGGATGGGGAGGCCTTTAGGATAGTTGCCAGGATAGCCTTCCGCAGCGAGGACTACAGTGATTGCGGACTCGCCGGTCGGGGTAAGGGAAGCCGGGAGTTTTTCCCCTTTGGCGGCCGCCAGGAAAGTTTCCATCGTGTCTTCTTGAAATAAGGGCAGGATGAGCTGGGTTTCCGGGTCACCCAGGCGGACGTTGAACTCCAGGACTTTCGGGCCGTCTTCGGTCAGCATCAGGCCAATGTACAGGATGCCCCGGTAGTCGATCCCTTCCGCTTCGATCCCTGACAAGGTGGGTTTGGCAATGTTCTGGAGGATGCCTTGCAAGATATCGTCAGGTATGGTCGGGTCCGGGGCGATCACACCCATGCCCCCGGTGTTCGGGCCGGTGTCGCCGTCACCGACCTTTTTGTGGTCCCGGCTCGTGGGGAGGGTTACAAATTGTTGCCCGGATACAAGTAGGTGGAGGGAGGTTTCCCGGCCGGTAAGGTACTCCTCAATCACAATAGACTCCCCGCTTTCCCCGAACTGTTTTTCCTCCAACATCCCCTTGACCGAGGCCACCGCCTCCTCCCGGTTTTGCGCGATGACCACTCCTTTGCCCGCGGCCAAGCCACTGGCTTTGATCACCACAGGCTTGTCTTCGGCAAATCCTTCCAAGAACGCCAGTGCAAGGGCTGTTTCCGTAAAATTCCCGTAGCGGGCGGTGGGGATGTTGTATTTGGCAAGGAAGTCCTTGGTGTAGGTTTTACTCGCCTCGAACCTCGCTGCTTTTTTGTTGGGGCCAAAGGCCAGGATGCCCGCTGCCTCCAATGCGTCCACAGCCCCGGCGCAAAGGGGGACTTCCGGCCCGACGATGGCGAATTCCACGCCCTCCCGTTTGGCCAGGTTCGCAATAGCCAGCGGGTCGCTGACATCGACAGGGAAGCACTGCGCGTCCATCTCCATCCCTCCATTTCCAGGGGCTGCGATCACCTTGCTTGCGAAAGGGCTTTTCAAACATTCGAGCAAGATGGCATGTTCCCGGCCTCCGGAGCCAATGATGAGGGTTTTGTAGGTTTTCGACATGGGCAATTAGGAGTAAACGGATTGGAAAATTTTTCCAAGCCTGAACGTTTTATTCCATTCGTGTGTCGAAGTGTGCTTAGGCACACCGGGCTGATATTTCTCATTCAGTGGAGAGGGTTTCCCGGTAAATTTTAAGACAACATGAGGAAACCGATGAAGTTTTATTTTATGGGGATTTGCGGCACTGCTATGGGTAATGCCGCCTTACTGCTAAAGAGCCAAGGCCATGAGGTGGTCGGGAGCGACAGCGGGGTTTATCCCCCTATGTCCACTGTCCTGGAAAACGCGGGCATCCGGTTGCTGGAGGGATTCAGTGAAGAAAACCTGACCACTGCACGCCCGGATGTGGTTGTTGTCGGGAACGCGATTTCGCGCGGAAACCCGGAAATGGAGTGGCTCCTGGACACTCGGGAGCACCCGTTTGTCTCCCTCCCAAGGCTCATTGCGGAGAGGGTCATGAAAAAGCGGAGAGTCGTCGGGGTGGCCGGAACCCATGGGAAGACCACAACGACGACTTTGGTGGCGACTTTACTTCGTACCGGTGGCCATGACGCGGGTTGGTTGATTGGCGGGGTCCCTTTGTCCTTGCCCGGCGGGGCGCATCTGGGTAGTGAGTCCGAGCCTTTTGTCATCGAAGGGGACGAGTATGATTCGGCTTTCTTCGACAAACGCAGCAAATTCATCCACTACTTGCCGCATGTCCTGGTACTGAACAACCTGGAGTTCGACCACGGGGATATTTTCCGCGATCTGCAGGACATTAAGCGGTCTTTCACGCATTTATTACGGACTGTTCCCCGGAACGGCACGGTTCTGATGAATGGGGACGACGAAAATCTCATGAGCCTCCTGCCCGTTCCCTGGACGCAAATCCGTAAGGTTGGCCTGAGCGTAAGCTGCGACCTTCGGATCCGGGATTTCACCGAGGATCCGGAAGGCAGCCACTTCGACCTGGTTCACCAGGGCAAACTTTGGGGGCATATCGACTGGAAAATGTGCGGGCTCTACAATGCCAGGAATGCGGCCATGGCTGTATACGCCACTACCCTGGCACGGAAACTGGAAGCCCCTGACCAATCCATGTTGGATGCCTTGGCTGCTTTTGGAGGGGTAAAACGTAGGCAGGAAGTCCTGGCCGATGCAGGGAACCTGAGGATCATCGAGGACTTTGCCCACCATCCCACCGCTATTTCCGGGACGTTGGAATCTTTCCGTAACCGTTTCCCTGAAAAGCATCTCGTCGCTTGTTTCGAGCCTCGTAGCAACACCGCCACGACGAACATTTTCCAAACCGAGTTCACCCAGTCCCTGTCCAAGGCGGATTCCGTGTACCTTGGCGCCATCCACAGGGCGGAGAAGATAGAACCGGACAAACGGCTGGATACCGAGGCCATGGTGAAAACCCTCGGCGACATGGGGCGTGATGCCGCCGCGTTCCAGAAGAATGTCGATTTACTCGACCACCTACGGAACAAGTTCGGCACGGATCCCCTGGACCAACCGACCCTGGTTTGTTTCTTTTCCAATGGCGGGTTCGACGCTGTCCCGGCTACCTTTTCAGGTGAGTGGATGGCTGCAAACCCCGCCTGATCTTCTTGCAATGGCTACCTTGCCTGATGCCTTCAGTGAGGAGGTGCAGGGTTTCCTTGCCTGGCTGGAGCTGGAAAAGGGGCTTTCGTTAAACACCGTCCAAAGTTACGAATCGGACTTGGCGCACTGTGCCGCCTTCCTTTCCCACCAAAAGGTTCGGGGCTGGGGGGAAGTCCAAGCGGTGCATATCTCTGGTTGGACCGCCGGACTTTGCAAGGATGGGTTTGCCGTTTCGAGCCTGGCCAGAAGGCTGTCGGCCTTGCGGTCGTTTACCCGGTATTTGCAAAATGAAGCAGGATGGGATGCTGATTTCATGGAATTGGTGAGCCGCCCTAGGATGCGGCGTCCCTTGCCGGGGACATTGACCGTCGAGGAAATCGAGAGGCTCCTTTCATCACCCAATACGGACGAGCCAAAGGGGCTCCGCGACCGTGCCCTGCTGGAACTTTGTTACAGCAGCGGCCTCCGGGTTTCCGAACTCTGTAACCTCGACATCCAGGCGGTCGACCTCGACAACGGCTACCTTCGTGTCTGGGGGAAAGGTGCGAAGGAACGGGTCGTTCCGGTAGGGGAGAAGGCAATGGAGGCAATCAGCGAATATGTCGAAGCCGGGCGGCCGGCATTCGTAAAAAGCCATTCGGGCAGCGCACTTTTCCTCAGCAACCGGGGTAAGGCCATCTCGCGGAAGATGTTTTGGGTGTTAATAAAAGATTACGCGCGCGCTTCAGGCATCCCAAAGCCCGTCAAACCCCACATGCTGCGACATTGTTTCGCAACACACTTGCTAGCGGGGGGGGCGGACTTGCGGGCGATCCAGGAAATGCTCGGGCATGCGGACATCTCCACTACCCAGATTTATGCTTCCGTGGAGCAAGGGCGACTAGTCGAGGAACACACTTCCTTCCACCCTCGAAACATGAAGGCCACCTAGCCGGACAACCTTGATCGGCCGGCCTTTCTTAGCAATGTTACGAGGATTGTGAGGCAACTTACCCAGGAAACCCAAACGCCCATGGAGATACCCAGGGCACCTTTGTTGTGGGTATTGGTTCCACAGTTGTCGGGTTGCCTTACTGGGTTGATGTCCACGGTTAGCCCCATCTGGTGCTGGTTGCTTGGGGGCGGCGCGCTGGTGGTGGCTCTTTTGGCCAGGGTCTTGTCCTCACCATCAGGTAAAACAGCCGGCATCGTGGCCGCATATTTCCTCTCATGGGGTTGGATGGAAACGAAGGAATCCGATGCCTTGCCCATGGACGTCCTGGGTCTTCCGCCCAGGGCAGTGGCCTTGGAATTGGAAATCAAACGGATTTACCGTCAAACCGACAAATTCGAACGCGTATCCGGGGTAGGCCGGGTAGCCACGGCACCGTTGGAGATGGAATACCTGTTGGGGCAGGATGTGTACATCCTTGCTTACCGGAAGGGCTTGGAGGATCCTCTTGTCAGGGGAGAAAAGGTCACAATTAAAGGGATCGTCTACCCCCTTGGTTGGAGTGACGGTGAATTGGACGGCTTTGGCACATACCTGCAAAAACAGGGGGTGTTTTTTGAAATCCGCCGGGCGCTTATCGAAAAGGTCGGTTCGGATACCCCGCCTTTCCAGAAATTCTGTTGCCAGGCCAATTTGCGCGCCCAGGAAATCCTCCGCACCGGTCCTGGCGGGGATTCTGTCCAGGCTGATGCCAGGGTCGCCATGATGCTGGGGGACAAAGAGGCCTTGGGATATGACTTGAAAGAAGCGTTCAAGAGGAGCGGTACCATGCACTTGTTTGCAGTAAGTGGCCTCCATGTGGGCATGATCGCCATTTCCCTGGCCTTTCTCCTTCGCTTTCTGCCAATTCCCCATTGGGGGCAGACTATTTTTGGGATCATCGTGTTGTGGCTCTATGTCCAAGTGACCGGCGGCCAACCTTCCGCCATCCGTGCATTTATAATGGCGGCAATCTTTTGGGGCGGCTCGCTCGTGATGAGGAAGGGGATGCCCTTTGCCGCTTTGGTCGCCTCGGCGGTCCTGGTCCTGGCTATAAACCCCCTTGACCTTACCCAATTGGGATTCCAGCTCTCCTACGCTGTGGTCTGGGTCATCATCCTGTACGGGATTCCCTTGGGGGAGGCGATCCAGGCCAAGTTGTCCTCCGAACTCAAATTCATCCCCGCCGAGTCGATGACGGTGGGGCAAAAGTTGAGGGTGAAACTAAAAGAACACATGTCGGGGGTGTTCGGGATCTGCTTTGCCGCGATGTTGGCCAGCACACCCTTGATGGTCGGCCATTTCGGGCTCCTGGTGGTCGGGGGGATCTTGCTGAATATACTGACCGCTTTTGTCGCCTCGGTAGCGATTGTCCTCGGGGCGGCGGCTTTGTTCTTTGGGATCCTGCATGTCGGGCCTGTGGTTGTCCTTCTGAATGTCGTCTCGGGCCAGTTGGTGAGTTTGATGATCTTGCTTGTCAATGCGGCAGTTTCCATGCCTGGGTACTACTACGAGACTGGGTTCCGGCATGAAGCCGTCGCCCCGGGGATTGTTGTCCTGCTTTTGGCCGGGTTAGTCCTGCTCCAGAAGTTCCGCCCCAAGTTAGGTGCCCATTTTTTCTGGATTCCCCCTGCCGCCTGTGCAATCGTTACCGCCTTGGCCATAGTTCCGGCCCAACAGTGACAATCCACTCGATATGAAAAGCTCCTACGAACTCGCAATGGAACGCCTACGTTCTAATGACTCCACTGACAGAAAAGTTCTGACTGACGCCCAAAAGGCCGAGATTTCTGATATCGATCAAAAGTACACAGCCAAGGCTGCCGAGCGGCAGATCTTCCTGAAAAAACAAATCGCCGAGGCCGAGGTGACCGGGAAGTACGAGGAAGTCGTCCTGCTTCAGAAGCAACTCCGGAGTGAATTGGACGTCATCGAGGAAGACAAGGAGGCGGCCAAAGAAAAGATCCGCAATTCTTGAACCCCTAAAATATTAAGGCTCTGCAATGCAGAGCCTTTGGTATGGGGCGTCCGGGCTATGACGTTTACTTGCCCCGGCGGCCGAATTTCTTGTTGAACTTGTCCACGCGGCCGGCTGTATCGACGAAGCGCTTCTCCCCGGTATAGGCCGGATGGGAATCCATCGTGATGTCACGAGGAATGACAAAAAATTCCTCCCCGTCTATGGTCGCTTTCTTATTTGAGCTCATGGTCGACCATGTGAGGAATTGCTTCTTGGTAGAGACGTCCTCGAAGCAGACCCTGTTCAGTGTAGGATGAATTTCCTTTTTCATGCGGATTCGTTAGAGGGTTGAGTCTCCTTAGCCTTGTCGGGCCTTGAAGCGGGGATTTGTCTTATTGATCACGTAGATGCGGCCACGACGGCGTACGACCTTGCAGTCGGCATGACGATGTTTCAACGTTTTGATGGAGGATACGACTTTCATGTGAGGTGCGGTAAGATTTAAAATCTGCCCCCCTTGTCAACGGTTTTCCCGTAAAAACAAGATCTTTCCCGCCCTTGCTCCGCTAATTCAACGTGGGGTCGTCCGGTGAATCCACTTCGATCCTCAGGTCCGGGTTGATCTCCAGGGTCAGGTTTTTCCACAGATCCACCCCGTCATGTTCCCGCAACAGGTCGAACCTCATTTGGCTGGTGAGCCAGGCAAATTGCTCGATTTCCCTCTCCAGTTGCCTCGGGCTCCATCCGGAATGACCCATGAAGCAGCGCGTCTCCAAGTCATCATACCGTTCGATCAACTCCTCCATTTTTTCCTCTGACGCGCCGAAGTACAGTTCGAAGGAATGGTGTTCGGACGGCCATCTCCAGGCTGCCAGGACAAACTGGTCCTTTGCTACCGGACCCCCTTCATAGACTGGGATTTTACCTAGTTTGGAAAGATCGAATTGCGGGTGCTCCTCGCCGATGGTCGTGCCGGTCGGGCGGTTCAGGATGACCCCCAGCGCCCCGTCCGATCCCGAATGTACTGAAACCAGCACCACGGTCCTGCTAAAATTCGGGTCGTGCAGTTGGGGTAGGGAGACCAGCAATTGGCCGGCCAGGCTGTCGGCTTCTTTCTGTTCCAGGTCCCTCATCTAGTTCTGCAGGTCACAATTTTACCAAAGTTACCCCGCTTTCGACCAGTAGCTCCGATACTAACAGGTCGTTCCGGTAATCTTGCCTATATTTTATAGTTCGGATCCCCGATGCGGCGAGCATCTTCGCACATTGGATACAAGGAAAATGGGTGATGTAGGCCGTCGCCCCGTCGATGCGAACCCCCCGCCTTGCCGCGTCGCATATTGCATTTTGTTCTGCATGGACAGTCGCCTGCTCATGTCCTTCCCTAACCCTCGAAGTGTGGGGAGCTCCAGGGAGGAAACCGTTGTAACCTGCCGCGATGATCCGGTTTTTATCCTCCCCGCTCGATACCATGACGCATCCCACGTTCAAACGGTTGCAACTTGACCGGGAGGCGATCAGGACTGCCGTTGCCATGAAATACTCGTCCCAGGAAGGCCGCCCCCCCGTCCTTTCCACCAAGGACACGATTTCGTCCAGCAATCCCGTACCCGGTATGCTGTCCTTCGTGATCTTTCCTTCCGGTTGTGTCGGCATGGCGTGGCTCCAGTGCAAATGTCAGGTTGACGAAATGTCCGCTTCCCGTTTACTGCGCAACCTTTTTCCCCTTCCTGCTCCTATCCCCGCAGAACTTTCCCTTGGCAAAACCGCCCCCTTTCCCTATTGAACCTCCCACTAAGGTCGTACCCATTTAACCTCCAATCCATTTCAGACTATGCCCCTTGGATTCCAAGAAATCGTAATCATCCTCTTTATTGTCCTTTTGTTCTTCGGGCCCAAAAAACTCCCTGAGCTTTTCCGGTCTTTCGGGCAATCCCTCAAGGAATTCAAGAAGGCGCAATCCGAAGCAGAGGACGATATCCGAACTGCGATGGATTCGGAGTCCGCCTCTCAGAAACCCAAGGATCTCAAAGATCCGAACGACCCCAAGCTCCATCGGGACAGTTAACTAGTTATTTCTAAAACCCATGACTCCGATCCCCGACGCCACCTTCACCCTCGCTTTCATCCAGAATTTGGGTGGGCAGGAAATGATTCTCATTTTCTTTGTCGTACTTCTGATTTTCGGTCCCAAGAAACTCCCTGAACTCTTCCGTTCCCTCGGCAAGTCTTTGAAGGAATTCAAAAAAGCCAGCTCAGAGATCGAGGACGATATCCGCACCGCGATGAACAGCGAGCCGGAAGTCCGGCGCCCACTAAGCACCGAAAAGGATCCCAACGAGCTCCATTTGCACCGGGACAGCTAACCTCCCCGGCCAGTCAATTTTTAACCTTTGAAGCCGAGTTCACCGACACGGCTCCTTTTTTTTACCCCTTCCCACAACTCCCGTGTTCCGCAACCCCGGAGCGGATGTACTCGTAGGCTTTCCCGTAGCTACGGCGTTCCAAATAATGCCGCAACTTGGGATCCGGCACCTTCTCTTTGTCCGTCGCCAAACTGTCCAGCCCCGCCAGGGAATCCCCTAGGCCTGGCCCACCGGGCGTCGCGCCGTTCACCACCGTTTCCAAATAGTCCTGCAATAATTTCATTTTGGGCTTCAATTTCCAGATGCTTTAAGGTTTCCTACTGGGGTGTTTAAGGACTACCCCAATACCTACAAGGCTTGATGAAAAACTTGAAATTTGCAACCCGCTGGAACGCCGACCTCATTGATACACAACTCGCCCTCTGGGAACAGCAGCCCGACTCCCTCGACCCGGAATGGCAGGCCTTTTTTGAAGGCTTCGAACTCGCCCGGCAAATCGAGCTGGAAGAGGAAAAACTTGAAGGGAATGCCGCCCCTCAGGCTCCCATTGAAGGCAAGGCCAATCTCACCTTGACCCCACTCGAAGTCTCCCAGCACCAACGCAAACAAGCCCGATTTATCGGGGCGATCTACGCCTACCGCTCCATCGGCCATACCCAGGCCAACATCGATCCCCTCGTCCGTACCAATCCCAACAACATCCGCCTGACCCTGGGCCGCCTTGGATTCAGCGAATCCGAACTCGACGAGGTTTTTGACTCCGGGAACTACCTCAACGGGATGCAGCTCTCCGTTCGCCAACTCCTGGAAAACCTGCACAAAA
>JAYPDO010000007.1:14272-19719 GCA_038125285.1 Opitutia bacterium
GTACCTACATATTCAAGCCACCCATAAACGCCGCTGGATCCAGGCGAGGATCGAGCCTACCCTCAACCAGCCCAATTTCACCCGGGACCAAAAAATCCGGATCCTCCGCAAGCTGCGCGAGGCTGAGCTTTTCGAGTCCTTCCTCCATACCCGTTACGTTGGCCAAAAACGCTTCTCCCTTGAAGGTGGAGAATCCCTCATCCCCTGTTTGGACGGGATTGTCCAGGACTGCCCGGTCCACGGTGTGGACGAAATCGTCATGGGCATGGCCCACCGTGGCCGGCTCAACGTCCTGGCCAACATTCTAGAAAAATCCCACGAGTTCATCTTTGATGAATTCCATGAAAATTACTTCCCTGGCTCTATCCAGGGGGACGGTGACGTAAAGTACCACAATGGCTACAACAACATAACCACCACTGCCTGCGGATCCAAGGTCGAGATCCGTCTTGCCGCCAACCCCAGCCACCTTGAAGCCGTCGATCCTATTGTTTGTGGGAAAGCCCGTGCCCGGCAGAGGCTCAGGGAAGACACAGAACGCAAAAAAGTCCTTCCCATCCTAGTCCACGGTGACGCCGCCATCGCAGGCCAAGGGATCGTCGCCGAAGTCTTCAACTTCTCCCAGCTCAAAGGCTATTGTACCGGCGGTACCATCCATATCGTAGTCAATAACCAGATCGGTTTCACCACGGATCCCTCCGAGTCCCGCTCCGGCATGTACTGCACGGACATCGCCAAGATGATTGAAATCCCGATCTTCCACGTCAACGCCCATGACCCCCTATCCGTCGCCATGGTCGCCCAGCTTGCCTTGGCTTACCGCCAGGAGTTCGGGGAAGACGTCATTATCGATATTAACTGCTTCCGCAAACATGGCCACAACGAGGTGGACGAACCTGGCTTCAACCAACCCATCCTCTACCGCAAAATCGCCGAAATGCCCCAGGCCAGCGAAGTCCTAAAAAAGCAACTCATCGAGGAAGGGGTCATCACTTCCGAAGTTGCCCAGCAAATCGAGGACGAGCACCAATCCCACCTTGATGACATCTTCCTCAAACAAAATTCCAAACTTCGCGATGCCATCCCCGCAGAACGTGGTAAGGCCAGCAGCACCTACATCCTCCCTTACACCTTCGAGCACTTCCGTACCGCCGTCCCCAAGCACAAGCTGGACCAAATCGCCAAAGCGCTGGTGACCGTTCCGGACACTTTCAGCATCAACCCCAAGATCAAACGCCAACTCAAGCAAAAGCAAAAAGCCTACACCTCCGGAAAAGACATCGACTGGGGCTTTGGGGAACAACTCGCCTACGGCTCACTCCTAATTGACGGTTCACCAGTCCGCCTCTCAGGGCAGGACAGCGAACGCGGCACATTTAGCCACCGCCACGCCGCCTTCTATGATATCCATTCCCGCGAACGCTACTGCCCCCTCCTCAACCTCTCCGACGACCAAGCCCAATTCTGCGTCTACAATTCAAGTCTCTCTGAAGCCGGGGTCCTCGGCTTTGACTTCGGTTATGCCCAGGACTACCCAGATCTCCTCGTCATCTGGGAAGCCCAGTTCGGGGACTTCGCCAACGGCGCCCAAGTCATCATCGACCAATTCATTGCCAGCGGGGAATCCAAATGGGGGAAAGGGGCTGGGATCGTCATGTACCTTCCCCACGGCTACGAGGGTCAGGGACCCGAACACTCCTCTGCCCGTCCCGAACGCTATCTCCAACTCTGTGCGGAAAACAACATGCAAGTCTGCAACCTCACTACTCCTGCACAACTCTTTCATGTGCTTCGCCGCCAGATGCTTAGGGAGCGCAAGCTCCCCCTCATCATTTTCACCCCCAAAAGCTTGTTGCGCCATAAACGAGCCGTCTCGACAGTCCACGACTTCACCAACGGCCACTTCGAAGAAATCCTGGACGACCCCCACCCGCCCAAAAATATCAAAAAGCTCATCCTTTGCTCTGGCCGGGTTTATTATGATCTTCTCGACAAGCGGGAAGAGGAATGTATCGACGACACCGCTATCATACGCGTCGAGCAATTTTACCCTGTGAACGAAGCCCTCCTCCAGCGCATCTGCGGACAGTATCCCGATGCCCGGATCAACTGGGTACAGGAAGAACCCAAGAACATGGGCGGCTGGTCCTTCATGGCGCCTATCATCATCGAAGTCCTTGGCCGTAAGCCCAACTACGTCGGCCGGGCACCGGCCGCCAGCCCCGCCACCGGCTCCCTTGCCCTCCACCGCCTCGAACAACGCGACCTCGTCGAAATCGCCTTTACCTGATCCATTTCTCAACCCCGCTAGGCAAACACCATCATGGCAACCGAAGTCAAAGTCCCCTCCATGGGGGAATCCATCACCTCCGGCATCCTAACCAATTGGCTGGTCAAGGATGGCGACTACGTTAATAAGGGCGACCTCCTCTACGAATTGGAGACCGACAAAATCACCTCCGAGGCGCCTGCCGAAGTTTCTGGGCTCATCACCCACCAAGCCAAGGCCGACGAAGAGGTAGAAATTGGCCAAGTCGTCGCCACCATTGACGAATCAGCCAAAGCCCCTGAAGGTGATAGCCAGGCCAAATCCACCCCCTCCGAACCCGTCGTCATGGCCCATCCCTCCACCATGGCGCCTCACCACGCCCAGCCCCTTTCCCCGGCGGTGCGGAAGCTCATTGAAGAACACAACATCGACCCCGGCTCCATCCGTGGCACGGGCAAAGACGGCCGTATCCTCAAAGGCGATGTCCTGCTCGCCATCGAGCAAATTGGCCACACCCCACAATCCTCCAAGGAAACCAGACCCCCGTTCCCAATGCCTGCCCCCGGGACATCCCCCGCGATGGCTCCCCAGTTGTTCCAAACCCCTCCGCCCCCACCGGCTGCCGACCCTACCAAACCCGTCGACAACACAGGGCGCACTACCCGGAAACGCCTTTCCCCCATCCGCCGGAAGATCGCCGAACGCCTCGTCGCCGCCCAGCGCACCGCCGCCCTCCTTACCACCTTCAACGAAGTCGACCTATCCCAGGTCATGGCCCTTCGCAAGCAGCACCAAGACGCCTTCGTCGCCAAATACGGCATCAAACTCGGCTTCATGTCCTTCTTCGTCAAGGCCACCGCCCACGCCCTCCAGGCCGTTCCAGAGATCAATGCCCAGCTCGAAGGCGACGAACTCATCCAGAACCACTACTACGACATCGGCGTCGCCGTCGGCACGGAAAAAGGCCTCGTCGTCCCCGTCGTCCGGAATTGCGACACCAGCACCTTCGCCGAAATCGAACAACAAATCATCGACTACGCCAAAAAAGCCCGCGAAGGCAAAATCGCCATCGCCGACATGCAAGGTGGTGTCTTTACCATCTCCAACGGCGGCATCTACGGCTCCATGCTCTCCACCCCCATCATCAACCCCCCCCAAAGCGGCATCCTCGGCATGCACTCTATCCAGGATCGCCCCATAGCCGTCAAAGGGGAAGTCGTCATCCGCCCCATGATGTACCTCGCCCTCAGCTACGACCACCGCATCGTCGATGGGAAAGAAGCCGTCACCTTCCTCAAGACCATCAAGGAACTCCTCGAAGACCCCGCCCGCATGCTCTTCGGCATCTAAGCCGCAGAATTAGTCCGCGACCCCCCGTGAGTCCCAGCCAGTCGTGTAATTCCGTGACTGTCCTTGAAGATTTAAATCCCCAAACCTCCTCACCATAACCATGCCCACTTCCACCCCCTACGACCTCATAGTAATCGGTTCCGGCCCAGGCGGCTACGTCGCCGCAATCCGCGCCGCCAAACTCGGCCTCAGGGCCGCCCTTGTCGAGAAAGAAAAAAACCTTGGCGGCACCTGCCTCAACGTTGGCTGCATCCCCAGCAAAGCCCTCCTCCACTCCACGGAAGTTTACCACAACCTACAACACAACGCAGCCCAACACGGCATTAAAGCCACCGGTATCTCCGTCGACCTCAATGCCCTCATGGCCAACAAAGACAAAGTCGTCGACCAGCTGCGCGGAGGTGTCGCCCACCTTGTAAAGAAAAACAAAATCGACCGCTTGGAAGGCCACGGCAGCCTCGAAGGCGAAGGAAAGGTCAAGGTCACCCAAGGCAAGAAATCCACCGTCCATTCCGCCAAAAACATCCTCATCGCCACCGGTTCCGAAATCATCGAGCTGCCCTTCCTCCAATACGACGGCAAACAAATCATCAACTCCGACCACGCCATCGCCCTCGACAAAATCCCAAAATCCCTCCTCGTGATTGGAGCCGGAGCCATCGGCCTCGAACTCGGCTCGGTCTGGTCCCGTCTCGGTACCAAAGTGACCATCCTCGAATTCCTCCCCAAAATCGCCGGCACCTTCGACGACGACATCTCCCGCCAAGCCCAGGCCCTTTTCAAAAAGCAAGGCATCGAATTCTCCCTCTCCACCAAAGTCACCGCAGCCAAAAAACAGAAAGGCAAAGTCGTCCTCACCGCCGAAACCAAGCAAGGTGAAACCACCTTCGAAGCCGAAAAAGTCCTCGTCTCCATTGGCCGCGCCCCCTTCACCGAAGGCCTCGGCCTGGATAAAGTCGGCATCGAACTCGACGACAGGGGGCGCATCCCCGTCGCCCATAACTTCCAGACTACCGCCAAAGGCATCTACGCCATCGGCGACGTCATCCCTGGCCCCATGCTCGCCCACAAAGCCGAAGAGGAGGCCATCGCCTGTGTTGAGACCATCGCCGGACAAGCTGGCCACATCAACTACGGCATTATCCCCAACGTCATTTACACCGAGCCCGAACTCGCCTCTGTCGGCCTCAGCGAAGCCGACGCCAAGCACAAACAAATCGACCACAAGGTCGGTAAATTCAACTTCGCCGCCAACGGCCGCGCCATCGCATCCGACGCCGCAGTAGGCTTTGCCAAAGTCATCGCCTGCAAAAAGACCGACAAAATCCTCGGCGTCCAAATCCTCGGCCGCAATGCCTCCGAACTCATCGCCGAAGCCGTCACCCACATGGAATACGGCGGCAGCTCCGAAGACTTGGGGCGCACCATCCACGCCCACCCGACCCTCTCCGAAGCCCTCAAAGAGGCTGCCCTCGCCGTAGACGGCAACTCCATCCACTCCTCCTGATCCAAAAGCCTGAAAGAGGGGCGGAGGGACGACGTTAAGTCCGAACTTTTGATCCCACCTTTTGGGGATTTGCCGGATCCCGGAGCGGCGATCTTTGGTCGCCGTAATTGCTGATCATTTGGCTGCAGCCCCTCCACGACATTCACAACCGATTGCTCAAACCCCGTTGCCTGCCAATCGTATCTGGAGGGGTCGTTTTCTCAGCCAACGAAAAGTAAAACGCCCAAAGATGTTCCAATGTTCGATCCCAGTCGACTATTTCCGCCGGATCTTAACGATGCTTAGTTTCTTATCACTTCTTTTATATCAGGTGGTTTTCCC
>JAYPDO010000007.1:19729-27795 GCA_038125285.1 Opitutia bacterium
AACGCTTTCGACGCATGGAAGGAACATCTCTTCCTTGGGTAGAAACATGGGTTTGCCATCCAACTCAATCATCTCTTTGAAATCTGGAATCCTTCTATCCAATCTGACTGATACTTTCCATGTCCTATCACGGGTGGGTGCAAGTATGAACCGATCCATTGCCCAATGATGATTTTTACATAGTGAAATTCCATTCGATGGATGATCGTTTTTACTATCGGAAAAGGGTACCAAGTGAGCTGCATCAACCATGACAAGATTGTCTAGTTTAAAGCGAACTCCACAAGCAGAACATCGATAGTCGTATATATTGTTGACGGTCTTTCGGAAAGCTTGGTCCCGAACAAGTTTTAAGTCATCAATATTGGAAGAATTGTGCTTTGGCTTAAATCCACTAATTCGCGCAAAATGCTGCTCTGAAAGTGTTGCCATTTTATTGGAGTAATCAGAAAAGTACCTTGAGTACAAAGCATCACGTATCAATGTCCTCTGGTGGGGATCTTGGAGGATTAACCACACAGAGACATCTAACTCTGCGAATTGGATTTCTTCTCGGAGAATTTTTACTGACGGAGCTTTGCCTGCCCTCCCTTGAATGTAGACAGGTGGTCTCCCTTCCTTAGGAATTAAATTCCAAAAACCATCACTAGTTAAATGATAAAATGGATTGTTAATTGTTGGTTTGTCAATTTCCTTAGATACTATAGAAAAATAGGACTTGAATATGTTGATTAATGTATCTGATAGTGTTATTTTGTTATCTTTGATATTGTCGACTTCTATTAAATCGATTATTGAGAGTAATAAAAGTGGTTTATGCGGGCTTTCGTGTGAGCCTATTTTATTTCTTTTTAAATTATAAAACTTTTCAACTGTTTTTTCTATACTCATGGATCTATAAATTCTATAAATGGTTTGCCCTCAAATTGGTTAACCCATCGTAGAGTCAACCAATTTTCAGTTGTGTCAATTTTGCGATCATGGCTTGAATGGATTTTGCGGTCTTTTTACTAAAACGTAGGTATCGTAAATACTCGAAAATGTCCATTAGCAGGAAACCACGAATGAACACGAATGGACACGAATTCTTTGCTGGATTTCTTGGCTTCTGCAGGAGGCCAAGTTAAACCCACGCACAGGACCCACCTCTGTTTGCTTCCTGTTTTTTCTTCATTTCATTCGTGTGAATTCGAGTTCATTCGTGGTTCTTTCCCCAGGTCGTCCGATCCAGGAGGAAATCCCTGGCAATCGAAGTTTTCGTGGCAATTATCCCTCTGATGACACGCTGGATCCCATTCATCTTGCTAGGTTCGCCAATTTATGGGGCCGATACTATCGGCTCCTTCTTTGAGTCCAATTGTGTCAAGTGCCACAATGTTGAGAAGAAGAAGGGAGGGATCAATGTCCGGCAGTATTCGGGCTTTACCCCGGAGAACGCGACCCATTGGCAGGACATTCTCGACAATGTGCAGCGGGGGGACATGCCGCCGGAGGAGGAGGCGCAGCCTTCGGATGGGGATCGGCGTAATTTCGTGTTGGCGGTCAGTTCAAAACTGGACCGGATGTATGAGGATACGGGGGAACGGGACTTCCGTTTCTTGCGGTTGACCAACCGGCAGATCGCTTGTAGCTGGATGGACTTGCTCCAGATTGACCGGGATTTCAGTGGGGACCTTATTGGGGATCCGGTGGGGAAGCATGGGGAGTCTTTGCAGTCGGCGTTGGAGCTGTCTGCCGGGCACATGGAGTTGTATTTGGCCGCGTTGGAAAAGGCGGTGCATCTGGCTGTCCCGGATTTGGAAAACCCGCCTGTCCCTTATGTGCTTCATGGCAATGATTGGGAGCAGCAGCACTATCTGAACCGGAACGATCTTGCCCATGGGCAACGGCGCAAGCACAAGCGTTACCGGGGGCCGAAGTGGTTGGGGGATGAGTTCGAGGTGCCCGTCCCGCCGAACCACTTTTTCCGGATCTACATCGACGACAACCGCCCCGAGGGCCAGTTCCGGGCGAAAGTCTTTGTCCGGAACGAACCACCCCAGCAAGGGGGAGGCCTCCAGGAACACAAACTTTCACTTTTTTTCGACAAAGGTTTCAAATCCCCGCAACACACGATCGACAGCTTCACTGTCGCGGCCAAGCCAGGGACGCAGGTTTTTGAGGTTTTTGGGAATGTCTTTGATTTCCCTGGGGTCGACCCGGCGCCGATTGCCGAGGGGGAGGATCCCTATGGGGTGATGGCGCACTTCAAGTACCGCTTCCTGACGGTTCAGAACTGTTCCCCGCTGAGATCCCCTGCGGACACGCCGATGAAGAACTTCGACTGGGTCATTTTTGGGGACGCGCACTTCATCCGGGCGGACGACCGTTGGATCGAGGCCTGGGGGGAAGAGTTTGGCAAGCAGAACTGGCTCAAACATTCCCATGCGGGCAGTGACCACCGTACCATGGGGAAACCTTCAGTTTATAAAGAGGTGATGAAGGACACTGGTTACGCGGTGATTGAGCGGATTGAATTCGACCTTCCCTGGCAATGGCCGCCTGCGGGTGTACAACCTTTCCTGAAGCACGGGAAGTTGGATAATGGGTTGATTGCCAGCGGGATCCAGGATTTCGCCCGGCGGGCATGGCGCCGGGACTTGATGCCTGGGGAGACCAAGGAACTGGATACGCTCATTGCCGACAAATTGGCCAACTCCGTGTCGAAGGCCGATGCCCTCCGCGACTTGTTGATGGCCGTCCTCGCGGACACGCGCTTCTTATTTTATACGGATGTGGAAAAGGAAACGGAAAAGCAGGATTCCGAATTGGTCTCGCGCTTGGCCGGTTTCCTTTGGCGGGGCATCCCGGATGAACCGTTGCTCAAACTTGCCGCCAAGCCGGGGCCGATTTCCCAAAAGGAACTGGCAGCCGAAGCGACACGCTTGTTGGCCGATCCCCGTGCGGCCAGGTTCGTGGAAGATTTCACCACCTCCTGGATGGCTTTCCACAAGCTCGACCAAATTGCCGTCAACCCGAACTACTTCAGCGATTGGAACCCTAAGTTCAAAGAGTACATGAAGCAGGAGTCGGTCGCTTTCTTTGCCCACCTGTTGGAAGGGGGGGCAAGTTGCCTGGATTGCTTGTCCGCAGATTATGTGGTGGTCAACGACATGATGGCCAAGTACTACGGGCTTCCCGCTCCTGACAGTGGCCATGAGTTTTCACCGGTGCCTGTCGGGGAGGGCAGGGGAGGGGTGTTGACCCAAGCCGCTTTCCTCCTTGCCCATGGCGACGGGGAAGATGCCCATGCAGTAAACCGCGGGGTATGGCTCCGTGCCCGGCTTTTGGGCGACCCTCCGCGCAACCCGCCCGCCGAAGTCCCGGCTCTTGCCGATTTGGAAGAATCTATGCCAGAGTCCGTCGTCCTCTCCACCAAGGATAAGCTCGCCTTGCACCGCAAAGGCATCTGCCTCGATTGCCATCGGGACATCGACCCTTGGGGGGTGGCCATGGAGTCTTTTGGCGCGACGGGTTTACCACGGGACAAGATCCTGCGGATTGTCACCGGGCAGAAGACCACAAGGAAGAACCATCCCGTCCAGGATGCCGCCGAAATCCGTGGCCAAACGTTCAAAGGGATGGCCAATTTGAAGAAGCTCCTTCGGGAGGAGCACGCGGAGGACTTTGCGCGGGGTTTCAGCAAGTCCCTCTTCTCTTTCGCCCTGGGGCGACCCATGGGCTACCGGGAAGATGCCGCCATCGACGAGTTGGCCAAGGGTTTTACAGAAAGCGGTTACCTTATGCCTGCTTTGATCCATGCCATTGTCCTACGACCCGAATTCAGACATCCAAACGCATCCCGACCATGAAACTAAAGTTCCCAAATCCTTCCCGCCGGCAGTTCCTCCATGGAGCCGGGGTTTCGATGCTTTTGCCCCAACTGGAATCTTTTGCAAAGGCTCCCTCCATTCCGCCCAAGCGTTTCCTCGCGCTCTACGTCGGCCACGGTTTTGCCATCACCCCGAACAATGACCATCCTGCCCGTGACTGGAGTTGGTATCCGCGAGTGGTGGACGGCAAAATGGTCTTTGGCAAGACCATGAGCCCGATGCAGCCCTTTGCCGACAACCTTTCGGTTTTCCAAGGTCTGGAGCATCCCCAAGTGGTGACGACGAACGGTCATTCCTCCGCGGATTCCTTCCTTACCGGCAGCAACCCGCAATCCGCCGTCATCCATCCCTCCATCGACCAGGTTGCAGCCATGGAGCATGGCAAGAAGACCCGTTTTCCCAGCCTTGTCCTGGGGAATGAAGGTGGCCTCGGGGCAACGGGGAGTTCGCTCACCCTTTCCTACAACCGCTCCGGCCGGGCGATCCCTTCCACCAGCAACCTGATTGCCCTCTACAACCAGCTCTTCAATTCCGACCCTGGCATCATTGCCAAAGAGAAAGCGGTTTACCGGCGCAATGCCTCTTTGGTCGACCGGGTCATGGATTCCGCAAAGTCGATGCAGAACCGGGTCGGGGCGGAGGACAACCAAAAGATCCAGGGATACCTGGAATCCGTCCGCTCTGTTGAAAAGAACATCGAGCGCATGCAACGTTGGTCCGATACCCCGAAGCCGGAAGTCGACCCCGCCAACCTTTCCCTCAAAGCCACGGTCAACGAGCCACAGTTGTTCATCGATACGATGTACGACCTCATCTATCTTGCCTTCAAGACCGACTCCACCCGCTTCGCCACCTACATGCTCCAAAGCATGATCGACGGCCCTTGGAACGAGATGCCAAAAAATGCGCTGGGTCTCCCTACTGGACACCATCGCCTCGCCCATGCCGCGGCAGGTTCCGGGCAAAAAGCCATGGAAAACCTGGGTGCTTACGACAATTTCCAAGCCACCTGCCTGGCCCGGTTCCTGGAAAAGATGGCCAACACCCCGGAAGGGCAGGGTAGCCTACTGGACAACACCCTCGTCTTCTATGGCACCAGCAACAGCAAGACCCATGTCAACCGAGATTATCCCCTCCTTGTCGCCGGAGGCAAAAACCTCGGTGTGCGGCAAGGCCAATTCCACGATTTACAGCACTCCGATATCCCCCTTTCCAACCTCTTCCTCACTTTTCTTAGGTTGCTGGATGTCCCGGCCGAAAGTTTCTCCGACAGTACCGGAACCTTTGACGGAATTATTGCGTGATACCTCCCAGGGAATCAAGGAAACGGAAGGTGCCTGCGGATTTATCATTCTCGGCACCCTGGTCCACCGATACCCAAAAGCTCTTGTCTCCCAAGTCGAGGATGGTTCCTTTTTCCTCTGGTCCCGGTTCTTGCCCGGGCTTCAGGAGTCGGGCTTTGTAGATTGCCCCGGGTAGGTCCTGGAATAGTTGCAGGGTGGTTTTCCTCGTTCTCATCATGCCGCTTTGACAGGGCAGTGCGGAATCCGTTCAGGAAATTCTGTTTCCTTATCGGAGCATGAAGTAGCAGAGGATCGAGATCACGGCGGCTCCAATGAAGTTCAGCGCCAGGCCCTCTTTCATCATTTGAGTGGTGTGAATCCTTCCCGAGGCGAAGACGACGGCGTTAGGCGCGGTGGCGACTGGCAGCATGAAGGCGCAACTTGCGCTCATTACGGCAGGCATCATGAGCAAGGCCGGGTCGAGGTTGGCGGCTTTGGCTGCCGTACCCAGGATCGGCATCAGGAGGATTGAGGTTGCGGTGTTGCTGGTCATCTCCGTGAGGAAGGTAACGACAAGGCAGATGGCTAGGATAATGAGGTAGGGGTGGATTTGGTCCAGTCCCGCCAGGAGGCCTGCGATATCCTGGCTGAGCCCAGAGGACTTGAAGGCGGTTGCTATGGAAATGCCCCCTCCGAAGAGCAGCAGGATGCCCCAGGGGATAGTGACGGCGGTCTCCCAGTCCAGGAGTTTTCCACCATCCTTTTCGCCGTTTGGAATGCAGAACATGAGGATCACGCTGGCGAAGGCGACACAGGCATCATTGGTCCCCTTGATGTCGAGCGCTTTGCTCCAAATGTCCCTCGTTGCCCAGGCCAGTGCGGTGAACCCGAAGACCATGAGGGTACGCCTTTCTTCTTCCCTCCATTTGCCGACTTTCGGGAGGTCAAGTTGGGCGGCGCCCTTGATCCCTCGGGTGAGCCAAAGCCACATCAGGGGGAGCATGCAGGCGAGCACCGGAACGCCGTGCTTCATCCATTCGAAAAAGGTATATTCTTTGTCGGTGAACCCCTTGTATTGGTCAATGAAAACGAGGTTGGGAGGGGTGCCGATGGGGGTACCCAGGCCACCGATGTTAGCGGCGTAGGCGATCCCCAGAAGTAGTGGGATCGTGAGACCCTTGCCACTCGAATTATCGAGGATGGCCAGGGCGATGGGAAGGAGCATCAGTGCGGTGGCGGTGTTGGAGATCCACATGCTGAGGCTTGCTGCAGCGAACATGAATCCGAGGACCAACCCCTTGCCGCTTCCCCCGCAGGCATTGACCATCATCAAGGCAAGCCTCCGGTGGACATTGCTCTTTTCCATGCCCTTGGAGATGAGGAACCCGCCCATGAGCAGCAGGACGAGTTTGTTGCCTACGGACTTGGCCACTTCTTTGTCGTCCAGAATGCCTAGTGCTGGGAACAGGGCCAGGGGAACAATGGAGGCGACGGGAATGGGGACGGCCTCGGAGATCCACCAAAGTGCGGTCCATACCGAGATGGCGAGGGTCTTCGCGGCAATGGGTTCCAAGCCTTGGGTGTAGGCGATGTACCCGGCCAGGATGCCTATTGCAGGGGAAAGGGGAAGGGCCAGCTTTTGGAACATGCCGCACAGGATGGCCGCCGTTTAGGCGAAATCAATAAACATCCCGCTGGTAACGCTTATCTCTTCGCAATTGTTTCACCCAGGACTTCGCTGCTTCCTCGTCCATACCTCCATGCTCCCGGGCGATTTGGTGAAGTGCGTCGTCCACATCTGCGGCCATCCGCTTGGCATCGCCGCAGACGTAGAAATGTGCCCCGCCGTCCATCCATTCCCATAGCTCCTTACCCTTTTCGAGCATGCGGTGCTGGACGTAGATTTTTTCCGCTTGGTCCCGTGAAAAGGCCAGGGAAAGGTTGGCAATGTGCCCGGATTGCTGCCAGGCCTCGAATTCTTCGCGGTAGAGGTAGTCGGTCTTTTGGTGTTGGTCACCGAAAAAGAGCCAGTTGCGTCCCGAGCATTTTTTGTCCTCGCGCTCTTGCAAAAACGCGCGGAAGGGGGCGATGCCCGTGCCTGGGCCGACCATGATGACTTCCGTCGCCCCATCTTCCGGGAGCCCAAAATGTGAACTGGCGATGAAGACGGGTACGCAGGGCTGGCCAATACCGACGCGGTCGGTCATGAAGGTCGTGCAAACCCCTTCGCGTTGGCGGCCAAGGGTTTCGTAGCGGACAATGGCAACGGTCAAATGGGTACAGACCGGATGCCGGGTAGGGGAGGAGGCGATGGAGTAGAGGCGTGGGGTGAGGCGTTTAAGTTCCCCAATGAGTTCCTGTGGTTCCCAACGTACGTCCGGGAAGGCCAGCATGTAGTCAATGAGGTGGCGTTCCTCCAAATACGACTTCAATTCCTCCCTCTTTTCGGGAGCCAGCAGGGCTTCCGCTTCGGACTTGGCCGGGCTGTCCGCTGCCCTTTCCAGTAGGGATTGCAAAAATTTCTTGGATTGGTCACCGATGGCAAGGCGGCTCATCAGGGCGATTTTGATGGGGATGGGCGAGTCGTCTTTGGGGAGTTGAACGGACTCGCCGCCAGTCCAGTCCTGTGAATTGAGCAACTCCTGGACCTGTTCCGGATTGTTCGTCGGATAGATCCCTAATGAATCCCCGCACGCATACGACAGGCCGCTGCCACCAAGTTCCACAACGAAATGCCGCGTCTCTTTTTTTGAACCCTCGCCGCTCAGGAGTTTATTTTCGGAAATGGTCGCGGGGAAGGGGTTGTCTTTATCGTATTGGGACGGGGAAGCTTGCGTTTCGGTGGCCATTTGTTGCAAGAAAGTCACCCGTAATCATTTTGCAATAGTAAGCTCCCTTCCTAAACAATTTT
>JAYPDO010000007.1:27805-52795 GCA_038125285.1 Opitutia bacterium
CCGCAACCTTCCCTGGAACGCCTACAGTAGATCATCGCACAGGCCGGGATCGCCTCACGCCGCAACGCCGAACTTATGATTGAGGACGGCCTGGTCCGGGTGAACGGGAAAATCGCCAACCTTGGGGACAAGGCCGATCCAGCCAAGGACTCCATCAACGTAAACGGGAAAACCCTCCGCGCCACCACCCCTGAGTACACGGCGGGACAACGTGTCGTTATCCTGGTGAATAAACCCAAGGGCATCCTTTGCAGCCATTCCGACCCCCACCACGAGGATACGATCTACAGCATCCTGCCCCGCCCATGGAAAACCATGCGCCTTTTCAGCGCGGGCCGTCTAGACAAGGAAAGCGAAGGCCTGATCGTCTTGACCAACGACGGCGAACTTTCCAACAAACTATCCCACCCCGCCAACGGCATCCGAAAGGTTTACCAAGTCCACCTTGGACACGAAATCAACGACAACGTCCTCCCCAAACTGGTACAGGGCAGGGAACTGGACGGGGAGTTCCTCCACTTTGACAAAGTTCTTCCGCTCTCCAAAAAAGAAAACGCCCTCAAACGTCTCGAAGTCCATCTCGGGCACGGGAAAAAACGGGAGATCCGTCGTCTACTGGAGTCGTTTGGACACAAAGTCGTACGGCTCCGGCGCACCCAAATCGGCGGCTTGAAAATTAAAGGAATGCCGATCGGGGGAATAAAGGTATTGAATGAGAAGGAAGAGAGCCTACTGTTCCTTTTACCCGGGCAAAAACTTCCCCAAGAAAAACGATGAGACACACCATAAAGATCCCCCTCTTGCTCTCCGCAACCACCGTCTTGGCAGCCTCCTGCCTGGCCGCTAAAATCCCTGTCTACCTGAAGCCGGTCGACAGCATGCCGGTCTTCCGCGAGGTGGAGGCATCCGAGCTACTTCTCCCCCAGGATGCGCCTGTTGCCAACGCTGGCTGGAAACAAGCCACTCTCCCTGTCGGGCAGACCGGCTACACCAAAGCCGTCAACGTAATGAAGGAGCTGACCCTACAGCCCGGTTCCAAAGTCCATACCGAACCCAAGGAATCCAGCAACCTCATTGGCCGGTTCACTGGTAAAGAAGCCGTACAAATCCTGGAACCCGGGGAATGGACGAAGGTAGTGCTCACCAAACCCCTCACCGTCTATTTTACCGAAGAAAGTTTGGCGGCCACAGAAGTCAAGGGGGCGTCCGAAACGATTGCCCTGCTTCCGCCGCTCCTTCCACCAGCATCCAAAAAAGAGAGAGTTGATCAAGCCGCCGGGGAAGCCGCCCAACCGGAACGAGCCCCCGAATTCGTGGAGCCCTTGAGGGTTGTTGTCCGCACTGAGCTGTCCGCTGCTGCCGCACCCACAAGCCGCATTTCCGAATTCGACGCACTCGAAAGCGTCGATCCTGCCGAAGTCCGCCGTAGAGTCGGCTCCATGTCGAACACCATCCTAGACCAAATCCGCGAACTCGACCCCCTGGAAGTCCGGGAGTCCGCTCCGTCCCAACTTGATCCTCAGAAGCTCAACCTGGAACTCAAGCCCACCGTCTCCATCTCCAGGGATTTCAACGGCAAGCTCATCTACAAAAAGGCGGCCAAGACCCTTACCGGCACCATCACCCCCCCGGGGTTCAGTCCCTACCAACTCGTCGATGCCGACGGACACCGGCGTGCCTATGTGCGGGTGGAGGACATCAAGGTGGGTAACATCCTCAACTACGTGAACCAACAGGTGATCCTCTCCGGCCCCCTCGAAGAAAACGTGGGCGGCGACACCCCGGTCGTGCAAGGCCGGATCCTCCGTCTCGACCCTGCCTTCCTTGGGCAACCTGCGGAAAAAGCGCCAACCCCGGAAAAGTAATCCCCATTCCCAGCGTAGCTGCTCCGGAGGCTTATTTTTAGCCCCTACAGTTTCTGCGTTGGCTCTTTGCAATTTCCTATCCTTTCATCCATGGATATCATAGACGGCAAAGCCATCTCCGAAAAAATCCTCGCCAGCCTCCGGGAAGAACTGGAAGGCGACGGCCTCCCCAAGCCCTGCGCCGCCTTTGTCCGGGTAGGGGAGGATCCGGCTTCGGTCTCTTACGTGGCCAAAAAGCAGCAAATCGCCGCTAGCCTTGGCATCGAAAGCCAGCTCCATGTCCACCCGGAAAGCATCACCCAGGACGAACTTATCGCCGAAATCGACCGCCTCAACGCTGACATCGGAGTCCATGGCATTCTTGTCCAGGCTCCGTTGCCCGGCCATATAGACAGCAACTTCATCTTTAACCGTGTCAGCCCGGAAAAGGACGTGGACGGCTTCAACCTCGTCAACGCAGGGAAGCTCGTCCAGGAAGACCCGACGGCCTTCCACGCCTGCACCCCCGCCGGCATCATCGAACTTCTCAGGCACAGCGGCGTCGAAACCAGCGGAAAACATGTTGTCGTCTTGGGCCGCAGCCTCATCGTTGGGAAACCCGCCGGGCTTCTCCTATTAAGGCGTCATCCATTTGGGGACGCCACGGTAACTTACTGCCATTCCCGTACCGCTGACCTGCCCTCCATCACCCGCCAAGCTGACATCCTGATCGCAGCCATCGGCAAGCCCAGGTTTGTCACTAAGGACATGGTCAAGGAGGGGGCGGTGGTCATCGACGTGGGGATCAACCGCATTGAAGACGCCTCCCGCAAATCCGGCTTCCGGCTCGTCGGGGATGTCGATTATGTCAACGTGGCTCCGCAGTGCTCCAAGATCACGCCAGTTCCCGGCGGGGTCGGCCCGATGACTGTCGCATTGCTCATGGCCAACACCGTCAAGGCCCGGAACCAATCGGCTCGCACTGAAATCCTGTGACCGCAAAAAAAGTAGCGCCCACCAGCACCTTCAGTATCCCGGGAATCCATTTCAACTCCCCGGCGATCCTGGGCTTCTCCATTGCGGCCATCGCAGTCCACCTGCTTTCCTTCGACAACGCCCTTGCCGTACCAGGCCGGGGTAGTTTCCACCTGGATTTGGTGGCGGACTATTTCCGGCTCATCTCCCACGTGCTAGGGCACGGGAGTTGGGAGCACCTTTTCGGGAACCTGACCCTCTTGCTCCTCCTTGGCCCCATCCTGGAAGACCGCTACGGCACCATGGAGCTATCACTCATGATGCTGGCCACCGCGATTATCACTGGCGTCGCCAATGTCCTCCTCTCCCCCTACCACCTCCTCGGAGCCAGCGGGATCGTCTTCATGTTCATCACCCTGGCCTCGTTCGTAAACATCCGCAACGGCACTATCCCACTAACCTTCATCCTCATTGCTATTATCTTTATCGGCAAAGAGATCCACTCCGCCCTCTCGGTTAAAGACAACATCTCCCAACTCGCGCACATCGTCGGTGGCATCGTAGGGGCCTGGATCGGTTTTAGAGGAAAACAGTAGCCCATGTTCGGAAAATTCGAATCCCGCCCCCCGGAGTACCCGCCGGCCAACCTCCTCCTCCGGAGCATCGCCTTCCTCCTGGACATGGCCTTGCTACTGATCGCAATCCGTGGGATCCTGGGACTGTTTTTCCCTGTCGGCATGGAGGAATTTGTCCGTTTCTCCATCGATTTCCAAGAAAGCGTCGGCTCCCAAGGAAAGCCGGACCTGGCAGCCCTCAACCAAGCCATGATGCAACTGGCAGGGGAAAGCCATGAGTTTGCCAGGTTCATCGTTGCCATCGGACCTCTATCCTTCCTTGTCCTACTCTTCTATTTCACTCTTACCGAAACTTTCCTCGGCGGTGCCACCCTCGGCAAAAAGACCTTCAACCTCCGCACCGCCTACCGGGATTCCCCCCGCATCCCGCCCCTTGGCCAGCTCTTCATTCGTTCGACTATCAAGTCCGTCACCACCATTAGCATGGCCAGCCCCTTCCTCTTCCTTCTTTCCATCAACGTCCTTCTCGCCTTCATCCACCGGGACAAGAAATGCCTCCACGACTACCTTACCCGCACCAGTGTGGTGCCAGGCTTTTTGCCGGAAGAGGAAGCCGTGGACGAGGATTGAAGGCAGGGGAACAACACTCCTGCCATACTCCTTTTGGCAGGCATTCCCATGCCTCCCACCGACAAGGTCAAAATTTGAACTCATCCTGCTCCGGGCGGGCATCTCCCTTTCCATTCAAATGCCCTTTCAATTCTTCCAAACCCACCACATCGTGCAAAACCTTGCTGGTCTCCAGAGCCACCAGCTTGCACTCCACTAGCGAAATGCCAGACTTCCTTCTCGAGGCGGTATCCACGCCCTTGAAGGCTACCTTGAATACCAATCCCGGTTCCACCGCCCGGAGCGGACCAAATTTCCCTGCCGCCTTTTCCTGGATATGACGGTCGATGATAGCCCTTTCCCCACCGGTCAAATCCCCTCCCAATTGTATTACCACGGCCAGGCTGTCCCCATCCTTTGCAGCCAAGGAGTAAATGTCCAGCCTTCCGTTATTCCCTGGCCTTGCCCCAACCAGTGCTAAGTATGCCTCCATCGGCGAAAAATCCATCCAAAAACCCTCCATACCCCGCTTGCACAGGAACCCTGTTTTCCCTGGTACCGAACCTTTCCTGTGAAGGGACGCCACTTCTTCCCACGACGCAGCGGGCACCCTTTCCGCAGGCTGGATCATTGGGATTTCCGGCAAATTAAGATCTTCGGGAGAATGAATATGGTAGGCGAGGAAGTCCTGGCCCGCCAATATGTTTCCTTCCAGGCAAGCCCCGTCCGGAAGGCGCGCGGCCGCCTCAATAAGTTTTCTGCCAACCGGGTTGACCATCCTTTGGTGGAAAGACCAAACCAGGACTTCACCCCCTGATTTCAGTATTTGGGCACGTTCGCCGCCGGGGTTCCAATAGATTTCCCAGTCCTGCCATCGTCGGAACTCCTCCTTTTCGGGTCTCTCCTGGATGCTGCGCACGAAGGGTTTAGGAACCAAGCCCGCTTCCTGTCCCCGGACAGGTTCCAAGATGCCTTGCAACCCTTCCCTTTCTGGATGCCAATCCTTGGCCAGGCGGTGGGCGACAATAGCCGGATGGAGCCCGCCAATGCCCGCCAGGACTTTGGGCAGCAAACCGGATTCAACCGATACGCCCGCATGTCCCGAAAGAAGGTGGTGGAAGGGTAATATTTCCATTGGGTGGAGATCCTTCCAGACTTCCTGCAGGAGCATGGCCTGCCATTTCCAATCCCCTTCACTAAGCCGGGGGAATACGCTGGTCGTCCATCCAAGGAGGGACATTCCCCCTTCGTTCCTAACCTTTTCTTGTGCTAGCAGGGCCATCGCCTCCGCCAAATTCCCCACCCTCCCATGGGACTCCTCGATCAGCCATAACGGCAGCCCCGTCGCAGCCGACACCGCTTTTTTCAAGCCATTCGGGTTGGCCGTCCTCTGGAACCGTTTCCGGGCAAGGAAATATACTGCCCATGCCGCTTCCTCCCTCGGCACACCGGAAAGGTATTCCTCTAAGGCCCCCGCATTTCCTGGATCCTTGTCCAGAGCATGGAATAGTAGGGAATAGGCGTTCATTTGCATGGTTGGCCTCATAACCTCCTGCAATCCAATCCCGTTCCAGTTAGATACCTTATCAACGCCATGTCATCCCCGTGGGTCGTGAGCACATGGGATGCCCCGGTTGCCTCCACTGCGGACAAAATGCCTTTCCAATCCGCGTGGTCGGATAGCACGAAACCTTCGTCGAACCCAGATTGCTTGCAGGCTTTCCTGGTCGCCATCCAGCCTGAGGCCAACCCGGTGCGTGAATCCAACAGGTTGTGTTCCCGCCTGCTTCCTGAGGCAGCAGGAGGAATGACTACCAGTGCGCCAGAAAGATCCTTTGGCGATGTCCCATGTGACCATTCCTCGACATCCGGCATGCCGATCCCTTGCCTTACATAGACAGGCAAGTAGGGAAGTACCGCCCCATGCGCAAAAATCCTCCCGATTGAGGGATCTACACCCGTCAACAACCTCTGGGCTTTCCCCAGCGAGTAGGCATGTAGTACCGTTGGGATGCCCTTCGATGCGTTCGACTCCCACCAGTGGTTTATTGCCCCGAAAACCTCCCTTTGGGGACGCCAGTTGTAGATCGGTAAACCGAATGTACATTCGGAGATAAAGGTGTCGCAGGGCATAGGTTCAAAACTCTCGCAGGAATGATCCCCAGAAGGGTTGTAATCCCCGCTTGCCACCCACACTTCCCCGCCCACTTCAACCCGGACCTGCGCTGAACCTAAGATGTGCCCGGCAGGATGGAAAGATACCGTGGCATCCTTTATTCGTGTCTTCGTGCCGTATGGTGCTGCCTCCACGATTGCTTTTTTACCTAGCCGGATATGGAGCAGGGGCGTGCAAGGCTCCGCGCAAAAGTACGACCCGCTCCCCGGCCTGGCATGGTCCGAATGGGCATGGGTAATGACCGCCCTCGGAACCTTTCGCTTCGGGTCGATATAAAAGTCACCCGCTTCGCAATAGATGCCGGATGGGGTATTGGTTAGTAGGGGCATGGAAACGGCGGGCTTCCTCACTCCAATGCTACAAAATGCAGTTTACCTTCCAGCATGTCGGGTATGACGAGTTGGTTTGCCTTGCGGTCGTAGTAGAAATCAGCGGCGGAGGTCAGGCCTTCGATGACAGTGGTGGCCTTCTTTTCCTTCAGGTTGTAGGCGACGACTTTGCCTTGGGTCCAGCTAGATACATAGACCACCCCTTTTCCAAACTCAATGGCATCGCCTCCCCTTAGCAAGTTCTTGGCAATGGGCCGGAGCTTCCCGTCAGCATAGCGGACAACGTTGCCGGTGAAGAAATCAGCCATGGCGAGGAAAGGTTTATCCTTGGGGCCGCCCACAGCTACCCCGTTCGGGCCAGGCATCAGTTTGTCCCCAGCCGGGACTGCTATTTCGATTTTTCCGTCCAGGGGGACCTTATAAACGCAACCGGTCTTTGGGAGGTTCTCTTCCTGTTCGCTTCCAAGTGGCCAAAGCTCTCGGTCTCCTTTCGGGTTGAACATGCGCTTGGGGTGGCTCATCTCGGTAACAAAAACGGCTTCGCGGTCAGGGGATGCCGCTACATCATTGAGGAATTCCACTTCCGCAGGGAAGTCCTTGGCTTCGGCCAGTACACTGACCTTCCCCTTGCCGTTGACCTTAAGTACCCTGGTGCCGTCCGTGGTGACCAAAGCCCCTTTTACGAAAGCGATCCCTTTCGGGTCGTTCAAGCCTGTGGCAAAGGTTTCCACTTTGTCCCCTTCTATGGCCACGACCGACCCGTCCCCCGGTTCGTCCCCTCCAATTAGCGTTACATACAGTCTCCCGCCGAAGCCCCTGCAGACACTCTCGGGCTTGATCCCGACTTCGAGGATTTTGTTACATTCCTTTGCCTGTGCGGGGGAGGTCAGGATGGCAATCAGGATGCCTGCAGCGAGGGAGATTTGGATGGCTTTCATGGGGACAGCTTGCGAATGTATGTGGGCTTGCAGGCAAACGGGGAAATTTGCCTTTGTAAACCGGGAATTATGCTTTCTTATCGTCTTATTACACCCTAGCCCCTCCCAGGGGCAGTATCGCTACCAATTGCAGGGTCAATTGCCGGAATCACGTTTTCGTGATTGTCCTCGCCGCAGAAACCCTCTACCTACCCAATTTTCCTAAGAACTTTAGTACTGACCGCATGAGTTACCATTGTACAACCCAGGGGTGTGCGAACCACACAGCCCAATTGCCGCGGGAAGCGGCGGAGAAACTGAATTACAAATGTTTTCTTTGCGGGGAGGGTGACTTGGTCGAGCCTGGTGTCACCTTGGAGGACATGATCGAGAAGGTAGACATCCTGCCGGTGGCGCTCCAGATCCTTCCCATGTTGCAGGCGCTCCTCAATGACGACGACGCCTCGTTGGACAGCATCGCTTCTACTTGCCGTGTGGACACTTCCTTGGTGACCCGACTGATCCATGTAGCTAACAGCACCTACTATTCACTCGCGCATGGCGGGCTTTGCAGCAGTGTGGAGCAGGCCTTGCAACGGATCGGGCTGAACAAGGCATATTCAGTGGTCGGGTATGTGGCGGCCAAACAATTCTTCAATACGGATTTGCCTCTTTACAAAATGTCTGGGGTAGAGATGTGGGAAAATTCTGTCCGCACCGCATATTGTATGGAGAAGCTGGCGGGCCAGCTCTTTGTGGCGTCCGATTCCTACAAGTATCCGGATCCAAGCATGGCTTATACAGCCGGGCTTATCTGGCCAATCGGCAAAATGGTGATCAGCCAGTATTATAAAAATACGGGTTGTAGCCAACTTGCCGACGCAACCCCTCCTTTGACTGACGAGATTGAGAAGGAGATCCTCGGCTTTACCAATATGGATGTCACGATGGCTCTCTTGGAGAAATGGCGATTCCCAGACGAAATGATGGAAGCCATCAACTATAAGGACATGCCTCTTAACAGCCCTGGTGACCGCCCGTTGGCCTGTTTGCTCTCCCTTGTAATCTCCGCTGTCCAGGCTTTCCCGATTACCTCTGGGGAGATCGAGGAATCTTTCCTCGACACGATGGTCGGGCAATTCTCCCCGAATGGTGAACAGTTGAACCTTACCGGCATCCCCAAGATGGACTTCTTGGAGGTCATCTTCAGCTCGATGCAGTTCGTCAAGGGTGGCCACATGATCGGCCAACTCCGGTAAATCGCCCGGGAATTTCCCGTCTCTTCAAGGCAATAAACCATGTGCGGTTGTTTGACAGGGCTGTCTGGATCCCGCCAAGGATAGTGCCGATTTACCAAAACCCGGGCTTCCCTTGCTGCCCGCTTGCCTACTTTTTCCTTCTTATCCTTCCCTTGAACAGGCAACCCTTATGTTCGGAGTCCCCCCACACATGTTTGGCTTTGCCTCTTTGATCACCGGGGGGATGGCTTTGGGAAGCCTCTCCTTTTTGAACATGGCCGGAGGATTGTTTTTCGCCACCTTTTTGGCCGTGATCCTGAGTTCGGGTTGTATCGCCTGCGGGGCGGTCAGTGTGGGGGACGGGATCGCTAAGGAGAGCAAGTTTGCCATCGCTCTAGGCGTCATTGGCATCGCGATGATCTTGGGGTTGGTGATCTGGGCTTTGGCCCAGTTGGTAATCCATTTGATGGGTTAGCCCTTGGCACCTTTGCCGTCGTCATCGTCCCCTTCCTCATCGTCGTCCCCGTGGCCTTTGCCCTTACCTCTCCGGTCTTTTCCTTTCCCATCGTTGTCATCCCCATGGCCGCGTTTGTTCTTGTGTCCCTCATCGTCGTCACCATCGCCGCCGCCTTTTTTCCTGCCCCGGCCACCTTCATCGTCGTCTCCAACTTTGTTTTTCCCTTTTCGTTCGCCGTTATGATCACTGCTGACTGTTGCTTCCTTCTCGCCCCAGAGCCGCTTGTGGAGTTCTGACAACCTCGCTTCCGCTTCTTCCCCAGTGAGTTTCCCCTCCTCGACCGCCCGGTGGACTTGGTCCCTGTATTTGTAAAACCGCTCGTTTTTCATTTCATCCATCTCCCGTAACTTGTTTTCCGTGGCTTGTTCCTGGAATCCTTTCCGGAGCTCATTGAATTTCGCTTCGGCGTCTTCCCTGGAGAGTTCTCCCCGGGCGACCCTTTCCTTCAACTCCCTGCCGGTTTCCTGCATTTTCCTATGCATTTCTCCTTCACGTTCTTTCATTTCCGAAAACTCCCTTTCAATTCGGCCTTTCAGTTCCCGAAGTTCCCTTTCGGCGTCTTCTTGTGAGATTTCCCCTTTCCTTACCATCCTTTGTAGGTTTGCCTTGGTAGCCTCGAGACGGAGTTCCATTGCCTTCCCTTGAACCTTCTTCTGGATTTCGCGGGCTTGGGTGGATGCTTTTTCGTGCAGTTCACGGATATTGCGGGACCCTTCCTCATGGGACAATTTCCCGCTTTCCACGGCATCGCGGATTTCCTTGGACTGCTTTTCCACTATCCCTCGGAATTCTTCGTGTTGTTTGCGGGCTTGTTGCTGGAGTGCCTCCAACTTGGCCTCCGCTGACTTCCTGATTGATTCGCCCTCGTCGACTTTGCCGGATTCCCCATCTTTGCGAAGGTTTCGTTCCTTTTTATCATTGCTCCCATTAATTTGTGGCTTCTTTTTGCCATCTTTGCCGGCTTCTTTGGAGACGGTCTTCTGGAGTTTGCGGAGCTTTTCCTTCGCCTCTTCCTTAGATAAATCACCCGCCTTCACCGCCTTCAGGATTTCCTCGCGTTGCGCGGCGAAATCATCCTGGGAAATGCGGTCTGCCGCATGGATACCAATGTTTGCGCAGGAAAGGAGAACGGCGGCAATGAGGACTTTGTTGGGGAATCTTTTCATGGTTTTGTTTTCCTAAAGGATTGTGTGAAATTCGAGATGCCCAAATTCCTCCAAGCTCCCATCCCAGTCAATCCCCATTAGCAGAACTTTTGAAATTGATTCGTAGTCCGGACGTTTCCCATTCCCAACTTGGCCTCGCCTTGTGGCAGTCTTTTCGGTTTACCAACTGGATGAACCGAATGCCGGAGAGTTTCCTTGCCATACTGATTCCCCTTTTCTTGTCGTTAAATTCGAAAGCCAGGACTTGGACGGACACTTCCGGCCGGACGATGGATGCCGGTTTGGTCTCCTATGCGGAAGAGGGGAGGGAAGTAGCAATCCTCAAGGAGGGGCGGGAATACACAATTCCATTGGAAAAGTTTTCCCAGGCGGACAAGGCGTATATCCTCCAGGAGCATGCCAAGACGTCCCAACCCCCTTCGCAGCGAGCCAAGGAATTGGTTGGCTTGCATCCTTCCACTGGTATCGTTAAACGGGCGTTCCCCTCCCCGGAAAGTTACTTGAGGGCCCCTAACGTCCGGGAGTTTGTCGACGCCTTCAAATGGGGCGGGGGAACTCCGTTGGATAACCTCGGGTACGATCCCCTCCATGAGAAAATTGCGGTCTATGTGCCTGAAAACTACGACCACACCACCCCCTTCGGCGTGTATGTCGCCATCAGCCCCAGCCCAAAGGCCTGGCTTCCGGACAAGGCTTACCAGGAACTTTTTAAGAAGCACCGGATCATCTCCGTTTCAGCTCATGACGCAGGAAACGGGCAAGGCCTTTTCCGCCGCTCAGGCCTTGCTTTGGACGGTTTGGCCACCGTCCGTTTGCTCCACAAAACCGACCCTTCGAGGTATTATGTCGGCGGGGTTTCCGGCGGTGGCGGGACGGCCACCCAAGCCCATTTCCTTTACCCAGGCCACTTCAAGGCTTCCTTCAACATAGTCCGAGGCGCCTTGCCGGATCTTTTCGAAGTCCCCGTGGATGTCCCTGGCCAATACAAGAAAGGCCAAGTATTTGGGAATACCTGGCCCTACCTCACCAACGAGAATTGGAAACGTATCGCCCTCGAACGACCCGACTCCCGCTGGGCCTTCCTCTCTGGCCCGAAGGACTTCAACTATGAGTTTGCCAAAGCCTCGGCCCCCCAATGGCGTGGACATGGTTTCCAATCCGAGTTTTTCGATGTCCCCGGCCTAGGCCACCAAAACGTCCCCGCCAAATGGTTCGAGAAAGCCTTGCTCTGGGCGGAAGGGAAGGCTGGGGAGTAACTGGTGGCATTTGGTCGGATCTGTCCTTCATAGCTTCAATTCAACAAACTCCAGCGGAACACCGTCACCGGCATTCCACGCCATCCGCTTTCCTCCTGTCCTACCATCCTGGATGATGACTTTTTCCTCCACTGGATCCGCCTGGATCCACTTTTCCTCTCCAGCAAAAACGATCACATGCACCCCTTAGTTTGTGACGGCGATGTCTCTCGGTAGAAAATTCCGATAGTCCATTTCCCGGATGTTTCCCCTTTGTCCCTACGGGTATTGTAATCCCCTCGGTAACCTTTGCCCAAGGCTTTCGCAGTGAAATCATACCACCACTGCTCGAATGCCGCGCGAATTGCTGCGGCATTCAGGCGGATAAGCCCATTACTAACTTAGGCATCCCCTAAAGCACGCTTGGGCAGCCCGGAACAACCAATTCCTTTTCTGCTTTCACCTCCCCAAAAATATTCCGTTCCCGCGAATGCCACCAACCGTTCGACATATTGGGCTCGTAACCACTCGGGCTTAGGTTCCTTCCCTGGTAATAAAAGGAGCATGGCAGCAAGGCCAGCCAGCGGAAGCAACCCGTTCCGGATCCTTTGGAAATTCCATAAACTCACCCACACCCCAAACCTGCACAGGCCAAGCAGGCGAGGAGTGCTATGTTGTTGAATTAGCAATGGACGGGCTTTGACAAGATGATCAAAAAATCTGTTACCGCCCCTATGGGTACTATCCATATTACCCGTTTCCTGTTGCCTTCCCCTAGGACGCTCCCGCCAAAAAACCCTTTACCTGTCATTATCCCTACCATGCCCACCTTTTCCAAGTGTTTCTTAATTTTGTTAGGGCTGACTTTGACCGTCGCCCATGCCGACACGTTCACCGAGGACGTTCTCCCTTTTGTGGAAGAATACTGCACGAATTGCCATGGGGACGCCAAGGCCAAGGCGGACTTGAACCTGGAGACCTTCCGATCCGATGCTTCCGTCGCCCAACAATTCCGCCTTTGGGGGCACATCTCCGACTTTATCCAGGATTGTGAGATGCCTCCTTCCAAGTCCAAAAGGCAACCCAGTCCGGATCAACGCAAAGCCGTCCTTGCCGCAATCCAAAATATCCTCGACGCTGAAGCCCTTAGGGGTGCCGGGGATCCGGGCACTATCCTTCCCCGGCGGCTTTCCAAAGTGGAGTTTGACAATTCGGTTTCCGACCTAATCGGTATGCAGGTCCACGTAGCTGCCAACTTCCCGCCTGATCCTGCCGGAGGGGAAGGTTTTGACAACACTGGGGAGTCCCTAGGCATGTCTCCGAGCCTTCTCAATAAATACCTTGCCGCCGCCGAAACTGCCGCAGCCCACCTTGTCCTCAAGCCCAAGGGGCTCGATTTTGCCCCCTTTCCTGTAACCTCCTACAATGAGCGCAAGAAGTACACCGAGCAGGCCATCATCGACTTTTACAAAAACCACGATGTGGATACTGGGGTCTACTTGCGTGCCGCTTGGCTTTATAAATTCCGTGGCGACCAGGACAAGGGACTTGGCATAGGGGCATGGGCTGAAAAATCTGGCCTGAGCCCCAAATACCTTAAGTTGCTCTACGAAACCCTCGATGCCTCAGAAGGAAAGTTCGGTTATCCAGGGCAGGTCGGGGAACTCTGGCAACAACTTCCCCCTCCTTCCGACCCTTCCCAATTCCCTCCGGCCTTGGCTGACTTGGCGCGCTCCATCCAATTGACCAAACAACGCCTCTACCCGCCCGAAGAACAACTTATCCGCTCCAATGCGGGGAACTGGCCCATTAGCCACCTCGATTTCCGCGAAAAACAAGCTGCCAAGCGGGATGTTTTCGACAACTCCCGTTACCTCGCCGACAAATCCATCCGCTTCGGGAAGTTCCCTGAAACTAAAGGCGACAGCCCCGAAACCCGCAGCCTCTTTATCCGTATTGACCCCGCCATCCCTGAGTCCAAGGGCAACTACGTTCTCTTCAAATCCCCTGTCCTGACCAGCACGGGGAACCGCCCCAAGGACAAAGCCGATTGGGAAAAGGAAGGCGTACAGGAGTTCCGAACTTTCCTTCGGGAAAATGCCCCGGCAATCTTCCAGGAATTGCGTTTCGGGAAACATCCGATGGGCGGATGCCCCGAAGACACTTTTGTCCTCCAAGCCCCGGCTCTCCTAGAAATCCCGTTGTCCAAAACCCTCCAGGAGAAACTCCAAGGGCTCCACCTCCTAATCGACGCCCAGCTCGACCCAGTTCACTCCATGGAAAGTGCCGTCCTCCTCCAATACAGTTTCGGTAATCCTCCTCGCGACCCCAATGCCAAGGACATCATCCATTTGGCTCACCTGGACAGCCAGTTGATGAAGTGTCTGGAAGAGTCAGCCAAATTCTTCTGCAAAACCTTTCCAAACCGCTTCTATTTCGCCGACAATTCCCGCGGCCTTGCAGCGGGTTTTCACCTTGTCGAAGGCTTCTTCCGGGATGACCGGCCATTAGTCGAAAAAGTCCTCAACGATGAACAGAAAAAGGAAATCGACCGTCTATGGGAGGAATTCGACTTTGTCGTTGCCCATTCCGAGACCCTCCTGCGCGGGTTCGTCTGGTTTGAGCGCTCCGAGCGGCATGTCATCCATGACCCCCGGTTCGACTTCCTTCGGCCCGAAGCCCCTGCCCTCGTCACCCCTCCCGTGTTGGACAAATTTGAAAAGCTTTATTTCGACAAGATGGGCGTAAAACGCATCGGCGACACCCTCCAAGTTGAAAACCCGGAAGAGGACAAATACCGCATCATCCACACCTTTTTCCAAAATATCCGCCAAGGCCTTGCCCTGCACAAAAACCAAGTGAAGGAGGCAGAAACCAAAGCCCTTGCCCAGCTCGAATCCCTTGCCGCCAAGGCGTGGCGAAGGACACCGACACCATCCGAAAAGGACTCCCAACGCCAGCTCTACAAATCTCTGCGCCAGCAAGGCCAAGATGTCGAAACCGCCCTCCGGGGCACCTTTGCAGCCATTCTCCTCTCGCCGGACTTTAGTTTCCGCTTCAACCAAACCCCTTCTGGCACGGGTATCCAACCGCTTCCAGACCATGAACTCGCCGCCCGCCTTAGCTATTTCCTCTGGTCCAGCATTCCGGACACCCAACTCCTCGAAGCCGCGGCCAATGGCGAACTCCAGGACAAATCGCAGCTCCTTGCCCAAACCCGGCGGATGCTCCAAAGCCCCAAGATGCAAACCTTCGCCCGCGAATTCACCGGCCAATGGCTCCGCTACCGGGATTACCTGGAAAAAGACCCCGTCCATGCAGGCAGTTTCCAAGGTTATGACGACGAACTCCGCCAAGCCCTCTTCGAAGAACCTGCCCGCCTCATTACCTGGCTTGCCAACGAAGACTTACCCGTCACTTGGCTACTTACATCCGACACGACATTCCTCAACCAACGCCTTGCCCGCCATTACGGGGGCAGTTTTGAAAACCTCCGCCGCTCCACCCGACCGGAGTCGGACCAATCCTGGCAACGCGTAGAAGGCATCCGCCAACTTGGCCGAGGAGGCCTGCCCGGAATGGGGGTCATCCTTGCCAGCAACTCTGCCGGGGCGCGCACCAGCCCTGTCAAACGCGGTTTCTGGGCAGTCCATCATCTCCTGGGCCGACACTTTCCCCCGCCACCTGCGGACGTCCCTAAACTCCCCGACGATGAAAAGTCTTCCCCCAAGACCATACGCGAAATGATGGCGGCTCATACGGAAGACGCCCAATGCGCCATGTGCCACCGGCATTTCGACTCCATTGGCCTTGCCCTCGAAGGCTTTGACCCGACAGGCAAACTCCGCACTCGGGACCTTGCCGGCCGTCCCGTCGACAACCTCGCCATTCTTCCTAACGGCGAAACCGCCCAAGGCATCGAAGGCCTTCTTACCTACCTCGAAGGCGAGTGCAGCGACGACTTTCTACATACCCTCTGCCGCAAATTCCTCGGCTACGCCCTCGGCCGCTCCGTCACCCTCTACGACGAACCCCTCCTCCGCCAAATGCAACAAAACCTCGCCGACAACAGTTACCGTTTCTCCGCTCTCTTCGAAACCGTCGTCCTGAGCAAACAGTTCCGCTACCAAAGGGGGCAGGGCGTGGCCAAGTCCGATTGAAACACCTGTCCTGAAATCCATCATCTCGTCACATTTTAAAGTCATGGAAACCCAACCCGTGCCCAACCGCCGTATCGTCCTCCGCAGCATCAGTGCCACCATGGCACTTCCCTGGCTGGAATCCGCCAAACTTTTCGGGGTCGAGGAGAAGAAGGACATCCCTAAGCGGTTCGGCTTCCTCTTCTTTGGCGACGGCATCCATCCGCCCGAATGGTGGGCAAAAGGGAGCGGCCAGAAAATGGAACTCGGGCCGGCGTTCGAAACTTTGGGGGCAGTCAAAGGGAAGTTGAATGTCATCAACGGCCTGGAGCATTCCGGCGGTTTTTGCGGCGGGCATGCCCAAGGTGCCGCAGGAATACTGACTGGACAACGCCCCTTGCGGGGCCGCGAAATCCGTGCCGCCACCAGCATGGACCAAGTCCTTGCCCAAAAACTTGGGGACAAGACGGCCATTTCCAGCCTTGTGCTATCTTGCGAACGTGCGGTGAGCGGTTTCCATGAATCGGGCAACTCCATGATGTACGCTTCGCATGTCTCCTGGGCGTCTCCGGTTTCCCCAATCCCTCCCGAACTCTACCCGGCCATGGCCTTCGACAGCCTATTTGAAAGCAGGGGCAGCCGTTCACAAATCAGCATCCTCGACCATGTCGGGCAGCAGTTGAAGGACGTTTCCAGAAAAGTTTCGGTATCCGACCGTGCCAAGCTCGACGAATATGCTACCTCCGTCCGCGAGGTCGAAAAACGCCTCGAACGGTTTACCGCCAGCCCGGCCCAAGGGGACACTGCTGACATCCGTTCAAAACGCCCCCCGGAAGAATTGCCAACCGGGGTCGACGAACACGCCAAGCTCATGTGCGACATCATCGCCATGGCCTTCCAGGCCGACCGCACCCGCATCGCCACCCTCCTTCTCACGAACAACCTTTCCGGCCAGATTTATCCCTTTCTCGGCCTCCGAAACGACCACCACAGTTTCTCCCACAGCTGGCAAGGCCAGGACTTCGCCGCCATTACCCGCTTCTGGGTCGGCCGCTACGCCTATCTCCTGGAAAAGCTGGACAGCATGCAGGAAGGGGAGGGCACTGTCCTCGACAACTCCTGCATCCTCCTGGCCAACGAGCAATGGACCGCCCACAGTTCCCCCAAGCACCCCCTGCTCATGGCAGGTAGCCTCGGAGGCTCAATCGAAACGGCCCGTACCCTTGATTTCGAAAATTCCAAAAACCGCAAAATGTGCGGGCTTTACCTCAACCTCATGGAGCGCATGGGCGTAAAGTTGCCCGCCTTCGGGGACGCCACCGAAGCCCACCAAGGGGTGTAGGGTGTTTCAAAGGGACATCAGGGACATAAGCCCTTGCTGTCCTTTGGTCGCTGAAGACCTTTTTGTCCTTTTCCAAGGTTTCCCCTACATCTCCCAAAACTTCGCCAGCGGGACGCCCCAAAACCTCCCGTCGCCCAGCTTCACCACGCTTCCGCCGGTGTAGAGCACTACCCCGCTCCGGAAGCCTTCCCCATCTGCCTCGCCCCAAGCACGCAAACCTCGTGCGTATCGGCCAAAGCCGTCTCCACTGCCGCCTGCATGTTCCGCGAAAGATTGGGTCAGTTTCCGGCCAATTGTAAAAAGTAGCTGCGTCCAGTTGTAAAATGACATTGCGTCAGATTGTATCCCGGGAGACCTTTTGGGGTAATCCAAGCCTCGCGGGAAATGTTTAGTAATCGTCCAGTGCGTAACTTTTTCCACGTAATCCCACTGCTCCTCGCAATCCCTGTCCTGGGCGAACCCCAGTTCCGGCCGTTGCTGGAAAAGTACTGCCATTCATGTCATGGGCCGGAGAAGCAAAAAGGGGACTTGCGATTCGACACCCTTCCCGTCGAACCTTCGGCGAAAGACTTTGACGGGGAGACCTGGCATGATGCCCTTGACCAGCTCAACCTTGGCGAGATGCCTCCGCCGAAGGAGAAATTGCAGCCCACCGCCCAAGAACGCCAGGCACTCACCGACGCCCTTACCCAAATCCTGGACAAGGAAGCCGGACTGAAGAAGGAACAAGCCGGGCACGTACACTTGCGCCGCCTTACACGGGATGCTTACCAAAACACGATGGCCGAGTTGCTCGGTGTGCGGCTCGATTATTCCAAGGACCTGCCCCCGGAACCTGCCTCGCCGGACGGCTTCCTCAATGACGGGGCGACCCTCGAAACTTCGCCCTCCCAACTCGAAGCCTACCTTGCCGCGGCCCGCCGTGGTTTGGCCGAAGCCATCCCGGAAGGGGACAAACCGGAAGTTTTCACATTCCAAGCCCAGGAAACCGCAGTCGGCCAACTTCCGGCCAAGCGCGACGGTGGGGCGACCCCCGTAAACCCGGAGTTCCTCCTCGATGTCAAAAAGTTCCCCAGGGAAGGGGAGTTCAAGGTTACCATCCATGCCGGTGCCAACATCCCGGAAGGGGAGGCCTTTCCCAGGCTCCGGGTGTCCATCGGGAATGTCGCAGGCATTATCCATGTCCCGCGTAAAGTGGTCGGGGAAGCCGAAGTTTCCGCACCGTTGGACAAGCCCCAGACCTTCACCTTTACCGGACGGATGGAAGACTTCCCGCAGTCCGGCGACCGGGATTTCGGGAACAGCCCGTTCAAGGGGATTATCGTCATGGTGGATTTCCTCACTGCCGACGGGAAGGAACTCCGCTACAAGGACCGCGCATACGTCGCCCCCATCCCCAAGCCCAAAGCCAAGAAAGGCGAGGAACCCCCTCCGCCCCCACCGCCGCTCCCCAAAGGCGCGACCGGCACGAGGCTCGACATCGCCATCGCTTCGATCACTTACGAAGCCCCCGTCCTCACTTTCTGGCCTCCGGAAAGCCGCCAACGCCTGCTCACCAGTTGCGATTGCGACGAGGAATCCGACCGCCTCAAGGACGACATCCCCGCCTTCCTCCGCGCAGCCTTCCGGCGTCCCCCGACCGATGCCGAGGTTGGTCAGTACGCCACCCTTTTCGAACAAATGCGGGGACGGACGGATACCTACGAAGCCGCCATCAAAGAGGTCTTTGCCGCCATCCTGGTTTCCCCCCATTTCCTCTACATCGTCGAGCCGGGAGGCGAAAAGCACCGCCCCCTCACCAACCACGAACTGGCCACCCGCCTGGCCTATTTCCTGCGGGATTCCCAGCCCGACGCGACCCTTTCCGAACTCGCCGACCAAGGCCAGCTCACCGACCCCGCAATCCTCCGCCGGGAAACGGACAGGCTCCTCGGTTCACCCGAAGCCAAGGGTCGGTTCCTCAAGAACTTCGCTAACCAATGGTTCGACCTCGACGCCCTTGACCGAGTGGCCGTCAACCCGGAGTTTTACCCCGGATTCGACAACTCCCTCAAAGAGGGCATGCGCGAAGAGCCTGTCGCTTTCCTAGCCGAAATCCTGGCCACCGACGGCAGTTGCCTGGACGTCCTGGATTCGGATTGGACCATGGCGAACCACTCCCTTGCCATACACTTCGGCCTCACCGTCGTCCCGGCCACCTGCCAGTGTAGCCAAGTCACATTGCAGGGCGGGGTTCGTCGGGGTGGCATCCTCGGGCAAGCCGCCTTCCTGGTCGGCCAATCCAACGGGGAATATGCCCACCCCATCAAACGGGCCGTCTTCATCCTGGACAAACTCCTCGACACCCCGCCCGCACCGCCACCCCCCGATGTCCCTGGCTTGGCCGCCACCAACCCGGCTACAAAGACCCCTTTTACCATCAAGGAACGCCTCGCTCTCCATCGCGAAAAGGAGTCCTGTGGAAACTGCCACAAGAACATCGACCCCTGGGGCATCCCCTTGCAACAATTCGACGCCATCGGCCTTCCCCGGGACACTTCCCCCGTCCGCCTTTCCGGGAAGAAACCGCCCCAAACCGGTGCCCCCATCGATACCTCCTCCGAACTACCCGACGGCACCGCCATCCACGGCGAGGCCCAACTCAAAAACTTCCTTCTCGAAGAACGCCGCGACTTCTTCGCACGCTCCATTTCCAAAAAGCTTTTGACCTACGCCCTGGGACGTTCCCTGGCACCCTCCGACCGAAAAACTGTCAAAAGTCTCCAAACCACCCTCGTAGAAAACGACTATCGTCTCCGCCCCCTTCTCCACGCCATCGTCCAAAGCGCAGCTTTTCGAACAAAGTGAAGAAGGGCGAAATAAAAAGCTAATCGCTGACTGCTTGCTGCTAATTGCTCAAAACATGACCCGCTTGCCCAAACTTTCCCGCCGTGCCGCCCTCAAAGGTGCTGGTGCCACCCTTGCCCTTCCTTGGCTTGAAGCCATGGGCAACCCCTCAAAATCCAAACCGCCCGTCCGATTCTGCGGCATTCTTTTCCCCTACGGCATCGCCATCCCGAAGGAAGACACACCCGAGCGCGAATGGGGTTGGTTCCCGACCGGCAAAGGCAAGGACTACCAGCTCACCAACCCCCTAAAACCCCTCGAAAACCTCAAGGAGCACTTCTCCATCTTCGGTGGCCTTTCGCACCCCAAATGCCGAAGCATGAACGGGCATGACACCGGCGACACCTGGCTGACCGGCAACAAGCTCAGCAACATCACCTACCGTAACACCATCTCCCTCGACCAATTCATCGCCAAGCACATCGGCCTCCAGACCCGCCACGCCTCCCTCACCACCTCCACGGATGGAGGCATCGGCCCGCGTACCCGTTCTACCACCCTCTCCTACACGGTAAAAGGCCAACCTGTCCCCGCACTCTCCAACCCGCGCCAAATCTTCAACCATCTCTTTGCCGCCGACCAAGCCGGGAAAGCCACCCAGGCACGCCTTCAAAACTCCGCCAGCATCCTCGACCTCACTCTCGAACAAGCCAACTCCCTCCACCGGCAACTCGGCAAGGCGGACCAAGCCAAGCTCGATGAATTCCAGACCTCTGTCCGCCAAGTCGAAAAACGTATCGAAAACGCCAACCGCTGGCTCTCCATCCCTCTTCCCGAAGTTGACGCCTCCCTGCTCAAACTCGACGCCGACCCCAAGGATGCCGACGACTACATTTCCGTATCCTTCGACCTCCTATACCTCGCCCTCAGCACGGACCTCACCCGCACCGTCGCACACCAACTCGGCAGCTACGGCCCGACCCTTGCCCGCACTTTCCCTGCCGCCGCCGGACTTCCCTCCGACTGGCACAAACTTGCCCACGCCGCCGACAAACCCGGCGGGGCGGAACAACTTGGCAAGTTCGACCAATACCTCGCCGGACACCTCGCCAACTTCCTCCAACGCCTCAAGGACACCCCCGTCTCCCCGGACGGCGAAACCCTGCTCGACCGCACCCTCGTCCTCTACGGCAGCAGCAACAGCCGCACCCACAACAACACCAACTACCCCCTCCTCCTCGCCGGAGGAAACAAACTCGGCCTCAGGCACGACCATTTCCTCCAATATGGCCAGAACGTACCCATGTCCAACCTCTTTCTCACAATGCTCAAAGCCATGGGCATCGAAGCGGAATCCTTCGCAGGCAGCACCGGTACGCTCGGGGAGTTGCTGGCCTGACCAAGCTAGGGGTGCTTACCCCGGTTTTACCTTGCGGGTTCCAGCTTCAATAGCATCAGGTCCACCAGGTCTTTCGCGGTGGTGAGGCTATCGAGGTCATAATCCAAGGTGCCGTTATCCGCGGCTCCGCCGCCGTGGGCAGTGAGTTCGAGGATGGTGTAGGGCGGGGCTTCGTCGATTTTGACGTAGGCGGAATAAAGGACGGAGGGTTGGCCAATGCGTTGGCCCCGCCAGGCTGAGTTGGCATCATTGGGCGCGTTGACTTCGACCCAGAGGAGGAACTTGTTGTCCTTGCCCGGTTGGAGGTGTGGGTCTAGTGCAAATTCGTGGTTTTCCGTGGGTCGGGTCACTGCATCGACTACCCCATTAGCCGAGACCCCGGAGACCATGGTATAGCGGTTGCGCCAGACGGGGAGGATGTGGTTGCGCTTTTCATTCACCTCGTGCCAGAGGGGCTTGTCGGAGTAAGCGAGGGATTGCTCCAAATGAAGGGTCTCGATCATGGATCCTGTGTTGGTCTCCGCCCAGACTGCGATGGCCGGTAGGGTTTCCAAATCCTTGTTGAAGCGGATGTAAAGGGAGAGGCCATGGCCAACGCCGTCTTTCGGGATACGGGTGACCAACCGGCTATGCGTCCCAATCTCACCGAATCCAGAAAGTGAGGAAGTGCGGACAATCTCCGCCTTGTGGCGTGCTTCGTAACCTAGGCCGACTAGCCAGGAAGCAGGGGGAAGGGCATTGCCAGCCAGGAAGATGAGTCCTCCTACAATGACTAACAAACCTGCCAATTGCACCTTTGATAGAGTCCCCTTCTTTTTCCCCTCGAACTGGTTTTGGAAGTAAGGGATCCGGCTTCCGATATGCAGCACCACCAAGGCCACCATCAGCAATCCCGCCACGATGTGGACTTGGGTTGTGGTCAGCGAAAAAGGCCGGCTAAACGCGAGCAATCCCGTGACCGCCAGGGCGACGAAGGTGAAGAGCAGGCCGAAATTGACGAGGTGGCGCATCAAGATAGGTCTTTTAAGACGTATATGGCCTCTTTCGCTTGCCTAAGGGTGCTTCTTTGCGTGGCTCGGGTGCCCCATTAACTCCTTGCGGCCGAAGCCAATGAGTCTCTGGAGTTCCTGGATGTGCTTCTTGCCGACTTGCTTGGGCGTGGCATCGTGTTTCTTGCAAAGGGCGGCGGCGTAGCCTGTGGCGATGCCCATCTGGCCGCAGGTGTTCATGACCCTGGGTCCGGCCAAGCCGATGTGGGAACAGCTGAAGCAGCGGCCGGCGACCATGAGGTTTTCGACGTCCTTGGCGTAGAGGCTGCGGAAGGGGACGAAGTATTTGCCGCCGGTGCGGTAGAAGAGTGCATGGGTCAGGAAGTCTTCCTTGGCCCCGGTGTGTTTGCGTTGGTAATGGGAGTCCACTTCCCGGGTCTCGACGACTACTGCGTCCTCGAATTCCCGGCGCTCGGTGGCGTCTTTCATGGTGTAGATGTAGTCGCCGATGATGCGTCGGGACTCCCGTTTGCCGCCGACATAGGCTACCCAGTGGAGTTTCCAAGTGGCGTTCTTGGGGTGTTGCTTGGCGTTGGAAAAGGAGCCGAAGATGGCACGCAGGACATGGTCGCGGATTTTTTCGGCGTCGTCGACTTGGTTGAGGTCGTTGTGGGAGTATTCCCAGTACCATTCGCCACCGGTGGCTTCGTGGCCGTTGGCGACCGGTGTTGCCCAGGGGACTTCTGGAAAGTCGTGACGTTCCTTGGTCTGGATGCCTTCCCAAAGGACGGAAGTGCCCATGACCCGGTTGTCCGCTTTCTCCGGGCTCCAGAGGTCGCCGTGCTTGTCCCAGAACTCCCCGAATTCCTTGTGGGACTCCCGGCCATAACGGTATTCACACCCGGACCAGTAGGCGAGCCAACCGTCCCCCGATGCGTCGATGAAGACGGGGGCTTTAAAGCGTTTGATGAGGCCTGTCTTCACATCGCGGGCTTCCACGCTTTCAATCACGTTGCCCTTCTTGGAGAGGCCGATGGCGAGGTGGTGGGCATAGAGGTCGACCCCGGAAGCCGCCATGGTGGCCTCACGTTTTGCTTGGTCCTTGATGGCGTCGTCATGGCCGTTCGGATAGTGCTTGGTGTCAATTTTGCTAAGGATGTCCGATCCATAGCCGTGGATGCCGAGGGTGTGGACGCGGATTTCCTCGCTGGCGTTTCCGCCGAAAAGCGGGCGATCCTGGATGAGGGCGACTTTGAGTCCTTGCTGTTTGGCCGCAAGGGCAGCTCCACAACCCGTCATCCCGCCGCCGACGATGACGACATCGTAGTCGAGTTCCTGGATTTGCTTGGAAGCACGTCCAGACTGTTTGTCCTTCCATGCGGTGAGGTCCTTCACATCGTCCGGGAGGGCAGGGGACTTCTCCTGGGTCAGGAAGATGGCGTCGCACCGGCCGTCGAAACCGGTGAGGTCGCGGAGGGCAAGGGTCACTTTGCCTGCTTGTGCGACGTTGAATGTACCGCCTTTTTGCCAGTGCCAGGCTTCTTTGGCGGTTCCGAATGTTGTACCCAAGACTTTGCCGTCGACGGCGACTTGGAACCGTCCAGGGGATTCCCAATTGCCTTTGCACCAGTCGCGGTTGCGCACCCAGACGTGCCATTCCCCAGCTCCGGGGAGGTCGGCGGTGGTGGTGGCATCCTCTACCGGTACCCCCATACCATGTGCCAACAAGTAGCAACCACCCATCTGGTGGTAGTGCTGGGTATCGACTTTCCAACCGCCGGGCTTGGCGAATTTGGAGGCTTCGACGAGGACGCCGTCGCTATACTTGGGGTTGTAGCCGAAGATGTAGCCCGGGGCTACGGCGGAGGTGAACCCGGCGCCCCCGATGATGCGGAGGAATTGGCGGCGGTTGGTATTGGCGAGGATGGTGTTTTTCATGGTTTTGTTTTAAAGGGTTGAAACGGCGAACTTTGGCCGCCGTATATCAGGTTTGGGATTGAAAGTTGTTGGTAGGAATAGAACTCCCTGCCGATTCTTGTCGTCCCACAACGGCGACCGAAGTTCGCCGCTCCGGTTTACTTTCCTTCCTTTGCCCATTTCTTGTAAAGCTCGGAATTGTTGCGGTAAGTTTCGCGGGATTTGGGATTGCGGGTTGATTTCAATTGGTCGTCGATTTCCATTTGGTAGACTTCGGGGCTTTCCGGGCCGGGGTCGTTGGTCTCGATCATCCAATCGTCTAGGAGTTTGCGGTGTTTGAGGAGTGCGTCCTTGTGGTCGCAGTTTCCAGCGAGGTCCAGGGTTTGCCAGGGGTCTTGGCCGTAGAGGTAGAGTTCCTCCGGGGGACGCTCGGGGGCGAAAAGGAGTTTCTTGGAAAGTTCCGGGAGCTTCCCCTCGCCGTGGAGTTCGCGGAGGCGTTGGAGGATGACTTTGCTGTCCTTGTAATTGCTGGGCATCAGGTAGGGGCGCTTGGGGTAAAAGTTGCGGATGTAGAGGTACTTGTCCGTCCGGACGGAGCGGATACGGTCTGCCGCTTCGCCACAACGGTCGCGGGCGGCGAAGACAGCTTCCTTGGGGGAGTAACCTTCGCCCAGGATGTCCCGGCCTTGCATGGAACTGGGGGTGGGGATTCCCGCGGCAGCCAGGGAGAGGGCGGCGATGTCGATGTGTTCCACCAAGTCAGGGCGGGTCGCCCCAACCGGAATCCCGGGTCCCCG
>JAYPDO010000008.1:0-51595 GCA_038125285.1 Opitutia bacterium
GGACATCCATCTTCGCGAACCCGATTTGGGCTTTGTAGAATTTACGTGCCAAGTCGGCTCCTGCAAAATTATGGAGCGAGAGTGCGGTCAGTAGGATTAGGATTCTGGCGGGTGTTCTCATGAGTGGTTGCGAGTAGCTTGTGGATCGGTTCATCCTGATCAACGGAAAAGAAAGGTTTGGGAAGGGATGGGTACTTGCAGCCGTCATTATAGACTGATTACCACTTCCTTGAACAATTTCCCGCTCTCATACTCTTCGTGGAGGTTTTTTGCCCAAGTTCGTTCTCGGCCTGCCAGACAACATGGCGGCTGCCTTCCCAATGGTATTCGACATCCATTTTCAACCCGTGGTGGTAACCTCTTTTCACTATGTTGATGATCCCATGCTCGAAGGTGATCCTGAGGGCTGGTTTCCGAGAAGAATGGTTGGTGCCTATTACCTCGGTCAAGGGTATCCTTAGTTCAGGGTCATCATAAAAGCGTCCTTCCTTTAGTAAAGTTACTAACTTTCCCCATAGCGAAGGTTCACGGACTCGATCTTTTTCACCGGGCGGGACTCCCTAAATAAAAGCCCGTCCCAATTGCCGTAGTCGGGCCGGCTCCTTTGCAGGACGCCCAGTTCCCCGTCCCTTTCGAAGACCAGGGATAGGTTCTGCTGCTTGTAGTCCTGTAGGATGTAGCTCCCTGCCCGATCCCCTACTCCTATCCACTTCTTGAACTTGGTGTCCTTGTTATGGATGCTGAAATTGGCCGGCTTGCCCGGAACTTTGAAGTGGCCAAGGTAGGTCACAGTTTGGGCGGGGCAGAAGCCATCGGCAGGCTAGGCAAAAGAAAAGAGAGTCGGAAGGATGCCTCTGGTCACGCGGTTCAAATCGAGTTGCATGCCTGGGCACAAAAAAGGTTATTCCAACGGCAGGTTCCGCTTGAATTGGTTTTTTTCGTACTCCCTCTTCGCGGTCAGTTTTCCATTTTGATCCCAATAAGACCAGACTCCCGTCCGCTGATTGTCATCGTAGTACATCTCGTATTTTTTTTGCCCGTTCGGGAACCACTCGACGGTTTCGCCGTGTTTTTTGCCATCTTTGTAGCCCCGTTTGTACCAAGGTTTTCCAGTCGGGTAATCCTTAACCACACTGCCGCTGAAGGGCGTTTCTTCTTTTCCGAGTTCGTAGTATAAACCGTTCTTGAATCGGAGGTTGGTGGATTCGATCTCTGGACCCTTGCTTCCGCCGATCCCTCCAACGGGGTTTCCTGCCGCTTTCGCTTGTGCAAGGCCGAGGGTACCTTCTTCCCCGTCTGCGTTTTCAAAGATTAGGTTCCCCCCGTCCTCGTCATAGCTCTTAAGGGTATAATCCCCTGTCCGTTGGCCTATTTTCAGCCATTTGCTGGACTGGTTTTCCTTGTTGTAGATGTTGAACTTCGCATTTCCGCGTAGTTTGAACATCCCTTTGAATTGTAGGTTTTCCGCTGGGTCGAAGGCAGACAATTGCCCGGAAAATACGGCCAATGAGAGGATTGAAAACACCTGCAGTGGGAGGCACAATTTGCCAAATAGGAGTTTTTGAGCTTTCATTAGCATTATTTTATGGGCAGCAAGTGGAATAGTGCAAGCCCCTGGTTGGATCCTGGGTTAAGGTTGGTGATACAAGAGGGTTATCACCGGTTATTGTCTGCTTTGAGTTCATGGTGCGGTGATACGGAGGCGGAGGAAAAGGGAAGTTCGCATACCGGCGATTTGTTTGCCCTGGATAGTTGTGGTGGTGTTGCCGTCTACGGTTTGGGTTGATAAAGTTTGGGTTTGGCCGGTTTGCCAGGCCTTGAGGTCGAAAGAAGATTCGGGGACGAAGTCCAAGTAGGTTGCGGATTCTGGCGATGTCCATGTTAGCTGGATGTAGCCTTCAGGGGATATTGTGGCTTGGGGGAGGTTTTTGGAGTAAGGATCCATGGGGTCGGCTCCGAAGGCAAATTCCAGAAGGTTTGGTAGGCCATCGTGGTCGGGGTCATCCAGGTAGGATTGGTCGAGGGAGGCGAAATGTGAGTTTTCCCAGTCATCTGGAAGTCCGTCGGAATCGTTGTCGTTGCCCTCGTAGGGTTCGCCATCCCCCGGTGTTCCCCCGGTCACTGTACTGGCGTGCCAATTTGTGGCGATGGCAGGATCACGGGATGTCCTGAGCACGAGGGACTTCCCCCCTTTTGCGGCAGCTTGTGGCCAGGGTGCTTGGTTGTCGTATTTGAAATCCAGGAGGATGGAGCCGTCCGGCCCGGTAAGGCGGAGGTTTTCCCCTGCGTTGTTGAGTTTGCCTGCATATTGGCCTGCGATGTTGGCCGTGCTTCCGTGACGGAGTTCGAAGGCGGAAAGGTTGGACGCGAGAATCAAACGGGCACCAGGGTCGAGCACCAAGCCGTTTGGGAAGGGGAAGTCGATGCCGTCGGTAAAACGAAGGCCGTCTAGGTGAAGGGATTGGTGTTGGCTGGTGTTTTTGAGTTCGATGAACTCGAAGTCGCTGGCATCGAAACCTTGGTTAGTCTCTGCCTGGGTTGGTACTTTAGGGGCATAGTGGATCTCTGTGATGGCCAAGTTGGCCGGTGTCGGGATGGCTGGGTCGACGAGGAAGGTGGCTTGGTCGATAGCAGACCATTCGTTGCCAGATTTAGCGCGGGCGCTGACTTGGATGCTCGCGCCTTGGAGTGTGAATGCTTGGGTGTAGCGGCGGGCAGAGATGTCGAGGCCTCCTCCGGGGGAACGGGGGTCCTTGCCGTCCAAGGTGTAGTAGATGTCCCCGGTTTGCGAGGAGAGGCTCAGGGAATAACCAATCGGGACTTCACCTCCGCGTTGGGAGAAAGTAGGTGGGTCCAGGGTAGGGTAGGCCCCGGTAGCCCTTAGTTGTTGGATCACGACATCCCTCCGGTTGGGAAAGTAGTTTTGGAGGAGGTTGTCCCGTTCGGCGACCCAGTCCTCGGAGGTGTAGGGTTGCGCCCTCTGGTTATCTCCCCATCGGGCGGATTCCGCGATGATGGCGCGTTCGATTTGGGCGGTTTTGTAGGCATAGTAGGCCGAGGACTTTTCAGGGGAGAGGACGCCTCCGTTGAAGAGGTGCTTGTAGGTGAGGTCGGCGAAGATGGCCCGGTAGTCGGGATGGGCCTTGAGTTGGTGGTGGATGCGGGTTGGCCCGCCGAGGTTGTCCCGGGTAGTGGCGATTTGGTTCAGCTCCTCCATGATGTGCTCGGCGTCCCAATGATGGTACTGCCATTTGCGTTCTGGGTCGGTGCGGTGGGTGGAGGCGTACCAGTTTTGGTGTCCCCAATCCGTGTTCCCAAGGTAGAAGTTCAGGAGCATGTAGTTAATGAATTGCCCGAGGTCCAGCATGGAGAGGACGGCATCGTAATTGGCTTGGATGGAGAGGTCTTGGTTGGCAGCGGAAACGAGGGCGAGATAGGAGTCGTTTGTCCCATGGACGACTGTGCTGGTTCGGTGTTTCATCACGTCGTAGTCGTCCGGGGATCCTCCCCTGTATTGGCGGACAAAGTTTTCGTCGGGCCGCTCGTGGAGGGTATGGAGACCCCAATAGAGGCCGTCGATGTAGAGGTGGATGTTGTAGCCGTGGGGGGAGTGCCCACCGAGTTGGCGATGGAGGTCGGATACGTATTGGTCTCGCAGATATTGGGCGCGCTGGCGCTGGAGGGTAGGGCTGGAGCTGCCTCCGTAAGACCAGACGTTGTTGAGGTGGGCATCGACGACGAGGGTATCAAATTCCTGGGCCGCACTTTCTCCGAAGACAGGGAATTCGAGCTTTGGCGGGCCGTATTCGGATGTGAACTTTAGTCGTAGGGAGAGTTTGTCCGTCTTCCAGCGGTTGACCGAGCTGCCGCCGACGACTTGGACGGATGCGTCGATTTGGAAACCGTCCTTGCCGTCTGGGAGGATGAGTTCCGCGGAGACAGGTTTTTCCACGCTTTCCCCCTTTGGGTAAATGCCTTGGGTCGCGTCGAAAAAGTCGTCCCGGTCGAGGACGAGGGAAAGGGTTGGCACGGATTGGAGGTCGTCCTCGATGTGGGTGCGCCAACGGGGGTCATCGACAATTTCCGGATCCATCGCGTAGTCGGCGGTGTGGCCGTTCCATGTGGAAGGGAATCCTGGCGGGACTATGGGTTGGCGGACGATATCCGCAGGGAAGAGGTAGGTCTGTGTATCGACATTGGTAGGAACGTAACCTGGCTTTGTGGCAATGGCGCGGAGGGTTGTGGTCGTGTCGATCCGAATGGGTTTTGTGTAAAGGGTACCATTTTGGTCTGAGGGGAGGGAACCGTCCGTCGTGTAATGGAAGGTCGCCTGGTCGGTCTTTGTCCCGATGACCAGGTCAAAGGGCTGGCTGAAGAAACCTCGTTTGTGGCTGAACTTGGTGTCCTGGACAATCCCAGCAACGCCGTCGCCGTTGGCTTCTCCTGGGGTAGGGACATCGAAAAAGCGGGGCTTTCCGGTGTTGTTGGCCAATCCGTAGGAAAATCCCTCCCTTTGAGTAGGGTAATTGTGAAACATTTGCACCATGTGGCCGTTTGGGTCAGTGAGGGAGAGGAACCCTCCTTCCTGGGATGACAGCTTGAAGGGCGCATGGAGTTCCACTTGGGGCGACGGGGATTTAGCGGATGCAAACACGACGAGGTAGCTTCCGGGGGCAAGTGATGTGCCGGGAGGGAAGATCCAGCGTGACGGTTCGTCTGGATCGTCAGTCAATGCCCATCCGGTGAGGTCTGCCGTGGAACCACCGGGGTTGTGGAGTTCGATCCAATCGGTGAAGTTTCCTTCGGCATCGGGGTAAACGTCCCGGTTTAATGCCATGAATTCCGTGACCAGGATGGGCGAGGAGGGCACTCCCAGTATTTCGTCCGTCCCAGGCGTGCCACCAGCCACCAATGAGGCTTTCCAGGAGGACGGGCTTGAGTGGTCCGTTTCTGGCGAAAGCGGGGCAAGCACCATCGAATGCCCGGCATTGGCTGGCCATGGCGGGTTGTTGCTATATTCCATCTCATGGATGGCAATCCCTGCGCCCAGGGACAACTTGATACGTTCCCCTGCATTGTCGAGTTTTCCTTTGAACTGGCCTGCTACAGGAAGCCCTGGGCCGTACCGGGATTCGAAGGCGGCTAGGTTGGCTACAAGCAGGGTAATTCCTCCCGAATCCAGCCTCGTTCCTTCTGGGAAATTGAAATCGACCCCTTTGGTGAAGCGGACATCGGAGAGGTCAAGCGCGTTGCTTCCTACGTTTTTCAACTCGATGAACTCAAAGTCCGAAGTAGCGTATCCCGCGAGCATTTCCTCCGTTGTGGCGGGTGCAGGATCGTAGTGGACCTCGGAAATGGCCAGGTTTTGCTGTAGGGTTGGCAGGGAAATGGGTGGCCCTGGAACGAATTGGACAGCCTTGGACCAATGGCTCCAACGTCCGGTATTGTCCTTGTGGCGGACACGCGCGCTGTATGTGCGGCCTTCAACCAAGCTACGGGCAGGGACACGGACAGTGCTGGAAAAGGTGGGTAATTCCCCAGAATCCCAGTCTGCATACCACTCCAGCACTGGCTTTGCCCCTCTTGTGAGTTCGGGGACTTCGATATCCCCGACTTCGGCGACCCTCCATTGCATGGCTGCCAAGGTGCCGTCGGCCTGGGGATCATTGAAGGCAGAGGACTGGAGGATTATCCCGTCCAGTGGTTGGCCGGAGTCCCCGACGTACGAGATCGCCGGGGTGAAGGGAATGTCCAGGTCGAGGGAAAGGTAGTCCAGATGTCCGGCACGCCCGCCGGAAGGCACATCGGGGCCGGTACTCCCTGTCCAACCCACGAAGGCAAATTCCTTCATGTCCTGCACTTTCCACTCCATTGTTCCATAGTCTTGGCTGCCTGCGCTGGCCGGGGCGTCTTTCCACCGGCCACGGTCAGCGGGGACAAAGTCCCTGATCTTGTCGGCAAGGCGGTCGACCATTGGGTTAATTACCCCTTCGGTCCAGAGGAGGTCGCGGAATTCGCGGATGAAGTTTTTGTAGTCCCGGACAAAATCCGGCTTGCCGCCGTTGGCCACGATGGCGGCGTTATGGGAATAATCGATCCCCGCCCCCCAGTTCGGCCCCCAGCTGGCGTCGGAATCCCATGGCAGGGTCCAAAGGCGGCCAAGGGGATTGCCCGGGTAGGGATTGAAGAACCAGGCGCGGTTCTTCGAATGGGAGTCTGCGGGCCGGACATCGTAATGACGGACGGCTTCGTTAATTGTGTGGTAGCGGAAGGACTTGTCGTAATTGACATGGATGTTGAGCCAGCTGTCGGAACGCTCGGGACGGAGATTGTTCCGGATGTTCTGGAAATCGGAGTCCCCGGTTGTGGATTTGGTGCCTTGGTGCCGCTTGACCAAGTTTCCGTCGAAGACCTGGTCCTTCAACTTGTAGAGGTTGCCGTCGGGCATGCGATGGGTTTTCAGGAAAGTGCCGTCGTAGTTTTCAAACACGAGTTGGAATCCCTGGAAATCGCCGTTGTATTGGTCGGGCTGTTCTTCTGCGGTTTTGACGACCCTGAAATGGAACCACCACGTATGCGGGGCGGGGACGTCCACCATGTTCCAAAGCAGGGAGTTCATGGTCTCGGTGATGCCGAAGTTCCCGACCCCCTTGTTGTCTGACATTTTGCCAGTGTTGATGGTCCTGACCTTGTTGGGGAAGAGGTTCCCGTTGATGTCGCGGGGATGGAAGAGGTGGCCATGGTTGAAGCGGAACCGCATGCTGCGTTTGCCATTGGTGCCAGTCCTTTGGCTATAGCGGTCGTTGGCCTGCCGGAGCCGGTATTGGATGTGGTCATAGACGACGCCTTCGTAAACGAACGTGCCGAACCAATGGAACTCGCTCCGGGCGTCCTTATTCGTTTTCGGGATGCGGTCAGCTGGGTTGTAGCCGTAACACATGGCGTAGGCAGCAGGATCGGTGATGAGTTGGTAAACCGGGAGGCTCGTCATGACTTGGCGCGGATAGGTGTGCCCGGCGCCATCGGGATGGACGGAGTTTTGTGAGGCCACGTATTCTGGGACTCCATTGTACACGAAGTAGGCGAAGTTCAGTGAGGGGTCGTCCTGTTGTGGTGCGCGGGCCGCTTCCCCGTTTTTGTCCGTCGCGAAGATCCTGTAGCGCACGAGGGTACGGTTCGGTTGGTTGGGTAGTCTCGCTGTGTAGATGGACTCGCCTTGGGCAAAGTCGCGAGCCATTGGTACGATTTGCCAGTTAGCTGGGTCTTCGAAAGAGGGGTTGGCAGCGTGCGGATCCAGGGGGGCATTAAGGATTTCGGAAAGAGCCTTGGGTTGGTAGGCACTAAAATAGGAACCAGGCGGAACCACTTGATAGTGGAGTTCTACTGACTGGACAAGGTCGGTGTCAGAAACCTTGGCTTGGACAACCGGTTGTTCGAAATCGCGAGGTTGCTGTGGGGAATGGGATACCTTCCGGATTTGGGGTGGCGCATCGGCGGAATAAACCGAGTTTTGGGCCGCAGGGGTAGGGGAGGACAAGCAAGGGCGCCAACTCCCGCCCAGCCCGTTGTCCAGGCCAGGGTTGATTAGTTCGAGGGAAGGCCCCTGGCCTCCAGGTGTGACCGGCCAGGGGAACTCGGATTTGTAGTCAACCTCGTCCACCTTGTTGCCTTCCTTATCCCTTAACGTGAGGTTTTCGCCTTCGTTCGCCAGGCTTCCTGACTGGAATAGCCCGAACGGGTCTGCCCGGTAGTTTGCCCGGTAGTGGGCCTTGTTTTCAGCAATGGCCAAGTACCCCGCAGCAGCGATCGAAGATCCTTCAGGAAAGGTATAGGAGATGCCCGAAGAGAAATACCACCCGGAAAGGCTGATGTCGGAGCCACTGGGGTTATGGATCTCTACAAATTCAGTCAGCGAGGAAGGTGAATCGGGGTCAAAGTGGATTTCGTTGATGACTACTTGGGCAGGCGCGGGGACAGTGGCCAGGATGCCTGCCAACAAGGCAACACAACGGGTCAAAACATTTAAAATCGGGCAAATTCTACGCATTCCCGGCCTTCGGCTATAAAAGGGTGTGCGAGAACTTACGCCCGCGCCAATGAAGCGCAAGCTGGAATCCATACACTGTGGCGGGGACAACGCTGTCCGGCTTGCCCCTTAATCCAGAGGGGCAGGCTCGTAGTCGGAGGGGATTACCCAACCGGTACCCATCTTTTCCCCAGACATGTACTTTTCGTAGAAATCGTTCCAATTCCCGACGAAGGGGAATTCTTCGAATACATGGCCTTTCCCCTCCATCCGGGCGTCCCCTTGGGCCTTCAGTTCTGCCTCCAATTGTTGACGCAACTTTTGGGCTTGGGGGGCATGGGTTGGATTTCCAGCCAAGTTTTCTACGCAGTCCGGGTCGCACTTGGTGTTGAAAAGTTCCTCCCCCGGCCTTTTTCCGAAGTTCATTTGCCAGAAACTGGGCTCCCCGTCCCTCCGTTGTTGGAGGATCAAGGATTTTGTGGGGCCAGCGTCGCAGTTCAAGTATCCAGTCTCCGGATTGCCGATTGGCCAGCGTGAGGGTTCGTAGTTCCGTAGGTAAAGCCATTGCCCGTCCATGATCCCCCGGATGGGGTAACCCCAGTTGTGCGGACGCCCGACATCGTGCCTCTCCTTGCCGACCAGGACATGGTCACGGGAAGGGATGAGGTGGCCGGAGCCCGGGTGGTTGAAGATTTCTTGCAAAGATCGGCCCGAAACTGGCTCCATGATGCCACCTCCAGGAGTGACCCCGGCAACGCCGAGGAAGGTTGGGGCCAAGTCTACGAAACTTACAAAGTCCTCCACCTTGCGCCCATTGCCTTTGATCCCCCCTGGCCACATGATTGCCAAGGGGATGTGGTTGGAGTACTCATAGGCTTGCCCTTTGCAACGGGGGAAAGGCATTCCGTGGTCGGAGGTGGCGACAACCAAAGTGTTGGCAAGCAGGCCAGCCTGCTCCAACTGGTCCAAGATTTGTCCAAGGTGGTTGTCAAAATGCTCCACTTCGAATGCATAATCTAGCATGTCGTTGCGGACTGTCCCATTGTCCGGCCAGAAGGATGGGACGTGCCCGATATCGGATGGTTTCTTCCCATGCTTTGCGCCGACTCCGGCTTCATATCCCCTGTGGGGCTCCGTAGCACCATACCAAAAGCACCATGGTTCACCTCCCTTTTCCGCTTTCATGAATTCAGCAAAATTTCCCGCATAATCATTGTTGCTGATAGCCTTGGCGGGAGGTGCTTTTTTCTTCGATTGGAATGGCCTGCCGGTGATCAACCTTTTGTTGCCGGAAGCATCATTGGCAATCCCTGGCGCCCAGCCTTTACCCGTGTAGCCGGTGAAGTATCCCGCGGCCTCCAGTTGCTCCATGAAACTTCCGTACTTTGGGGGGAAGAAGTTCATGTGGTTGGCCGCCTCCCCGAGTTGCCAGGAATAACGGCCTGTTAAAATCGCCGCCCTGGACGGGGCACATTTTGCGTTCGGGGTGTAGGCACGGGTGAACAGGATCCCGTCCTTGGCGACCCTGTCAAAAGCGGGTGTATTTACCCACTTGCAACCGTACGCACTTGCATGGCCGAAGGACCAGTCGTCCGCAATGGCGAAAAGGATGTTGGGGCGTGGCTTCGATACAGCGGACTGGAGCCCTTTCATTGCCTCCGCATAACGCCGGCCAAGTTCCCTGGCGCTTTCCGCGCTGAAATGTACCTTGTCGCCTTTGTCCCCCAGACCCTCCGCACTGGCGAAGGCAGTGTTGGCTACTTTCAGGGGTAATTCCCTGTGGGCTTTGTCGACCATTGCCTTGGGTTCCGGCCATTCACTGAAGATCCCCATTTGCCCGGCCACGAAGGGTAGCCCTGGGGCTCCGAATTCCTTACGGAACCTAGCTACCACATCATGCAGGCGGGCCTCATATAATCCAGCTTTGGCGGTATTTGAATCGGATTCCCCCTGGTGCCAAATAATTCCTTTCAACGTGCCTTTCCCTAGGGCCACTTTCGCACGGGCTAGGGTATCGTCCCATGGATGGCCTTTGGTCTGGCCGTGGTATCCGCCAGGAACCCATGTCTCGATGGGCGAGCCTCCATGGGCACAGGGCACCAAGCCAATGACCACTTCCGGTCCCGCCGCCTTCAGCATGCCGAGGCCGAAGGACTTGCCTGGGCCGACCCCGGCGCTGGGTTTGTCAAAATGAAGCGGGTCCACTGCGGGTACCCATCCATTGGCTTTGTCCAGCATGAACAGGCGGGGATCGACAATCTTGTCCTTCTCCTCGATCTTCCCCCGTCCAGCCATGTTCGACTGCCCGGCCAGGATGTATATGTGGAAGTTTTCCTTCGGGATTTCTGGGAGTTGGCCGTAGGAGATACCGGCAAAAATGGCTGGGACAAGGATGGATAATCGGTTTCGCATGGTCATTCGGTGTTTCGGTACAAAAGGGTACAATTGACTGGTCGGGAAGTTTTCAATCGCGCCGGGATCTGGACGCTGGCTTCATACTTCCAGGACTTCATCCCAATCCAGTCCATAATCTTCGGATAAGGTGGACACCAGCATCCCCGCGCTCCGTTCCTTGCAGGTGTTTTGCAACATCCAAATGGCCATTTTCGTGTTCTCTGGATCCAGGTGGCTGAAGGGCTCGTCCAGCAAGAGGAATTGGAAAGGCTGGAGCAATGCCCGGAGGATTGCGAAGCGTTGTTGCTGGCCGTAGGATAGCTTGCCGCATGGATTATCCAAGTAGGGATGGACTCCCAGTCCCTGGGCTTTCGATTCCATGTCGACCGGGTCCGTGGGTACATCTTGCAAGGCGCTTTTGAGCTCCAGGTTTTGCCGTGCCGTGAGTTGGGGCAAGAGCCTCAGGTCTTGGAATACGATCCCGAAAGGTCCGCTCCGGAGGGTTGCCCAGTCCTGCGGCATAAAATCACGCCCATCCTTGCCATCGACCGTGAACCGGCCGGTATAGTTTTTCCTGATCCCGCAAAGGATATGCAGGAACGTACTTTTCCCCCGGCCTGATGTCCCCTTGAGCAGGTAGTTTTTTTTTGTGTCGATGACCAGGTTGTCTCTCCAGACGGTACCTTCCACTGTGTTCAATGGCAACCCTTCGGGACGCAGGGAGTGGGCGTGGATTTCCATTCGGAAGGCGGTTGGTCAGGGAAGGATGTTCCCTTTGGCGTCCCATTTGCGCTCAAGGCAGGTTTCCCCGTCTGCATAGACCGTTTGCGTGGCGATTGTCCCGTCCGGATACCATATGGAGTGCTTCCCGTGCCTGTTCCCATTCTTGTAATACCCTTCGATTTTCAGGACGCCGGTTTGGTAGTAGTCGATCGCTTTTCCGGTGAAGGGGGTATCCTCCCCGAACTCATAGAACTTGTGGTTCTCCCTTTGAAGGATGTGGGCTACCCCGACCGTCCTGGTGTCAATACGATGTTCATTATATTCCGGATGGGAATTCAACCATTGGGAAGCATGTTCCGAACCAGGGGTGGGTTTGGTTTGGATATGGAGGTTACGGACAACGTGTTGGGAGGCAACTTTCCCATTGGCCGCCGTAATGGCAAGGTGCCTCGGATCCGACGGGTATGCCGGGGAAGGGAACTCGATCACCTGTGAACCGTCCAGCTTGACCACAATGTTGTCCAAGTCCGCGATGATCCGGAGGTGCCTCCAATCCTTACCGCTGCTGGGCGAAGCATTGGAGCGGGATACCCGTTTGCCGTCCGGGTCGAACAGGCTTATTCCTTTCCACCGGCTGTTGGTCACTAACTGGAGGGTGTACCCGCCTGTTCCCGGTATCATGCCCGGATCCTCCTCGATTCCCGGCCCGAATTTCGGTACGTCCTTACAACCAAAGAGCACCGCCATTGCGGAACTCCCGAAATTGAGGGCGTTGGACTTGGTCGGTATGGCAAGATATTCGAGGGAAAGTTCGAAGGGCGGGTTGACCGGAGGGGTTAGCCAGATGTGCGCAGTTGATTTTTTATTTTTTCCGTTTGTCAGCTCCAGTTCGGGTTTTCCATCCACATCGGTCATTTGCGGATAACCCGGGTTGTTGGATTGGAAGGGTTCGTACTGCTGCTTTTCCAGGATCCCTGAGAAGAGCTGCGATGGATTTTGGTCTTGTTCCAATTCGTAGTCCGGGGATTTCCGGGTGAGGGCAAGTTTTCCTTGGAAATAAATCCTGTGGGACGAGATGTTCCCCACCTTGTCGTAAACGATGAACGGGCCGTGGATCTTCCCATGGTCAAAGAAAATGTCCATTTGCCGCCTCCCGTCGTCATGGAACGAGGTCATTTTCCCATGGCGCCCCCCTTTTTCGTAATGGATGGCGAACTGGAGCTTTCCGTTTTTGTGCCAATTTTCTTCCCGCCCTTGCTGGACTCCATGGTTGTACCTGGCGCAGAACATCTTGTTGCCGTTCTCATGGTATATGGTGACCAACCCGTGCGGTTTGCCATCAATGATGTGGGCATCGTAACGGGGTGTGCCATCCTCAAAGGTCGAATAAGCCCGGCCTGTAAAGGGTTCGCTCTCGGTGTCGAAGAAGTAAATATTTTCCCATTTCACCAACATTTCCCCGTCCACCGTCCTCTCTGCGTTCTGGGGAATGCCATCCTTTGCCTCCTCGCTGGCAAGCAGCGAAACCAGGGGCAAAAGTGCCAAGGCGATGGGATACCGTAGAAGCATAAGATGATCACAATGTATAAAGTGCTTACGGAATCAAGGCATGTTCGCTGGATAATTGCATCCGGGTTGGGACGACTTGAAGATTTTACCGATGGGGCATCCCGATAGGGCGGCGGGTTCCCCTTGCGTGAATGGAGGATTGACCAGTGCCTCGTTATTCTCGATATGTACCTACACTACTTTTCCAAACATAGAAATAACGATGACGCACGAACCTTCCTTCCGAAATAAAACCAAGCATTTTACTTGCCTACTCCCAATTGCCCTACTTGCCCTTGCCGCTTGCACCGGCAAGCAAGACGTCGGAGAGACGCAACCAGCAGGGGGTGGGGAGCCCGAAAAAACAATCAGAGTGGCCTTTGTTACCAATATGATTGCCGACTTCTGGAATATCGCCAAGGCCGGGTGCCGTGATGCAGAGAAGGACTTGCATGTCAAAGTTGAGGTGAAGATGCCCAGCCAAGGCACGGTCGAGAAGCAAAAGCAAATCGTGGAAGACCTCATTTCCTCCGGTATCAATGGCATTGCCATTAGCCCCCTGGATGCGGACAACCAAGTCGCCTGGTTGGACGAAATCGCATCGAAAGTTCCCCTCATCACCCATGATTCGGACTGTCCTGGATCCAAACGCCTTTGCTACATCGGCATGGACAATTACAAGGCCGGGCGCATGTGCGGGGAGCTTGTTAAGGACGCGATTCCTGGAGGAGGGGAAGTGATGCTGTTCATCGGCCGCCTGGAGCAAGATAATTCAAAATACCGCCGCCAAGGCGTTATCGACGAACTCATGGGGCGCCCAGTGCCTGAAAACTTGGCTAACTTGGCTTATGACCCGGAAGGCCAGCCGGTTGTAGGTGAAAAGTTCACAGTCCTGGATACCCTGACGGACCAGGGGAAGCCCGAAGTTGCCAAGCAGAAAGCTGCGGACGCCATCAATGCCTATCCCCAGATGAAAGCGATGGTTGGCCTGTTCGAGTACAATCCCCCCGCCTGTTACCAAGCCCTGAAGCAAGCAGGGAAACTCGGCGCGATCGAGCTGATTGGCTTTGATGAGAACAATGTGACTTTGCAAGGGATCAAGGATGGTACAATCAAAGGCACTGTCGTCCAAAACCCCTACGAATACGGTTACCAATCTGTGCAGATCCTCAAGGACATCCTGGAGGGGAACGAGCCTCGCACTTACATCGACATCCCCCCCAGGAAAATTACCGAAGAAAACGTGGATGATTTTTGGGCCGACCTGAAAGCCAAGAAAGAAGGCTGAGCGCCCCTTCCCGGCGAGTTTTCCATGGACAGCCCCTCCGGACAGGATGCCCCCCCACGGCTGGAGGTGAGGAAAGTCGGGAAGGAATTCCCTGGTGTCCGTGCTTTGCATGAAGTCGACCTTGTCCTACGCCAAGGCGAAGTCCTTGCCCTGATAGGGGAAAACGGGGCGGGCAAAAGCACGCTCATGAAAATCCTTGCCGGGGTCCAACCCCCGGGGAGTGGCCAAGTCCTGGCCAACGGGTGTCCGAACCAAGTGTTTTCTGTCCAGGAAGCCATGCGCCATGGGATCTCGCTAATCCACCAGGAGCTGAACTTGGCGGACAACCTGGATGTCGGGGCCAATGTCTACCTCGGGCGCGAACCGCTCAAAAACGGCCTGATCGACAAGGCCAAAATCCGTGAAGACTCTAAAAAGTACCTGGATGCCGTAGGGCTTGACGTCGACCCCAATACACTGGTGTCGCAACTGACCATCGGTAGGCAACAAATGGTGGAAATTGCCAAGGCCCTGTCCATGGACTCCAAAGTCCTGATCATGGACGAGCCGACTTCCAGCCTTTCCCAGGCGGAAACCGAGAACCTCTTCAAAGTGATCAAAGACCTCCGCGCCAAAGGGGTCAGCATCATTTACATTTCCCACCGCCTTGGGGAGGTCATCGAGTTGGCCGACCGGGTGACTGTGTTGCGGGACGGGGAAAATGCAGGGGAACTTTCCAGGGAGGAAATCAACCATGACAACATGGTCCGGATGATGGTCGGGCGGGATATCTCCAGCTACTTCCAACGCAATCCCCATGCCCCAGGGGCAGTCGTCCTCGAAGCCCGCAAATTGAGGACGCCTGCGAACCCTGACCATGAACTCGATTTTTCCATCCGTTCAGGCGAAATCGTCGGCGTTGCAGGGTTGGTCGGGGCGGGAAGGACGGAAATGTTGGAAGCCCTTTTCGGAGTTAAACCTGCATTGGGCGGGGAAATTCTTGTCCGGGGCAAAGCAACCGGGGTTTCGACCCCCCGTGATGCCATCAAGGCCGGGTTGGCCCTTGCACCGGAAGACCGTAAATCCCAAGGCCTTGTCATCGAAATGAGTGTCCGTGAAAACATTTCCCTTGCCTCCCTCCGCAGGGACAGCAAGCCGGGCGGTTTCCTGGACTTTCAAAAAGAGGCGGGTACCAGTAGCCAAATGATCAGGAGGATGGGGGTAAAAACCCCGGGCGACGGCCAAATCATCCGATACCTTTCCGGGGGCAACCAACAAAAGGTCGTCCTTGGCAAGTGGTTGTCGATGGAACCGGGAATCCTCTTGCTCGACGAGCCTACCCGGGGGATCGACATCGGGGCAAAACGCGAGATCTACGCATTGATGGAGGAGCTGGCATCCGGTGGGGTGGCGATCCTGTTTGTCTCCAGTGAAATGGAGGAGGTACTTGGAATGGCCGACCGGGTCTTGGTCATGCACGAAGGCAGGATTTCAGGGGAACTTCAGCGCGAAGAAATGTCCGAAGAAGCCATTATGAGGCTGGCTGTGGGCAAAACCAGTGAACCATAAGAAAATACCCAACCCATCTCCAAAACCGTGAATATCAAAGTCTTAGGAATCGGAATCCTCCTCATCGTCCTCTGGGTAATCCTGGCCGTCGCCGTACCCGAGTCATTCTTGGCCGGGAACAATATTGAAAACCTCCTCCGGCGGACAGCCATGTACGGGATTCTGGGCATCGGGGTGTCCTTTGTCATCATCACGGCCGGGATCGATCTGTCCATCGGTTCCATGGTCTGTCTGAGTGCCTGCTTCCTGACTATTTTCCTGAAGGTCGACTACCTCCCGGCCGGAGGCTCGGAAGTCTTGTCCGTAGCCCCTGCCTCCTCGGAGATCATCATCCAAGGACAATCTGGAGGCTTTGCAAATGGGGATAAAGTCCGGTACTTCGGCGGCCGCAGGGCCAGGAGCGCGCTGGTGACTGTGGTCTCTGCAGAAAGGACAACCCACAAGTCGGAGGGCGGGAGGGACATCCCGGCTACCCGGCTTAAGGTCGAAGGCCTTACCGGGAACGCAGACCGTCGGGGGACGGTTGCCCGCGTCTTCCCTGTGTTGGAGGTTATTCCTGATGGGGATGGCAACGCATCGGTCTCGATTGGTGGTGGGCATCCATTGGCTCAACGGGACCGCATCACCTTCATCCATCCGGAATCAGGCCTATCAGACAAACAGGTGGTTTCAGCCCGGATTTCAGGGGACAAGACTGAATTGTCGTTGGACAGCAGTGTAGGAACCGTGACCAACGAGTGGTTTGCCATGCCCGTCAATCGCCATCAGAAAATGCCGGTACTGATGGCCTTGATTTTGGTATTGGGAATAGGGTTGGTTCTTGGATGCTTCCATGGGTTCCTGGTCACGAAAGTCAAACTCCAGCCCTTTGTCGTCACCCTCTGCGGGCTTTTGTTTTACCGCGGGGTCTCCCGTTGGAGCGTGGACGACCAGACGGTAGGGTTGGGCAACGAATACGATGCCTCCCTAGCCCCCATTGCCTCGGGGAAACTGGCCATCACCCTGGATTTCGGGATCCCTTACCCCTTCTTCATCCTCATCGTGGTGGCCATACTTGCGGCCATCTTCTTGAACAGGACAATCTATGGCCGCTACATGCTGGCCTTGGGGCGGAACGAGGAGGCTGCCAGACTCTCCGGGATCGATACATCCAGGATGACCGTCGTCGCCTATGTCATCTGCACTTGCCTGGCCGCCCTCGGGGGGATCCTGTTTGCCATCGATTCCAACTCCGTCGCGCCTTCCAGCTTCGGCAACTTCTTCGAGCTATACGCCATCGCCGCCGCAGTCCTGGGAGGATGCAGCTTGCGGGGTGGGGAAGGGAGCATCCTCGGCGTGGTAATCGGTACTGCGGTAATGCAGACTTTGTACAACCTGATCATCCTCCTGAAAATTTCCGACACCTTGGAGTTTGCGATCATTGGCGCGGTCATCCTGGCCGGCGTGATCGCGGATGAAATGATCAAACGTGCGGTTACCAAGCGCCGCCAATCCAAGGCTGCCACAGCATGATATCGATGAATCCTTCCGAAGATGGAAAAGTAGCCCCCCCGGGGAATGTTGAATTTGTAAACCGCGAATCCCATTTGCGGAGCTTGCTGAAGGGATTGACTTGGAGGGTTTTGGCAACACTGACCACCATTTGCGTTGCCTACTTCATCTTGCACGAAAGGGAGAATGCCATACGCGAGGCAGCTATGATCGGGGCGGTGGAATTCTTTGCTAAACTAGGGATCTACTATTTGCACGAGCGCGCCTGGCAAAAAGTCCCCATCGGGACAGTCCGGAAAATGGCGGGCAATAGCAAGAAACCCTAGACCCCCAAATTTCTTGGGTATTGGCAGGTTGGACTCATCCCTTTTTTCACATGGCTTCGCCGAGGATTCCGGCCAACTTTTTGGAGGCTTTCGCACCTTCGACATATTTTGCAATCGTGACCCTTTTTCCTGAATGCAATTCCGCCACCACTTTGTAATAGTGTTTGCTTCCGGAGCGCATGGAGGAATACAGGTCGAAACCCAGGATTTCTTCCCTTGTGATGTCGAACTTTTTAGGTAGTGGAAACCAACCGCGTTCAACGTGGACGCCTTGCCCATCCACCTGGATGGATGAGGATTGGAGGAAGATGTCCACGGCACCCAAAAGCGAGAAGAAACCTATCAGTGCAACAGGGAATAGGATCCAGGCCGTATGCACAAAGAGAATGCTCAGTGAGACAGCAATCCAGATTAACGCGAAGAAAAACAGGCCGAAAACCGCTCCAAGGTTACGGAATGGCCGTACCTTAATCCGGGTCGTGCCGTCTACACCCTTGTCGATATGGATGCCTGCCTTCTTCAGCGGTTCGGATTCAGCGACAAGATTGGCTAACTTTGGCTTGCCCCCGGTTGGTTGCCCCCGGCTCTCTTTGGTCTTGAAGACTGGCACCTCAAAGTTCGCCTTGTAATCGACACCGGGGATCCTTGCGCTCGATAGTAGGTTCCAGGTCACTTTGCGGTGGCCTTGGCAAACCGTGTTTTCCGACTCATGCGGGATCTGGAAATACACGGGAATGGCCATCTTCCCGTCGATCTCCCCAAGTTGGGCGGCATCAAGGTTTTGGCTGACTTCATAAAGGGTCTCTACGTCGTCCGGGTCGTCGCCCCTGGATATGCTTACTTGGCAGCATAACCGCAGGTCAATCCCTTCATCTGGGTAGAACCGCTTTTCAATGAGGATTGCACCCTCCAATGCCCCGCCGATTTCCCCAGGGTTGTGAAGCATGTGGAAGTGGCTCGCCCCATACTTGTTACGCCGGAGCACTGCCCGGATTGCAAAGGCCGCGATCAATATCCCAATGGCCGGGATAATCATCCCTACCCATGCCCAAGGATGCCCGGTATAGATTTTCCAAGGGCAAACAACCCAGAGGGGGATGCAGGCCATGTTCCAATAGGCCATGATGAAGATGGGTAACCGGGTGTCGTTTCCATTGGAAGGATCGACGATGCCTTCCAGCCATCCCCGGTTCCATTTCCATGGCTCGTCCGGATGGAGTTTTTCCAGTTCCGAGGAGTCCTTCAGGTCCTTGCCCCAAATCGCCGCTGCAACAAGCCCCCCGAGCCCTACCAACCCAAAAACTTCTGCAAAGACAGTGAAAAAGGCCAGGAATTCCCAGCGCAGGGTGCGGTCGAGGATCGCCTCGGAAGGCTTCTTTGGGTTAACGTAACAAGGCAGGGGTTTGCGGGAGCGTTTGTGCTTCCCCAATTTATTACCTAAGTCGTCTTGGTAGCTTCCGAAGTTGTCTGAGGCTTTATAGAGGCTTACGTTCTTTGACTGATAGGTTTGGCCCTGCCATTGGTATTCAAAAGTGCCTGTCGCTTTTCTGGAATCGTCCCCACGGACGATGGACGCTTCCAGTACTGTCGCAGGGGTTTCTTTCCAAGTTTGCGCCTTTGCCCAGTTGGCCAGGGTCCAAACAACCATGCCCAATGTCCCGATGCCACCAGCGGCGAAGGGCAACAGGAACAGGATGGCACACCCGATGCCGCCCGAGGTCTTGGATTTGATCCTTTTGGCCATGGATTTTCCCAGCCTACATTAACGCCCGCAAATACCCTGCTGCGAAGAGGCGTCCCAGCATTTCGTAACCGGGGGTCTCGTTGGTTTCCCCGGCCATGGATGGGGCGTGGTCCGGTCGGAGGGCCCCGGAGAACCCGATCCCGCGCAAGGCACACATGATGGCGTGGAGGTCGAGGTCGCCGTTGTCGTGCCAGGTTTCGGTGAATTTTTCTGCTGTCCCCCGGATGTTTCGGATATGGGCAAAGACGATGTACGGGGCAAGGCGTTGGATCCCCATGACCAAGTCTTCGCCTGTCGGACCCAGCGAGCCCGTGCAGTAGCAAATTCCGTTGGCCGGGCTGTCGACCAGTTGCACCACCTTTTCGTAGGCTGCGTGGTTGGTGATGATGCGGGGTTGGCCTTGGAGTATGGGCAGGGGCGGGTCGTCGGGGTGGAGGGCGAGCTTGATCCCCGCGTCCTCGCAGGTCGGGACGAGTTCGTTGAGGAATCGTTCCAGGTTGTCCCAAAGTTCTTCGGCGGAGGTAACTTTCTCCGGCCTGCCGTCCGCATCGGTGGGGTTTTTGCCGGAGATTTGGGTTATGTCGAAGGCGGTTACCTTGGAGCCCCCACGTTCCGTTGCTTCCGCGGTCGTCCTGTGCCAGTCTTCATTGGGCATCCAATTGTAGCACAGCACTTCCATCCCAGCCTCTCCCATGTTGCGTACGAGTTTTTTGATCGTTTCCATTTCCTGCTCCCGCCCAGGGAGGTTGTGGACGTTTTTCAAATGGGGGAGTTTGCGCTCAACATGGGTCAACCGCATGCCGAATGACTCGACCATCCGCTTGGTTTCTAGCAGGGAGGCCAAATCCGTACCGGGATAGGGGATCACGATGTCTTCCACCCCTACTTGGGCTGCGAGCTGGAGGTTCCGTCCAGAAAACGGATTGACGATCATGGAAAGACGCATGGCGGAGGATGAAATGATGGCTCGGGAACCTGGGCAAGCAGATTGGGACGGGGTTGGGTTGGAAAATGAATCGGCTCGCAATCCCTTGCCGGAGCGCCCATCAAAGGGTCATGCGTATTGTTACCCAATCCCTCGCCCTTGGTTTGATTCTTTTCACAATGACGTCCCGTGCCTATCCCGGCTCTTTTAAGGCCGGAGCCGTTGTTGTCGATGTGACCCCCAGGAAGTTGCCAGTCATCGTCAATGGTGGGTTCACCTCCAGGAGTTTTGACAAAGTATTGTCCCCTCTGAGTGCCCGGGCATTGGCCTTCTCCGATGGGAAGACACAGGTCGTCCTTGTCGCGGTGGACAGTTGCATGATGCCCCGGGACTTACTGGACGAGGCCAAGGCATTGGCCTCGGAAAAGACTGGTGTGCCTACCGCCAACATCCTTATTTCCGCGACCCATACCCACACTGCCGGTTCCTGCATGGGGGCGCTGGGAACCCCTGCCGACCCCGTTTATCCCCATTTCCTGAAGGGCAAACTGGTCGAGGCCATTGCTGGGGCATTGGGCAAGCTCCAGCCTGCCAGGGTCGGCTTTGCCAGGGTCAATGCAGCCAAGTACACCGCCTTGCGCCGTTGGGTCCGACGGCCCGACCGTATCGAGCTCGACCCTTTCGGCAACCCCACTGTCAGGGCAAACATGCACGCCGGACGCGATTGGGACAACGTGACCGGCGAGTCCGGCCCTGAAGACCCGTGGCTTTCCCTGGTCTCCGTACAAAACGCCGATGGGAAGCCCCTCTGTGTTTACGCCAATTTCTCCATGCACTATTTCGGAGGCGGCCCCGGCATCCATGCCGACTACTACGGCTTGTTTTGCGATGGCTTGAAGCAGAAGTTGGCACCCGAAGGGGACTTTGTCGGGATCATGTCCCATGGGTGCAGCGGGGACATTTGGAGGAGGGATTACACTGACCCTGATTCCTGGGATCCCAGCTTGACCATGGAAGCCTATGCCGACGCCATGGTATGGATTGCGGCCAAGGCTTTGGAAGATATCCAATACGATGGGTCGGCTGATTTGGCCATGGCCGAGAGGCGTCTGGACTTGGCTTACCGCGTACCGGACGCCCAACGCCTTGAGTGGGCAAAGAAAATTGTAGTTGGCTTGGAAGGCCGTTTGCCCAAGACCAAGGAAGAAGTTTATGCGGTCGACCAAGTCATCCTCCATGAGCGCCAGCGTACGGAAGTCGTCACCCAAGCCCTGCGGATCGGCGACATTGCCATCGCCACTACCCCGAATGAGACCTACGCGATCACCGGCCTGAAAATCAAGGCCGCCAGCCCATTGGAAAAGACCATCGTCCTTGACCTCGCTAACGGTGGCGATGGTTACATCCCGCCTCCTGAACAGCACTTGCTCGGTGGATACAACACATGGGCGGCAAGGTCGGCAGGTTTGGAACCCATGGCCGAGCGGAAGATCGCGGAGTCCTGTATTGCATTATTGGAGGAGGTGTCGGGCAACCCCCGTAAATTCCCTGTCCAAAGCAAAGGCCCGGCTGCAAAAGTCATCCTCGGGTTGGAGCCACTGGCTTATTACCGCATGGACGAGTTCCAGGGGGCACGTGCATTGGATTCCTCGGGAAACCACCGTGACGGGATTTACGAACCCCAAGTCGCCTACTACCTGGAGGGGCCGCTTTCCACCGCTTTCAATGGCGCAGGGGAGCCAAACCGCTCAGTCATGTTCACTGGAAACCGGATGTGTGCCCACCTCCCGGAACTGGGTGCCGACTGGTCGGTGTCCCTCTGGTTCTGGAACGGGATGCCCAATGACGGCCGCGAATTCAGCGGCTGGATATTGTCCAGGGGAAATGGCCATGGGCTAAGTAACAACTCCTTGCACCTTGGGGTCGGTGGGAAAAGTGGATACACAGGGCGGTTAGTCCTGCAAGCTGGGGCAAAGGGCGGCGATGTGATCCCCGGGCAGACTTCGACACCGCGTTGGGAATGGAAACACCTCTTGCTTTCCAAGTCCGGATCCAATGTCCGGGTTTATCTGGACGGGGAGTTGGAAATCTGTGCCAGGGATGTTGGCGTCGGGGCTTTCCAGGACATGTTTTTCGGGGGGCGTAGCGACAACGATTCCAACTGGGAAGGACGCCTGGACGAGATTGCGGTGTTTGGCCGGGCGCTCGGGCCTGAAGAAGCCCTTGTTCTGGCCGGGAAAAACTAGCTGTTCCCTTCGGCTCCATTTTTCCTCGGGAATCGGGAGTGGAGCATGGGGATAACAAGGATGCTAATGAATCCAGCGGTCAGGCAGATCCATGGATTGGTTCCAAAGCCCAATGGAAGGAACCCACAAACCGATGCGACCATGGCTGCGGTCAGGGCATACGGAAGTTGGGTTTGAACATGTACAAACGGTTCCAAGTCGCAGGACATGGCGGACACAATGGTCGTGTCGCTCAACGGGGAACAATGGTCACCGAATACCGCCCCGCTGAACACGGCCGCCACTACCGAAGCCACCATTGCCTCGTTTCCAGGGGCGAGGGCGAAGCACACAGGCAATGCCAGTGGCATCAGGACGCCCATGGTGCCCCAGGATGTGCCCGTGGTGAAGGACACCAGCACTCCCAAGAGGAAAACGGCCAAAGGAAAGAGTTGTGGGGGGAGGTTTCCCTTCAAGAGGATGGACAAGTATCCGGAGGCGTCCAGTTGCGATAAAGTGCTGCCTAGGCACCATGCGGCAACAAGGATGAGGCAGGGCGAAAAGAACCGCTGCATCCCGTCCATAAAGACTTTGCCCGGATCCTGCTTGCTTTCCAATATCGGTGAGGCGTTGCAGGCCCATGCCACAAGGCAAGCGGTGGCCGATGCGTAGAGCAGGACCAAGTTGGATCTGGCATCGCCGAAGGCTTCTTTCAGTTTCCCAAGGGACAACGGGAAGGCATCTCCTCCAGAACCGTCGATATAAAGCCCCGCGAACAAGCAAAATACCAGGGCAATCAACGGGACGGTTGCCCTCCACGCCTGGCCCTGCAAGCCGACGTGCTGGAGGCTTGTTTTGTTACCCCCTGTCTTGTCCTCGTGCTTTCCCATCGGTCCGGGGTTCCATGGCTTCCGGATCGCCACCGCAAGGAGCGCCAAGGTGAACCAGCAATAGTAGTTCCTAGGGATGGATTGCAGGAAGACCGAAAAAGGGTCGTTCCCGACGATACCGGCTTGGGCATAGCCTTCCCGGATCATGGAAAGTTGGTAGGCGATCCAGGTTGACATGATCGCCACACAAGCCACCGCAGAACTTGTGCTGTCCACGATGTACGCCAACTTTGCCCGTGAAACGCCTGTCTTGTCCGCCAATGGCCGTATGGCTTTGCCTGTAAGCAGGCTGCTGGCCAGGCCATCGAAAAAGCAAATGGTACCCATTGCGTATGCAGACCATTGCACCCTCTTCCCCGTGTTCCCATTTCCCCGTAGGAACCATCCCAATATCCCCTCGAAACCTCGTCCGGATTCCAGCAATGCGGCAAATCCGCCCAGTAAGAAGGTGAAGGCCAATACGCTCAGGTTCCATTCGCTTTGCAGGGACGGTAGCAAATGGTTGGTAAAGAAAGAGGTGGATGCCCTTACCGGTTGGCCTTCACAAAGCAGGATTGAGCCGCACGCCGCCCCAATCAACAGGCCGGGAAGGGCACTACGGAAAAGGATGACCGCCAGGATAGCTACCAAGCTGGGCCATAGGCAAAGGATTCCGGCCTCCATCCGGGCCAGGATGAAAGTCGCCCCCAGCAAGGAGAGCGCAAGGAGGGTTTGGGGCTTTGCCATGGCTTGATTTTTGTTCGGGTGTATGGATCCTACAAGTCCCAAAAAAGGAAGAGGCTTTGGCCGCCCTGCTGGAAGCCAGCACTTTGGGACGGCCAAAGCCTCATAAGAATAAATATGGACAGAAGGGTCAGTTCCTTGACGCAAGTTCGAGCGCCTTGCGGGCGGCCTTCTTCTTTACCATGTTCCGGGCTTTGGAAGGGGTGACCCATTTGCGGTCACGCTGACGGTGTTCAGGCCAACGGTTCAGTTCTTTCTTAACCTCCATCGGCCAGAAGAAGATACTGTCTTCTCGCGAAGGACTGTACTTCTTCCCCCTCTCTCCTAAACGCCCAAGAATACCGGCCTCTTCGAAGGCCTCTCGCAACGCTGTTTTGCGGGCACCGATTTTCTTGATCAAGTTCCCTTTCGGGAGTCCCCAATTTCGGTTTCGGGTCGTGATCAATAGTACCTGGACTTTTCCCTTCTTCCTGCGGAAGGGGACGACGCCCCACTTTTTCTCCTTTGCCATAATGTATCCTCATTTTGCTGTCTCATTTGTTGTTTGTGTCTTGTTGTCTTCAGCTAGGTCTCACTTAGCTAAAAGGGTGTCCTAATAGGCGGGATTACCCGTGACGTCAACGCCAAACCAGCTTGGCGGCTGGAAGGATGGGGCTTGGAGCCCGTCTTGGAATTCGGTTTCAATGAGGAGAAGGCCTTCGTTTTCCCCCTCGAAATTGTCGATTTTTGCGACCAGACACCAATCGTGCATACCCTTGCTACGAGGAGCAGGCTTGCCAGGCTGTTTCTTTCAGGGAAAGCTATTGCAAGAACCTCAGAGGAGAGGCATTACTTCCTAGACCACTTCGTCCGGGCGCGGAGCCCGTCTTGCTCGAAAGTGAGGCCGAAGGAGGCGTGTTGGAGGCCGTTAAAAAAGGAAGGCGCCTCGCAGGGCATCTTGGGTTTGGAAGGATGCCCGAACACGGTCGAGACATAGGAGCCTGCTGCTTCGTCCCAGACATATTCCCCGCCCCCAGGGCATTCCAGTCTGGTATGCCAGTTGGCCAGATGGTATTCCCCTGCGTCTTCGATACCCAGGTTCCTCCTCCATTCGTTGAGGATTTGCAGGTTGTTCCAAGAGCGGGATTGAAGCGAGTTGAGCATTTGCTCTCCGGCCAAGTTCTGGATTTGGGGGATGGCTTGGCCATTGATTTGCACACCCATGCTTTCCCCTGCCCAATGATGGCTTTCCGGCACTTCGCCTGGTGCCTCCATGGATTTCTGGATGACGTCTTCCCGTAGGGATAGGGTCAGCAGGGTCGGTTCGACACGGTAGTACAGCGCGATTTCCTTCCAACCGGAATCCCCCTCCATCTTTTTCTTCGTTGTCTCGGTCAGGCCGACCCTGACATAAGTCTGGTCATTGTGGGTGCGGTTGTCCCATGCCAACATGCCGGGGGAGGTCTGGTCGAGGAATGCCCGGAAGGTTCCCAGGAAGGCCGTCATGACAAACGGGTTTTTGACATCCAACTTGGCCAGAACCGGGAGCCGGTGGATGTTTTGTTCGACGAAGTTTTCCGGGTCTCTCCCCCCGGCCACCTCAACGGCTAGGTCCTTCCAAAAAGGGGCGTCCATTAACTGGATGGAGGCATGCTTCCCAAGCCAACTCAAGGCATTGACCCCCAGGGTCGGGCTCGTTCGGGATGCAAACGTGCCTACCCGGCGCATGTCCGGACCTTGCGTGTCCAGGGCGATGATGGCGTGGAGGAGGGAGTCGGGGGACGGATTGGCCGCGTCGCTAGCGAAACGTACATTACCCGCGACGTCCCTGATCTCGTTGTACTCGCTTCCCTCGATTAGGGGGAGCACGGTGATGTCCACTTCGGAATCTCTCTCCCCGATGGAGATTGTCCCCCCGATGGGGTCGAAAAAGTTGCGCCAGCGGGATTGGTAGCGGTTGCGGAAGTTGTTGTAGGCTCGGTGTTCCCTCGGGGTGACCAGGTCGATTTCCAGTTCCGAGATAGGGGTCAGGAATGCCAAATTCCCATAGGTCGAAGATTGGGGGCCGGCTTCCAGCATCGTCACTTCGCCGAGCCAATCAGGTATCTCGCTTTTGCAAATTTTGAAATCCTCCGGTCCAGCAATTTTGCGGGCTTGGAGTTCTGCCAAGATGGCCGCAGCCTGGGTTCGCCTGGAATTGCCAATCCTCCATTGAGGACTACACCAACGGCGGATGGCAGCATCGGTGACCAGGAAAAAGGGCTTTAGGTTGCCTTCGTAGCGTTGCCGGAACCAAGTGTACTCGGGGAGGGAACTGATCGCCTTCGATCCCTCCAGGCCAAGGATTACGCCCAGGATTTTCTTCAATTGGCCTTTGGAGTTAGATACCACGACAGTTTTCCCGTGCATCGCCAGGAAGGAGCGGGTCGAGCCATCTTCGGTTTCAATTCCTTGGAAGGATAATCCATGGAGTTCCCCTTTCGTCGCTTTGGCAGGGGTCGTAAAGCCTGCCGCCTTCATGCGCAGCGCGAGGAGGGTGTGGAGTGCCTTCGGGTCTTTGGCTTGGAGGAGGATGGTTACGTCCGTCCCTGTACGGAAATTGGGGTCCGAGCCTGTGACCGCCACTGCTTCCACCAACTTCGGGCCAAACTTCCGTACCGCCTCGTCCAGAGGCAGCAGGAGTTGGTCTTCGTAACGTTCAAAAGTCTGGGCATTTTCCGAACGGTTTTCAACGAGCCTTTGCAGGGGCGTCCCTTGGGCGAGGGAATTGTCTACCAGCCCCACCAGTTGGGCAAAACTTTGGAAATGGATGAAGTATTGGTCGTGCGGGACTGCATTGGCCAAGGGGAGGGGAGCCACCCCCAGGTTTGCATCAATTCGGTTTTCCCAGTCCATTTCGGCAATGGTGATCCCCGGTATGGTCTTTGCTTCCACGCTCCTCACATCGTCCCCATCATCCTTCTTGCCTCCTTCTCGGATCCGCAGGTCTCGGTCGAGTTGCAAGTTTTCGCTGACTGCCCGGCCGCCGGAAACGAGGTTGTAGGTGTTGTCCAGGTTCCCCCGGTTCCAGTTCCGTGAGGCATTGGCATTGAGGGGCAGGTTGTAGTCGTTCCAGTCGAGAACCTTCTCCAGTTCTTCCCTGGTCACCTCGATTTGGTGCCGGTACCAAGCCGATCCGGGGACACCAAGGTTTTGTAACCTTTGGTAGTGAGCGGCTTTGGTCTGGAAAAAGTGGGCCTTCGCCTCTTTCTGCCTCACCGGGACGGAGGTGAGTTGGAAGGTGTAGGCATCCATCCCCGTCCAGTCCTGGTTTGGCAAGTAGACCTTTCCGGACGGGGTGGCCGAGGAATCCGCCTCCGCACAGATCCGGATGGAGGACAACTGGTTGCCTATGGACCTGCGGGGATCCATGCCCGAGCGTTCCCTGGCCAGGAAGATGGTTTGTCCTTCCGACACAACTACATAAGGGAACATCGAGTCGGCCAACCTGTTCCTCGTGCGCCAGTTTGACTTGTTGAACTTTTCCGCGGCCGGCCCGGCCTTGGGGAACTCGCTCCCTTCCGTCAGTTGCACTTTGTCCAGGGTCGTGGAGTAATAGAGCGTTTTTCCTTCCGCAAGGACCGAGGAGATGGAGAAGGTGAAGAGTATGGGTAACCAGGTTTTCATGGGCTTTCTAGAGATAGCGTGGATTGATTGTGGATTGGAAGTCCGTCCCTTATGCCAATCCCATGCCAATCTTTTGTGTCTGGCAAATCCCTTTCCAGGAGGGGGGGATCCAGTGTCCCTGTGATTTTCGATTGAGCTAAAAATGTACCTTTTGTGGCCAATAATGTCCACGATGGCCGATTTCCATGGTTTACTTCTTTAGTGAACCAGGGTAGTTTGTTTCCGTCTCTGACTGGGATCAGTTCCGGCACTTGCGGTGTCGTGCCAATCGGCGCAGGAAACGGCGGTTGGTGTTTCCGAAAAGGGCGCTGGCTTCAATGGTTTGCTCCGTTCCATTTTCGGTGAGGATTAGTCCTTCATTGCCAATTTTAATCCATGAACCTACGGCGATGGTGTCTCTTCATTTGGTTCCAGCCCAGAGGCAAATTCAATCAAGTTTCCATCCCCGTCGCTATATGCATCATTTAGCTTCATAAGTGTTCTCGGAAGTACCGATGGATTTACAGCAAATCCAACATCGCCCGAAACATCGAAAGGCCGCCTGAACTCCGTGCCATTTGAGATAGCCCAGTTTACCAATTTTACTCGGCTAAATGGGAGCGGCTAATCCTCATTTTTCCATAAAATATTGACGGGAGAAAGTTTGTGGCAGCATTGCTCCACGAGTCGTAAGACCTATCCTTTGTTTGCTAGGTTGAAATGTGGATGGGTCACTTGAGGGTCTTAATGAGTTTACCGTCTTCGTAGCGTTTGAGGGAAACCAGTTCGCCTTCCTGAGACCATTCGTAGCTGTATCCCCAGAGTTTGCCGTTGCGCCATCCGTTTTCTATCCATTTTTTGCCGGGAGCGTACCATGCGGTGATGCGTTTGGGCTCCGACCCGATGATTTCACCTACTCGGTATGGGGTGCCGTTTTGGTACCAGCCTTGGATTTTCCCGGAGGCGATACCGTGTTCGTATGAGGACTGGAGGGCTTTTTGGCCGGATTGGAACCATTCAGTGGCCACCCCGTGGACGACGCCTTCTTTGTAGGGGTATTCGCTCTTTTTACTGCCGTCGGGATACCATCCGGTTGCGGTCCCTGTGGCTTGGTTGCCGTCCATCGCAACTTTGAAGCTGGGTTGCCCGTTGGGGTGGAATTGGGTGAGGGTGCCTTCGGTGGAACCGTTGACGTAGGTGACTTCGAAGCTACGGGTGCCGTCCGGGTGGGTGCGGTAGGCCAACCCGGTGAACGGTTCCATGTCCCCGACCAGGTAGACTTTGTCGGTCTTTCGAAGCTTAAATTGGTCGATTTCATCGTAATGGACTTCGCGTAGTGGCTTGGCTGACCCTGGGGGCGGGGTAACCGGTGCGGGTAGTGGCGGTTGGAGGGCAGGGATGGAATCTTCCGATCTGGAAGAGGTTGCTGTAATTGCGATCGGGGGAACGATCGCAGGAGTTTGGGGCGAGGGTTGGTCCTGGGGTGGGGCAGGGGGCGAGGGCTTGTGGTAAGCGTGCTTGGTGGGCGCGGGTTCACAACCCCACATCCCGAGCAGGAGAGGGATGCAGGCCAGGAGGGTTTGTCGTAAGGTCTTTGGGGTCATCGGCGTCGTTTTAGGAACGGGCGAGTTTATAAAGTGTTGAACGTATGGAAATGGCCTGAGCCAAGGTTAATAGCAACACTGGGATGGATGCGTGTAAAAAAACTTGCGTCCAGGCGGGGGCTAGCAGGTCCAGTCCGAGGTGGCTGATGAGGCTTTCGCTGTATTTCAGGGCTCGGACGGACGCGAGGGTCGAGAGGGTGAGCAAGGTTGTGGAAATGGCGAGGAGGATCCGAAGGTAGTGCTGGAAGAGGGCGTTGGGAGGGTAGCCGATGGAGAGGAGGGTCTGGAGGTGGCTATTGGAGCGGTGGAGGATCATCTGGAAGCTCAACCAGTAGGCAAGAAAGGCGACCAAGAGGAGGGCTAGCCCTATGCTGCCGGTCGTGCCGAGGGCGGCTTTCAGGAGTTGATTGGCCTTGGATTCGGCGAGGAGTTCCCTGTTGGTCTCGTATTGATCGAGTTTTGCTGAAAGCTGCTGGCTTAGTGGGGTTTGCGCCTTGAGCAGCACCCTGTGGACTTCGTCCTTTGCTTTGGAGGCGGGTTGCAATGCGTTTGCCCAGTCGAGGAAGGATTTGGGGACGAGGATGGTGGTGATGCGGTCGCTGAAGGCCGAGATCCTGGCGTCGATTGGCAGGGGTTTCCCGTTCGGACCTGGGATGACCAAGGTGAGCGGGACTTTACCGACCGCTCCTTTGGAAACTTGGGGGTAACCGTTGGCGGGGGCGAACCCGAAGTTGTAGAGTTGGAGGAAGCTGTTGGGAAGGAGGGCTGGCAAACGGGGACTGCCGGGTTGCCAGTCCCAATTCTCCGGCGGGTTTTCCAGGAACCTGGGGGGGAGGGCTTCGAGGAAGAGTTCCGTCCGGTAGGCTTTGAACGCCCCGACTTTGAAAATGACTTCGGCTTGGAAGTTCGCGGTGGTGAAGGGCGTGATGTCTTCGACGCCCGGCGTGTCCCGTAATTCTTCGATCTCCTTTGTTTTGAAAAGGGGCTTGAACCCTGGGAGGTTGCTCATCAGGGAGACTTTGTGCGCCAGGGTGAGGTAGCGGGGCGGGAAGAGTTCGTCCTGTTTTGCGAGGTAAACCTGGAAGGATTTGTGGGTTTCCCATGCCAGCACTAGCAATGTGACCCCAAAGAATGCGCCGGTACAAGCCAGTAGGACTTGCCAGAGAGGTTGGTTGCGCCATAGGACTCGGTATAGCATGGGGATCGATTTTGGTGGCAACCCCGCCCTTGTGCAACGGGAAAGAAGGGGTGCCATTGCGGCGGAGGTTTGGATCGAGTGGGAATATCGTCGCCTGGTTCGGTGACCGGACCAGGCTCTTAGCTTGAATGCTTGGATTTGGATCCAATTCTGTTGTAGCCCGCTATCTCTGTTTCCTACTGTTCAAGACAAGGTTCCAAGGGATCGCAGGGGATGCAAGTGGTCAGGTAAGGACGGGCTTGCCAGGTGGGGCCATTTTTGTTGAGCCGTAGCAGATGGATTGGACAACGCAACGGAGGGTGGTCATCTCAGAGATCGCCGAAAAGATCCTCCGGATTAAGCTACCGCACCCGGTGCGGGTCGGGATTGACGGTGGTAGCGCGTCGGGAAAGACAGTGTTTGCCGACCAACTGGCAGAATTGGTTCGTGAGAAGGGCAGGGAAGTGATCCGGGCAGGAATCGACGGTTTTCACAACCCACCGGAAATCCGCCACCGCCAGGGTCCGTTGAGCGTGGATGGCTATGTGGAGGATTCATTTGATTATCGGGGCGTACGGGAGCATGTCCTCAATCCATTGGGGAGAGGGGGGAGTCGGGAGTACCGGCACACGATCTTCGACCATAAGGCCGGGAGGAGCGATTTTGCGGCCACTTTGGTTGCGTCGGATGACGCAGTCCTTATTTTCGAGGGGGTCATGCTTTTTAACCGGGAAATTGTGGAGGGGTTTGATTTCAAAGTCTCCATCGAGGTGCCGGAAGAGGTTTGCCTCGAACGGGCGAAGGTCCGTGACTTGGGGCATTTCGGCAGCATCGAAACCTTGCTGGAGAAATACCACTCGCGCTTCTTTCCCGGCCAAGCCTTGCACCGGGAGCGGCACCGCCCGTCCGAGGCCGCGGATGTCGTGGTTTGCAACAAAGACCACCGGGCACCCGCGTTGAGGTGGAATTCCCGGCATCACCAAGCTCGACATACCTAACCCGTCCCCTCCAATCTCTGGGATATGAAACCCTGTCCCTTCCCGTTCTTCTGCCTCCTCCTTGTCCCTGCGCTCCTTCCTGCCGCACCCAACCTCAAGGACGTTCTTAACGACGATCATGCCCGCGGGGTCAACCACTGGATTTACAACGATTTTGCGGAGGCCAAGGAAGCCGCAGCGCGTGAGAACAAGCCCATCTTTGTCACTTTCCGGTGTGTCCCTTGTAAGAATTGCAACGGGTTCGATGCGGAAGTTACCAAGGGCAGCGAGGTCATCCGCGATTTGGCGGTCTCGAAATTCGTTCCCCTTCGGCAGGTAGAAATGAAAGGAGTCGACCTCTCCCAATTCCAATTCGACTACGACCTGAATTGGGCGGCCATGTTCATCAATGCGGATGGCACGGTTTACGGGCGTTATGGGACGCAATCCTCTGAAGGGCCGGATGCTTATAATTCCATCGGTTCCCTGGAAAAGGCCATGCAAAGAGTGCTCCAACTCCACAAGGGGTATCCCGCCAACAAGGCTTATTTGAAAGACAAAGTTGGCAGGCCCAAGCCCTACAAAACTGCCTTAGAAATGCCTGGGCTCTCCGAAAAAGGGAAATATGCCGGGGCGACCGCTCGGAACAACTGCATCCACTGCCACAACATCCATGACGCCGAAAGCGAGCATCTCAAGGCGACCGGGAACTTCACCAACGAAAGCCTATGGCGTTATCCCCTCCCCGACAATGTTGGGATCCAAATCAACCCTGCGGACGGCCAGTTGGTGAAATCCATACAACCAGGGAGCCCGGCCGACCTCGCCGGGTTGAAGGCCAATGACCGGGTCGTCACTGTCAACGGGCAGGCCATCATCTCCATCGCTGACATCCAGTGGGTCTTCCACAACTTGCCAAATGATAGGGTGCCGATCCGTTTCGATGTGGTGAGGGACGGCCAAATGCAATCCCTTACGCTAACCACTGCCCTAGGATGGAAAAAGACGGACATCAGCTGGCGGGGTTCCATCTGGCACCTCTCCCCTAGGCTCCAAGTCTGGATGCCTGAAGCAATGGAGGACGAAAACCGCCGCATCGGCCTGCCCGAAGGGGAAACGGCGCTGAAGGTGAAATGGATCAACCGTGGGGGTCCCGGAGGCAAGTCTGCCTTCAATGCAGGATTGAGGGAAGGGGACTACATCATTAAACTTGCAGGCAAGCCTGTACCCCCGGATCCCCGGTTGTTCACTGTGGAGGTGAAACTCAATTACAAACCTGGGGACAAAATGCCCGTCACCCTCTGGAGAAACGGCAAGACCTTCGACTTCGATTGGCCTTTGGTGGACGAATGACCCTGCCCCCTTTTATGTCCCGTAAGTCCTCTGTCTGACGACCTCGTAGAGTGCGACCCCGGCCGCCACGCTTACATTCAAGCAGTTGACCTTGCCTGACATCGGGATCTTGGCCAGTTCGTCGCAAGCCAGGCGGTTCAGCCTGCGGATGCCCTTGTCTTCCGCCCCCATTACCAGGACGAGCGGCCCCGTCATGTCTATGTCGTACAGTTCGTTTTCTGTATGTTCGGAACAACCGACCACCCGTAGCCCGCATTCCTTGAGGCTGGCCAAGGTGTCGGCGATGTTCCTTACCTCAACCACTGGCACATGCTCCGCAGCGCCCCTTGCTATGCTGACCGCCGTATCCGTCAAGGGGGCTGCCCTGTCTTTGGCGATAATGATCGCGTCTACCCCGGTTGCGTCGGCGGTACGGAGGCATGCCCCGAGGTTGTGCGGGTCCTGCACCCTGTCCAATACAAGGAGCAACGGTTCTTCCAATGTGTCCAATAGGTTGAAGAGGAATTCGTCCCTCTGCACGATGGGTGCTTTGGACGGGAGCTTGCGGTAGGACTTGTCGTTCCGTCCTTGGGAATGCCCGCCTGGATGGTTCCGTTTTCGTGACATATGGACAATAGGAAATGTCCTGGCGGACTCCCATAGCAAGTCCAATGTAGGGTTGGGGCGTTTCTTGAAAGTAGTGTCCAAATCTTCGGATCCAGAATTTAGGCACGGCCAAGGAAGCCCATGCCACGATTAGCCCCGAACCGGAAATTACCCTTTAAGGATGATATATGTTGTGCGTTTTCCTGACCCGAGTCGGATCAAACGTAGTGCCGCCATGGTTTCAATTTTTCCTACAAGCCTGTCTTGTAATTCATCGTGCCAAGGTGCGCCTTGTCCTCCCTCATCCTGTGATTTCTCTTGGATTTGTCATGAATGGATTGGTAACCTTTGCGTCCCTTGCGTCCTGGATGGCCTTTCGGTTGGCCGCAAATGTGGGTGGGGAAATTGATTTCAATACCAGCATCCGACCCATACTGGCTGGGAAGTACTTTTCTTGCCATGGCTCGGATGCCCACCATCGGGAAGCCAGATTAAGGATTACCTACGAAGATGCCAAGGGAACTTCTTGCACAAGTTTTACAGGCTGTTTTCTTTTCCGGCTCAGTCCACCCGGTTCACCTTGCCGTGAACGACAAAAGCCATGTCCCAACTGACATCTTCTTTCGGGGCTTGGAAAACGGTTTCCCAGGTCCTCCCTCCATCCGTACTACGTTTGATGTCGTATCTGCCCCGCTCCACATTGATGATCGTATCGTTTTCCGATTGGGCAAATATCCCACCGGGGGTGCCTTTCGGGAGGTCTTCCCATGTGATCCCGTCCTTGCTCTTGCGGGCATGGGAAGCTTTCTTTGCCGTGAGCCAGAATTCCCCGTTTACAAAGGCCAACCCTCGCCACGCCTTGCCCCAGCCTTTCCGGCCATGTTCATGCAAAGTCCATGTCGCTCCTCCGTCGGACGACCGGGCTACATGGTTATCGAAGCTACAAAGGAATACTCCGTTGCCGTAGGCGACGTGGTCTTGCCCTGTGCCAGCGCCTTCAGGGATCTGGCTATGTTTCCACTCCTTGCAATTCTTGCTGTAAAAGACATGGTTGTTGTCGCCCACAATGATGTACCTTCCTCCGTCATAATCCCCGAAGCCTGCGATCATGTGGTGGGTCTTTCCCCCGTCCAGGAGGTCTTTCACGCTGTGCTTGGCAAAATCCCCCTGCCTAGCATCCACGCTGGTCATCCCGCGCCATTGGTCCGCACTGGTTAGGAATTTCCCGTTCCCGGCTGTGGCTCCCCAAACGCTCCCGAGGCGTTCGTCTGGCTTTGCGTTCAAATGCCTCCAACTCACCCCGTCGTCCGAACCGATGTAAACCCCCGGCGTGCCCCATCCGGAGAAGACTCCAATTACCCCTAGGGTATAAGCCATCCCGTAGACCGCAAAGGTGCCGTGCCAACCCCCGTCCTCCAGGGAATCGGTACCCAGAAAGGTTTGGACCCAGGTTTTGCCATCGTCTCGTGATACCAGTACCCGCATCCCCTGTTTGGAGGAGACTGCGAAGACCGGTTCCTCCATCCTCGGGTCCAGGTTACCCCCAAAGGGAATGTCGGCAGGGACTTCGGCATGTTTCTTTTGAGCCTGGAGCGGAAGTGTCGCGGCCAGGATAAGGAGGGCGGGAGAAAGGGATTGTTTGCTTGCCATGGGATGTTGGATGGATTGGTTGATTACCAAGTAGATGCCATTCCCCAGCTTCTGCCAAGCTGTAAGTGATTTTATTAAATAGTAACTTTTACCTCCCTTGCCTGCCTTCTAATGGATGCGTTTTTCCATCCTTGTTTTCGTGGCGTTAACCCTCCGCAAATTGTACAGAGGGAAGGAGTTTTTTTGAAGTCTAGGTTTTTTGTTCAGGGCTTTGGGGCAGTGGGGATGGTGATCTCCGGATGGTTTTTTACCCAGGCGGCCTGGGTCTTGGCCAAGGAAGGGGAGGGGAAAATGTCCGAAGCGAGGAGGTAAACCATCTCCTCCACCTTTAAGATTGGTAGTGTGGGCGTGCTGGAAGGAGTTGGTTGAGTTTAGTATTAATACGATAATAATGGGGCGGGGGATCCCTTTCCTCACTTATTACACTCTTGCAAAGTGGGGCAGTTTCAGGGTTTAAGGATTGTGAGAAATCCTCAGCCGACCCGAATTATGCGCCACCAGCCCATCGATTGCTCCCTCTTTAAAAACAACCGGAAAAATCTATCCAAGATGCTCCCCTCCGGTTGCCTCGCTGCCGTCAACGCCAACGATGTCCTCCCGACCAATGCGGACGGCGTCCTGATGATGCATCCGAATTCGGATTTGTTTTACCTGTCCGGGATCGAGCAGGAGGAGAGTGTCCTTGTGCTTTTCCCCGATGCCGTGGACCCGAAAAACAGGGAAGTCCTGTTCCTCCGCGAACCAAACGAACATTTGGCAGTATGGGAAGGGCACAATCTGACAAAGGAACAGGCTCAGGAGTTATCAGGGATCGAGAATGTCAAATGGTTGGACGAATTCCCCGTGCAGTTCCGCATCCTGATGTGCCAAGCCGAGGGGGCATGCCTCAATACCAACGAACATGCCCGGGCGGTGACAACAGTGCAGACCCGGGACCTGCGTTTTATCCAGGAATGCAAAGGGCAATTCCCTCTCCACCAATACCATCGCCTAGCCCCGTTCATGCATCGCCTCAGGGCAGTGAAATCCCAGGGCGAAATTGAACTGCTCCAGAAGGCCATCGACATCACCTCCAGCGGTTTCCAACGGCTACTGCGGTTCGTCAAACCGGGGGTCTGGGAAAACGTGGTCGAGGCTGAACTTGCCCATGAGTACATCTCCAACCGGGGGAAATTCGCCTACCTTCCCATCATTGCTTCAGGTAAAAACAACTGCATCCTCCACTACATTGAGAACGACAAGGAGTGCAAAGACGGCGACCTACTCCTGCTGGATTGCGCGTCCAGTTATGCCAATTATAATGCCGACCTCACCCGGACCATCCCTGTCAACGGCAAGTTCACCCAACGCCAAAAAGACGTCTATAATGCCGTCCTCCGTGTCCTCCGGGCAGGGATCCAAGGTGCCGTCCCTGGGAAAAAGCACATGGACTGGCAAAAGGAGTCCGAACTCATGATGAATGAGGAAATGCTGGCGCTCGGGCTTATTACCAAAGAGGACATTGCCAATGAGACCCCGGAAAAACGGGCCTGCCGCAAATACTTCATGCACGGGTTGGGGCATCCGCTCGGCCTGGATGTACACGATATCGCCAGTGCCCGGGAGCCTTTCCAGGAGGGCTATGTCCTGACTGTCGAGCCTGGCATTTACATACCGGAGGAAGGCTTCGGGGTCAGATTGGAAGACAACATCCTTGTCACCGCCGGAGAACCTGTAAACCTGATGGCCCACATTCCCATTGAGGCCGAGGAAATTGAAAGCCTGATGAGCGCCTGACCTTCTCCCCCAACCCATATTTCCCAACACACCATGTCAGATACTACTGCATACTACTACGCCGGATTGGATATCGGCGGCTCAACGGTAAAATCCACCCTCGTCGATTCCGAAGGCAAGTCCACCGAAGCGCTTGTCGAGGTAAAGAGCTTGGTCAAAGATGGATACCAAGCCACTTTCGGCCAATTGGAGGAAGCGCTTTCCCAATTAGCCTCCCAAGCAGGGATCGAGGTTTCCCAGATCAAGGGTGCCGGTCTAGATGTCCCCGCACCGAACAGCAATGGAGTCATCTGGACCAGGGCGAACCTTGGCGACGACTGGGTGGGGACGGACATCCGTGGGGAACTGTCCAAGCAACTTGGCATCCCCATTTACATGACCAATGACGGCAATGCCGCAGCCGTGGGCGAATACGCCGTCCGTCCCGATTACAACGGCGGACTTCTCCTCGTTGCCCCCGGAACCGGGCTCGGGGGGGGGCTTGCCATTCCTGGTGGCAAGATTTACGAAGGCGCCAACGGCCTTGCCTTGGAAGTCGGGCACATCTCCGTCCCCCACCGGGAAGAAGACGGCAACTTGCCCGACTGTACCTGCGGATGGAAAGGTTGCGCCGAAGCCTGGGTTTCCCTGGTCGCCTTGCGCCGCAGGGTTGCCATCGAACTTGCCAAGCCCCAGTGGGCCAAGCATCCCCTCAATACGGACGAGCTTAGTATCGTGGAAAAGGCTTTCAAACTCCGTGACTATGCCGAAGCGGATGACGAACTGGCTATCAGCATCTTCCGCCAACAAGGGCAAATCCTCGGTTACGCCCTGGGGGACCTGGTTCGTGTCTTCGACCCTGGCATGGTAGTCATTGGGGGGGGGCTTGCGGAAACTAGCAACGCTTTCCGCGACAGCTACATGGGCTGGGTGCAAGAAGGCTTCATCGAACGAGCTTGGCCGGCCTACCGCCATAGCCCGCTGGACGAGAGCCAAGTCACCACCCGGTTCGAATGGGCCAGAGGTGGTGACTATGCCGCCGCACTCGGGATGGGCTTTGTCGCCCGTGAACAGTTCCACAATGCCTGACGCACCTTCCAGTAGCCACGCAGGAGATCACGTGGCTACCCCATTGCCGGAATGGCTCCGGGCAGAGTACCCGTTCGGCCAACATTCCCACCTGCTGGACAGCGGGCACCGGATGAACTACGTCGACCACGGGCAAGGGGAGCCCGTGCTCTTGCTCCATGGGAACCCGACTTGGTCCTATTTTTACCGAAAAACCATCCTTGCTTTGGCGGGGAAAGGATTCCGTTGTATTGCCCCTGACCACATAGGATGCGGCTTTTCGGACAAGCCCCAGGATTACCGGTACACACTGGCCAACCATATTGGGAACCTGGAAAACTTGGTCTCCAAGCTGGGGTTGGAGGGAGTCCATCTCGTCGTACACGATTGGGGAGGGGCGATCGGGTTTGGTTGGGCCACCCGCAATGTCTCCAAGCTCCGTTCCCTCACCGTCCTCAATACCGCGGCCTTTCGCTCCAAGCACATCCCCTTACGGATCGCAGTGTGCAAAATCCCCTGGTACGGAGAGTTCATTGTCCGGCAATTCAATGCCTTCGCCGGTCTCGCTACGACTATGGCCGTCGAAAAGCCTTTGCCCAAGGATGTGGCCAGGGGCTTCACTTATCCGTACGGGAACTACGCTGACCGGATTGCTACCGCCAGGTTTGTGCGGGACATCCCGATGCATCCCGGGCACCCAAGCTGGGAGACCCTTGCCGGCATCGAGCAAAAACTCCCTGGATTGACGCACCTCCCTATGCAAATCCACTGGGGGATGAAGGATTGGTGTTTCAGCCCACGTTTCCTGGAAAAGTGGAAACAATTTTTCCCTGCCGCAAAGGTGCAGGAATATGCTACCGCAGGACATTATCTCCTCGAAGACGAAGGGAGCCAGATCCTGCCTGCCCTTGTCGATTTTTTAGAAAAATCATGAAAACCCAAACTTCGGCCATCCTGCTCATGGCAGGGATTCTCCCGTTCCACCAAACTTTCTCCGATCCCGCCGAATACCGGTGGCGGTTGACGAGTTTGTTCCAGCTAGACCGGGTTTCGGAGGTAAAAGCTGACATCGAGTCACTGGAAGGTGTCGAAGTTATCGGCATCGATTTCGATACCGCCATCGCGACAGTCCGTTTGGATGCGGCAGAGCTTTACCGGAATGCCAAAAACGAAGACCAAATCCGGGAGGAGTTCAGCCGGCGATTACGGACGCAAACCCGTGGTACGGTGGAAGCCTTGCCCCTATCTGATACCCCGGCTGGAAATACCAAGGAGGTCAGGATACCCATTGCTGGCTTGGATTGCAAGGGATGCTCGTTTGGCGCCTACCTCGCCGTAAATAAAATCGAAGGGGTTGATTACTGCACCGCCAGCTTCCATACCGGGGAAATTTTTGCGCGTATCGATACCCGCACTGGCACTACCGAGGAAACCCTGAGGGAAGCCCTCCTGAAAAAGCAGGTCGTACTCAATTACCAACTGCCTGTAAACCCGGCCCGCATCCCTGGGAGGGAAATCAAGGTACTTCGGGTCTCCAGCGAGGAACCAAGGCAAGACCAGGAGGCTTCCAAGGCGTTTGATGGGGATCCGCAAACCCTCTGGCACACCAAATATGCCATCGACGAACTCCCACCCCGTCCACACGAGATCGTCCTCGACCTTGGGAAGACCCGAAACATCAAAGGATTTGAGTATTTGGCGCGGCAAACCGGGGAAAATGGTGTTTTTGCAGGCACCTCTTTTTTTCTTAGCGACGACCCTAAGGCTTTCCCATCAAGTCCTGCGGCAAAGACTACCTTCGAGGGAACAAAGGTCGCCCAATCCGTAGATTGCCCGAAAACTGCCAGCGGCCGGTACCTGCTTGTCCAGATCCATTCCACAGTAGGGGACAATCCCCATTCCTCCGCAGCCGAGATCGGGATCCTGGAAGCCAAGTAGTTTAGCAGGAGCGGCGATTTCTAATCGCCGTTATAGTGCCTGGGTAATGCCAATCTCGTAGCACGCACTTACAACTCGTGCTTAGAACCACGAATGAACGCGAATAGATGCGAATATTTAGTTCTAGCTATGCCAGTTTAGGGGAAAGCCTAAAATGGAAATACTATCCTCCGGCCTGTAACTAATTCCCCCGGAGGAAGTTGTTGAGCAAGCCCTTGACTGCGTCTTCATTGCTTGGTTGCTTCTTTTCCTCCTCCTTACCCGTTTCTGCCGCTGGTTTTTCCTCACTTGGCTTTGATTGTGGGAATAATCCACCGGGCAATTTGAACCCGCTTCCCCCCCCGATTTTGGGAAGTTGGATGCCTTGTCCGCCTTCGCCAGTTCCGGGGATCAGCCCTTGGGGCAGTTTGTCCCCAAGTTTGTCCTTCAGGAATGATGCCCCTTTTTCTTGGATCAATTGCTTACCTCCACTCAGGGCGGCATCTTTCGCCGCTGCGACCACTTGTTTGGAATCGACCTTGATCCGTGGGTTGTCCAGGGGACCCTTCACAGCGATCGGCAAGGCCAGTTGGCCTAACGTCGTCGTGCCAAGGTGGGGGATTTCAAGCTGGGCATTGTTCAAAGTCACCAATAACGGCAAGTCCACTACCATGCCGTCTCCCTGGTTGCTCCAAACCCCTTGGGTGGAGATGTCCAACGTCCCCCCTTTAAGCGGATTTTTCCCTCCGATTTTGATTCCTCCCACAATGTCTTCCGCAGGAATCCCCTTGTAGTGGAATTCCATCGCCTTGCCGTTCTCCGAACCGCTTTCCGCGCCACCCAGGGATATCCTTGCCCCAAACGTCCCTTTGGATGACTTCAGGGCGATTTCCTTTTCCGCATCGACCAACCATGGGTGTGAGGAGAGGTTTTTCCCTCGGATTTCCACAGGCTCTTCTTCCAATCCCGGCACTTTGACTTTCTCCGCCAAAACTTCCCCGACCAATACTGCCGGGATTTCTTCCAACAAATGCAATGCCCTGACCGAGCCATGCCCGAACTCCTCGATTTGCCTTTTGATTTCTTCTGCCCGCGTTTTCTTTGGAGTGGATGCGCCTTTGCCTTTGTCGCCAGCTTTATCGTCACCCTCTTTATCCCCGGACATGCCTTCAACCCATTCCTTCAGTTTGGCCAGCTTCTGTTTGATCTCCGTCGCCTGCTTCACGTAGTCATCAATCGTCTTTTGTTCCGGATCATTGGACGCAGGAGGTTCAGAGACCTTGGGCGGTTTCCCTACGTGCTCCCCCGGACGGTCGCGCTTTTCCCCATGGGTGGCATTCCGCACCAGGATCCGGTCTAGCTTGATCCGCTTCCGTAGCAAATCCTTGGTGTTGATGTCCGCCTCCAGCTTTTCAGCGCGGAAAAGGTCGGTTTCCAAGTTCGAGGCATCCGCGATGGCCAGCCCTTCCACGGTCAACTTGTTCGACTTGAAATCCACTTCGGCCTTGTCCACCTCGACCGTTGCACCATTGGCCCGCTCCAAGCCCTCCCGTAGCACCGTGGTCAGGATATCTTCCTTCATCAGCAGCCCCAAGCTATAAAATAAGAGCCCTAGGAAGACCACGAAAACGATACCCAACGGCCTTACTGGGTTTCCGATCTTTTTGCCGAGGAATTCCTCGTAGGATTTCTTCTTCTTGCGTCCTCCGAGGAAGACCCAGGACAAGATCTTTACCCCGATATTGGAAGACCATTTGATGAATTTCTCACTCCCTTTTTCCAGTGCCACCATCTGCTTCCTGAACTTGGTGACAAGCCAGGCCGCAGCAACCCCGGTCAAGACCCCAAAGAGCAGTCCCACGGCTTGCCCCCCTGCCACCAAGTAGTGCTCGAAGCCGAAGAAGGCAAGTACCGGGCTGTTCACCATCACTTTGAAGATGCCCTGCAACGGGCCGTCCAGCAGGAACCTGCCGACTTCGAAGCTGACAGGAACAAGTGGGATCGAGACCAATTTCGCCAGGCCACCAATTAGGGCCGACATACCCAGGTTAGCATTGACGATGATCAGGAGGAAGACCATGCACAGCAGTAAGCCCGGAGCCTCCCTAAAGCTCGGCACAAAAGCAAGCATGCTGGCAAGGATGCAAGCAGCCATGAGTTGGAATGGGGTGGAATCCCCCCTGAGGATTGAGCCGATACTCCTGGATAATGACATAGCACCCGTATGAAAAGTGGGGCTAACCGACAGTGCAAGGGGCAACTCGCGTCAAGGAAACTTTGCCAGAAATTCCCCGAATGCGGATGCGTACATCGGAATCCTTGAATACATGGTGTCGGCCAGGTACTCCCTTAGTTTCCCCACCATACCCTTTAAGCTCTCAATTCGGCTAGGAAGCTCCCTTAGGCATGTGAAATGGACAGTGGAAGGGACGTAGGGATTGCACTTTCCCTGAATTTGGGTTTCACGCGGTCAAAATCGACCCAACTGACCGTCATGACCTTCGGCAAGGCTTCGACCCTTGTCTGGATGGCCTGCACAGTTCTTTCCGGCAGCGGGTTCCCATCCAGGAACTCGAACCCCAAATCTAAATCCGCTCCCAAGGCCACACATTTGGTTGCCAGAATTTCCTACTCTTGGATCAACCTCTGGGGTACGGGATATTTTTGGAGTCTTGGTGCATTTTGGATGGCTGTCCTTCATGCCCGGGACTCACAAGGAATCAAGCATTCCGGCTCACCATTTGCCTTCCGTCGCCAGCAAAGCCCAGCAGGTCGCCGATATTGAGATAAACTGGTCTTTGCCATGGGGAAACCCGCTCTCGAAATACTTTTGGATGGGTTTGCTCCGGCTCTGGACGAGCCAGGTGCCGTCCGGTTGTTGGTGCCTGGCGAGCCACTGCTTGCCGAGTTCAAATGCGGGGCACGATTCCGATATTTGGCCAGATTCGAGGAGGGCTACCAACGCTTGCCCGGTTGCATAGGCATCACTTTCCATACCCGGAAGCTGTGCCCATCCTCCCTCCTCCCTTTGAAGTGAAAGAAGGGCTTTGCCCGCATCATCAGTATCTTTGCCTGCCCAGTACAACCCGAGCAACCGGAACGCATGGCCTTCTGTTGAATCGGGGCGGTTAATCCTTAACCAATTGGCACCTGCCTCCACTTGGCCTCCAACAGTATCCGAATAGTTTTGGAGGCCTTGGATTGCAAGGGCTGTCGCTGTGAAGTGGCTATCCTCAAGGGGTGGCCTGTGGGTAAGGATCCTCCAACTTCCGTCCTTTTGCTGCGTCTCCAACAAATACTTTACCAGTGCCTGTGTTGTCCCGTCTGGCCTGACTTCTGCTTCGGCCAATCCAAGCAGGGCATAGCCCGCAGTATAAGGCCCGCCCGGCACGCCTTGTCCCTGGGAAAGTTTGCCTGCAAGCCCTTTGAAATATTCCAATGTAAAGGCGCTTTGAGCCTCGATTACCTTTATGGATTCCAAAGGCGAGCACCTGGCCATGACCCATAAAGGGAGGGCTTGGTGGTGGCAGGAAAAACATTCCTTTTGTGCAATGTATGTGATGGAACTTTGTCGGATCAAACCGATGGCCGCATTTGGATTCGAGCCAACAAGCCCATGCCAAGCAAGGGAGCCTACGGCCATGATAAAAACCGCCCTCATCCTAGGCCATTCATCAGGTTAGGGAAGGGGACTGGTCCTTTACGAGATCAGTTTCCTTAGTTCCGCCAAATACTGAGGTACGGCGTCGAAGGGATTTTCATTGGCTTCGTATTCCAGGACGACGTACCCCCTGTATTTCGCTTCCTTCAGTATGCTGACGAACCGTCCCAGGTCCGCCGGGATCTTTTTTCCAGATTCGTCCCTCACCTCCACCTTCAATTGGACGGTGGCGGCATAGGGTGCGGAGCGCGCGAAAGCTTCGTAGGGATCTTTGTCGATGAAATTCCCTGAATCGAGGTTTACCGCGAACCATGGCGAATCCACCCGTTTCACGATCGCTTCCAGCCTCTTGGAATCCATGAGGAAATCATGGTTTTCCAAGGCAAGGATGACCCCACTTTCGCCCGCCCGTTTGCAGGCCTTTTCCAAGTTCCGTACCGCATTGTCAATCGCCTCTTCTTCAGAGACACCCTTGGGTGCCTTCCCAGCGAATACACGGATGATCGGGCACCCGATTGCAGCATAGTAATTGACCCAAGTGTCCACATGGTCGTGCCATTTGTCCAATTCCGGTCCGTCGGGTAGGGTGAAAACATTACGGATTGCCCCGCTGCTGATGTCCAGGCCGTTGAGGTGCGCCCTTCGCTTCAACTGGGCAAGGAAAGCAGGCGTGACCACTTTCGGGAAGAAATAGGAGGTCGGTTCCACGGCATCCAAATCCTGACCAGCCGCCCAGTCTACAAAGCCTAACATGTCCATTGCCCCTGGGGTGCCGGGTGCGGCAGTCAATTGGGTGCGGAAGGAGTAAGCGGCCAGGCTCAATTTGAGCTTGGATTTGCAGCTGCGCGGGATCGGTTCGATGGCGGCAAGGCCAGCACCCAAACACAGGGCTACCGAAGCGGTGGAAGTGGTTTTGAGGAATGTACGGCGGTTCATATTACAACTTTTGGTTCAAGTGAGGGTCCCATATAGCAAGTAAAACCCGATGACTGCAAAACAAGCGAAAGAGATCCACAGGAACAAATCCCAAGCCTTGCCGGCCAGTAGTCGCTTGTCGGTTTTCTTATAGCGGAAATAAAGGACGGATGCCCCCAGCATGGGTAACATCAAAGACTGCATGGCACCTGATATCATTACCAGTACAACTGGCTTCTCGACATACATAAAAAATAAGAGGCTGATGACGGCGAATAATACGTTACAAACCTTCACGTATTTTACCCGTTTGGCTTCATCTTCCAACTTGATGATACCGAGGAGGTTTGTGACGTCCACAAACAGCCTCGACTGGGCCGCAATCGCGACAAAGAATGTGCTAAATAATACTGCGAACGCCCCGACAAGGAATATCATCTGTGCGGATTTGCCAAAAACCGGTTCATACATGACGGACAGCGTGCGGATCATTTCCGTCCCTTCGGGAACCAGACCCGTCCTTCCCAGGATAGCGGCGCCAAGCAGGTAAAACGCAAGGGTACAAAACGTGTAGACAAACATGGATCCCCATGCGTCGAATTGCATCACCTTCAACCATCCTTTCGCCCTGGTAAGCCATTTGTCGCCTTCTTCCTTTGGCCCGACATGTTTCCCGTACCCCTTTTCCAGGCACCAGTAAGGATAAGCAAGGAGTTCCGAAGCCCCGACACCGATTATACCAAAGGTCATCAGTGCCGTCCCTAACGGAGATTTACCAGCCGCTTTTTCAGCATCCGATACATCAGGGAAACCGAAGGACATCCCGTCCAGGAATTCCTTCATCGTCACCGCCCACTCCGGTTTGGACTGGAGGGCGAACAGGTTGTAAATCGTTATGACGCTGAAGGAGCAAACGAGGAACATGCAAAATTTCTCGATGAAAGAAAAGTTGCCCCAGACTAGTAAGATACATGCGACAAAGGTCAGGATTGCGGCCCAGATTTTTGCATCGTTACTTCCAGATTCTGCATCTGATTTTTGGGAAGATACCAATGTTTCCAAACTATCTACCCTGGCTTTGGTTTTTTCCAATGCATCAGGTGAACTTTTCAGCCTGCCGTCTTGGTAGGCTGCCAGCATATTTTTGGAGACTTCCAGGCTGACCTTGTTGTCCAATATTTCATTGTAAAATTTCCCTTGCTCCGTCAATGGGGCGCTGATGGCTAGGGCTTGGCCGACACCACCGACGATCCCGCCCTGCTGGGCAAGGGTAGCAATGAACATCAGGAACCAGTACCAGATGATCAGGTTCCCCCCGTGCATCTTCGGCCCGGGGACTTCGTTGAGCATCACGAGGGTAGTCTTGCCCGATGAAATGGCGTAACGTGCCAGTTCGATTTGGGTGAAGACTTTGATGATGCAGCCGATGAGGATGAGCCAAAGGAAGCTGAAATTGGCTTCCGCCCCCGTGCGGGTCGTGGCGATCAATTCCCCTGAACCGACGATGGAGCCTGCAAGGATCATCCCCGGGCCGAGGTGGGAGATGATGCCTTTTAGGTGCGTGGGTGCTGGAAGGGTCTGGTTTTCGTTGATCATCGCCAGTGTTCAGTTCGGTTTGAGGTGTGGATGGTTCCCCGGATGTGCCAGTCCCGGATCACCCCGAGTAGGTGGTCTCGGGTGTCGCGGTGTTCTGGGTTATGCCAGAGGTTGTCTAATTCGTCCGGGTCGCTCCGGAGGTCAAAGAGTTGGCCGCAGGGCTCGTCCAGAAAATGGACGAGTTTCCATTCTTTCGTCCTTACCATGGTCTGGTACTGGCCTTCGGTGTAATTTTTATCCCTGACTTGCTCGGCGAAAACGTAATCACGCCCTTCGAAGGGTTGGCCAGCGAGGGCAGGGCCGAAGGAACGGGCTTGAAAAGTTTCCGGGATCGCGACACCTGCATATTCCAGGATGGTCGGGCCGACATCCATGAGTTGGACTTGGGCCTCGCATTTTGCACCTGCCTCCACTTTGCCTGGTGCCCAGACGATGAGGGGGACTTTCGTCACGGTGTCGTACATCGTCCATTTTTGGCTATGGCCGTGGTCGGACAGGCAATCCCCGTGGTCAGAACTGAAGAAGATGAGGGTATTGTCGAGTTTGCCTGCCGATTCCAGCGCCCCTATGATTTCACCGACTTTGTCGTCGATCATGGTCACATTGGCCAGATAGTGCTCCCGTTGGTCCCGGCGTTGGCTTTCCGTAGGTTCGAGGAGATGGACGACCGAGTCGTGGTCAAACCCTGCATTGTGCAGACGCATCCCTTTGTAGGATTCCGGTTGGTTCTCCATGTCGTGCTTGTGGACAGGTTGGAGGGGGATGTCCTTGTCTTTATACCTATCCAAGTGCCCAGGGAGCGGGTCGTAGGGCGGGTGCGGGCCAGGGAATCCAACCTGAAGGAAGAAGGGTTTTTCTTCCTTGTATTTTTGTATCCATTCGACCGCCCTGTCCCCAACATAATAGTCGGAATGGGTTTCCGGGGGAAGATCCCATGTGAAGGCTCCCATCCGATCTTTGTAATCCAGCCTTTTCCGGTATTCCTCCCGCTTTTGCTTCTTGTGGCCATTTCGCAACAGGTACTTGTCCCATTCATCCTGGTATTCCCCTCCTTCGAGGAAACGGTCTTTGTTTTCTACAATATGGCGTTCGTGGAATCCGCAGGGTGCCTCGAACGGCCAAGTGTGCATCTTCCCGATGTTTGTGCAGTGGTAACCTGACGCGGCCAGGTCTTCAACCCAGCCATGTGTCCAGGTGTCTGCATTTTGGAGGATGCCTGTAGTATGAGGATAATAACCCGTGAAAAGGCTTGCCCTGGATGGGGCGCAGGAAGGTGCCGTCACATGGCAATCCGTGAAGTGGCATCCCTCCTGTATCAGGCGGTCGAGGTTCGGGGTTTCCATGCAGGGGAACCCCAAACCTGCGATCGTGTCGTACCTCTGTTGGTCCGTCAGGATAAAGACGATGTTCGGGCGGGTGGCCACGGGTGGTTATTCCGCGGCTTCGTCGTAGTTCCCGAGATTGCGGATCCAGATGTTGCGGAAACGCATTGGGTTGCCGTGGTCCTGGAGGACGATGGGACCCTTGGGGTCGTGCTTTTTCGAATAGTTGGCCACACGCTTGTGTTGGACTGTCCCGATGAACTCTTTGCGGTGGTGCAAAAGGACGCCATTGTGGATCACGGTGACGTTTGCATTTTTCACGAGTTTATCACCTTCCCACAGGGCACTTTCAAAGATGACGTCATAGGTCTGCCATTCGCCCGGCTTTTTAACGGCGTTGCGAAGGGGAGGGTACTGCCCGTACATTGCCCCGCACTGGCCGTCTGCATAGCTCTTGTTGTCGTAGGAATCGAGGAGCTGGACTTCATAGTTCCCGAAGATGATCAGGCCACTGTTGCCGCGACCCTGGCTGTCCCCTTTGACTTCGGCAGGGGTGGCGAATTCCAAGTGGAGTTGGAAGTCCCCGAAATTCTCCTTGGTCTTGATCGTCCCGGACTTGGGTGTGACTTCCATGAAATTGCCGATGATTTTCCATTCGACGGGCTTCCCTGGCTTTGTGTTCTCCCAGCCATCCAGACTTGTGCCGTCGAAGAGGACCGTGGCGTCGGATGGAGGGGGTGCCAAGTGGCTGAATGATTGGCCTGGGGTGACGACTTGAGGGCGGGGGCGGTTGTCGTCATGGACACGCCACTTTCCGTCCGGAAGGAACGGGGTGTCCGTGTAACCGGTTGCGGGCTTGTTGTTATCGGCAGCTTGGAGCAATGAAGCTGTAGTGAGGGCAAGGAGGGTGGTTGTGAGGATTTTCATGGGTTTCGTAAGTGGGTTTAAGGATAAATGGGGACGGGTCACACCATCTTGTAGAACTGCTCCCATCCCTTGCGTGGGGGTGGGCCTTCGAGGAGTGCATTGGCCTTGGCTTGGTTGCTGCCTCTGAACCGTTCCTTTTTCGTGTCGAATTCCAAGGTCTCATTGAGGGTTTGGCAGATGACACCGAGCATGAGGGTCTTGGTCAGGTCGCCTGCGACTTGGAAATTGGACTGGGTTTTGGTCTCGCCCATGCAGGCCGCGGTAAATGCGGACTGGTGGTTGTACTTCGGGTTTTCCGCACGAAGGTGCTCCCGGAGTTCTGTGCGCTTTTCCGTGTTGATGATATTGGAAGTGCTGGAGTGGGAACCTCGGGTGATGGCGTAATCGGCTCCTTCCGGGTAGAGGATAGTGCCCGCACCACCCAGCTTTGGGGTGGTAGGGTTCCCATCGTCCTCCTTGTCCATGAACTTGTCAGCGATTGCGGGATGGCAATCCTCGCCATCACGCCAGATGAGTTCGACTGCCTTCCGCTCGCAGTTGGATGCGAACTCCATTTTCATGTGGGAACTGAGGGGAAAAATCACGTCGTTGTGGTCGTCCATCAGGAGCGGGGTGATTTTGTGGGGTTGGCCGAGTTTTAGAAAGTCGTGGGCGAAGTCGATGATGTGGGCGCCCCAATCCCCTAGCATCCCATTGCCGTAGAGGTAGAAACCGCGCCAACTGAAGGGATGGTACTTGCTGCTGAATGGCTTCATCTGCGCGGGGCCGCACCAAAGGTCCCAATCCAGCGATGCCGGTTTTTCCTCGGGGGCGGGATAGGTGGAGAAGCGGGCATTTTTGTTCATGAAGAAAAGCCCTGGCGTTTTCCATGCTTCGATTTTGGTGATGTCCTTGACGATGCCATTCTTGACCAAACTCTTAAATTGCTCCGAACCGGCGGAGGTGTGGCCTTGGTTCCCCATTTGGGTGACTACGCCGAACTTCTTCTCCGCCTTCATGAGGAGGTCGGCTTCCCAGTAGGAGTGGGTCAGGGGTTTCTCTACATAAACATGCTTGCACATGGACATCGCCAACATGGCGGCAGGGAAGTGGGTGTGGTCGGGAGTGCAAACTGTGACGGCGTCCACGTCCTTGCCCATTTTTTCGAGCATGACGCGGAAGTCCTGGAATTGCTTGGCGTCTGGGAAGCGCTCCAGGTTCTTCTCAATCCCCCCACGCTTGAAATCTACGTCACACCATGCTGTCACTTCAGCGCCCCCTGCACAAACGCCCGGAACGACTCCGTTAGCCCTGCCCCCGCATCCGATGACCCCGAGATTGACCCGCTTGCTCGGGGGCAATTTCCCCTTTTCGTCGGGCTTTCCGGTCACCAAGTAGGAGGGCAGTACGGTAAAGCTGGAGATAGCTACGGATTTCTTGAGGAAGGAGCGGCGTTGGATTGGGTTCATTCTTTGGTAGGGTGCTGTGAAATATCGGGTTACTTCCGGAGAGGGGGATGGATTTGCCGGAGGGGCAATGTGGTGTCAAGGCCCGCATGGACGTTGACCCCAAATAGTTTTTGTCCATTCCATCAAGCCTATGAAATTCGCCATCCCTGCCATCCTCCCCCTCCTTCCCTTTGCCCTCCTTGCCGGCCCTTGTTGGGTCGACCTAGGAAAGGACGACTTTGTCCAGCTCAACTGTGACCCGGATACATTCCAATTCAAGGAGGGGAACCTTATCTACTGCACTGGCAAGCCTATCGGCGGCCTGCGTTCCGCCAAGCCCTACAAAAATTTTGAACTGGAAGTCGAGTGGCGCCACCTGAAATACGCAGGGAATTCCGGCCTCTTCATCTGGTCTCCCAAAGATGTCCTCGACAAACTTCCCCGTAACACACTTCCCCAAGGCATCGAAATCCAAGTCCTCGACATCGGTTACGAAGAAAACTGGCTCAAGAACAAGGGCAAACCCTCCGATTGGTTCACTAGCCACGGGGATGTTTTTCCTGTCGGGGTTTCCGACATGAAGCCCTTTCCCCCAGCCGCGCCGAATGGCAAACGCAGCTTTCCCAGCAAGCGGCTCAGCAAACCCTCCCCGGAATGGAACCATTACCACATTACCGCAATCGACGGGGTTGTCCGCCTTTCCGTCAATGGCGAAGAGGTGTCGGGGGGAAAGGAATGCAAACCTAGCGAAGGGTATCTCGTCCTTGAGTCCGAAGGGGCACCTGTGGAATTCAGGGGACTGCGGATCAAAGAGCTCCCGTAAGGTTCCGTGCCTCTTATTTCCCGGCGGGTTTGGCGAGTCCTGAGGTTTCGAGGATGAATTGGGCAAAGTCCGCCTGTTTCTGCTCGTCCTTGCCAAAGGTCCCGTGTGTGCCTGGATATTCCTTGTATGTGATGTCTTCCGGCGCCTGCTTGGCGTAGCGGATCATCATGGAGACGAAGAGTTTGTTTTCTTCCTGGCGGCTTGGGTAATCGTTGTCCCCGCATTGGATGAAGATGGGGAAGGGTGTCTGGCGGACGTGGTATAGGGGGGCGAACTCGTCAGAAAGTCCGGTACGTGCTTCCAAGCCGCGTTCCTTGCGGACCGTGAAGTGGGTGATCATATGGCCACTGATAGGCAAAAGCCCGGCGATGCGGTCGACATTGATCCCGCGATTATCCATCCAGCTTTTGTCCATTGTGATCATCGAGGCGATGTAACTGCCTGCCGACATGCCGCCGACAAAGATGCGGTCCGGATCCCCTCCGTACTGGCAGATGTTCTTAAATGTCCAAGCCAGGGCATCGGCCGCGTCGTCCAAGTACTCGGGGCATTTGGCTTGCGGGCTGAGGCGGTAGGAAGGCGCGACCAGGCAGACGCCTTGAGAGGTCAGGTTCGGGCCGCCCCTGCTCCCTCCTGTGATGCCTCCGCCGTGGAAGTAAACCAGCACGGGGAATTTCCCCTCTTGGGCCGCCGGCAAATAGATGTCGAGCTGGCACTTTTCACGTTGGTATTCCGAGGCATCCTCCGGGCCATAGTAGATTCCTTTGTGGACGGTGTCCGCGGAGGCATGAAACGTGGTTGTGGAGAAGGCGAGGAATGCCAGAGCCAGGCATGGGTTGGATATGGTGATTTTATTCGGTATCATTACTTCAAACTTTTGTACTGTATCTGTAGCTTTACAGGCGGGGAAGGGATTTGTTAAGTTGGTTGAGTTGCTGCCATAGGGTAATGGCGATGCGGCGGTGCCCCCTGTCATTGGGGTGTGCACCGTCCAGGGTATGGCCGGTGGCGAGGGTGTCGTGGAGGTCTATGTAGCCCCAACCATTTTCCTTTGCGGCATTGGCATAGGCTTCGCCTAATTTGGCCAGCCAGGGGGGAGATTGGTCGTTGAAACCGGCTTTCCGAAGGCGTGCGTCCAATTCAGAGGGAACCATGGTGGGCGGGGATAGAAGAACGAGCCTGGCTTTGGGTGCTTTCCTTTGGAATTGCCGGAGGATTTTTACAATGTTCCTGGCTGTTGCAGTTACGGTATCATCCGAGTGGCCATGGACACGGAGGTCGTTCGCTCCAAGTTGGAGGAGGATCCAGTCTGAATTTTCCGGGATTTTAGAAAGGGTTTCTTTCATCTTTCGGAGGTACGTGG
>JAYPDO010000008.1:51605-52662 GCA_038125285.1 Opitutia bacterium
GTACGTGGTCGTGGCCCAACCGCTGCGCCCTTGTTGGATGACTTGGAGGGAGTCCCCGCCGATCCGACCCAAAATGGAGGGGAAGCCGTGATCCGCAGGCACACCCTCGGCCGCCGTTATGGAGTCTCCGGCGATTACAAGTTTTCCCGCAGGGGGGGAGGGCTTGTAACCTTCGGTCTTTTCTTCTGCCCTTGCGCGTAGCCTCTCGTAACGGGCAACTTCCTGGTGCTTGAGGTTTGTCGTTTCGTTGGAATCGTTCTTGAGGTCGAACAGGAATTCGCCATCCGGGGTCTGGAGGTATTTCCAGGTGCCTTGCCGCAAGGCTTTCCAACCGCTCCGCCCTAGTTCAGAGTGGGAACCGGTTTGCCAGAAGATCTCGCGGGCGTTATCCCAGGCCTCTCCGCAGGGATTTACCATTAGACTGTCCAACGCACGGCCTTCCGCCCCGACAGGTGGGCGGGTGCGGGCGAGGTTGCAAAGGGTGGGTGCCAGGTCGAGCGACCACGCCAGGGCATCGGTGCTGGTGCCCGCCGGGATCCTACCGGGCCAACGGAAGATACATGGCACTTTGGTACCGCCTTCGAATAGGGTCGCCTTGTTTCCCCGCAAGGGAAGGTTGCTCCCGCCGTAAACCGGGTCGCCACCGTGGTCTGTCAGGAAGATGACGAGGGTGTCCTTCTCCAGCTCGGTTTCCTTGAGCTTGTCAAGGATGCGCCCGATGCAGTCGTCAAGGTTCACGGTCATGGCCGCGAATTCACGGCGGACTTTGTCCTTGATGAAGGAGACCCGTTTCAGGTCCGCCGCCTGGGCCTGCATGATGTTGATGGGCTTTTGGTTTTTGGGATCCCAGCCTTTGCCGAAATGGGGGGCATTGAACGGGAGGTAGAGGAAGAAAGGTTTTTCCTGATTGCCGGGTTTGTTCCTTTCAAGGAAGGACACCGCTTCGTCCGTGATCAACTCCGTGGCATACCCGTTTTCATCGACATGCTTGGTCTGGTGGTACCAGTCCGGGACATTCCCGTAGGTCATGGTGAAGTAGTCAATACAACCACCGGTG
>JAYPDO010000009.1:0-31948 GCA_038125285.1 Opitutia bacterium
GCTATAGGGTACCAATGGCATCCACACCCAGTCCCCCTTCCCCTCATTTTGGAAATGTCCTTGAAGTTCACGGTAATTAACCTCGTGCTCATAGGGTATGCCGGATGGATCTTTCGCCAGGCCGAAATCCTTGCCGCTGTGGAAGGCAGTGTAGGTGGGAAAGTAGAGCTTTCCGTTATAATTCACAACCAAAGCCCGGCTGTTGATCCAAAGTTCCGCAACCAAGGAAAGTAAAAAACAGACGGACAATACCACAAAGGACCACCAACCCCGGCGGATCGACCGGAAGCGGCGGAGCTTTTTCAATGTCAAAGGGTTCAAACGCATGGCCGACAAGACTTCCGGGTCACTGGAATCGCACCCTGGGGTCTACCAAGGCCACCAACATGTCAGAGACAATGTTCCCAACTAACATCAGGGATGACGACAGAAGGATCACACCCATAACCACTGGGTAATCCCTCTCCACGACTGAAGTGAACCCCAGCAACCCGAAGCCGTCTATATCGAAGATCGCCTCGATAAGGAACGATCCGGTGACAAAGAGGGTCACTTGGTGCCCCAGGTTGGTCGCTACAGGGATGAGGGAGTTCCTCAGTGCGTGTTTTTTTACCGCGTCCTTGAAGGCCACGCCCTTGGCCAAGGCCGTGCGGATATAGTCGGCGGCCAGGTTGTCCATCAGGTGGTTTTTCATCAACATGGCAAGGAAGGCGAAACTGCCGATGACATAACAAATGAGCGGCAACACCGAGTGTCCCATGATGTCTAACACCTGCGCTATGGGACTGAGCCCCGCGAAACCTTCCCCCACAAACCCCCGGGCTGGGAACCATCCCCACCGCAGGGCGGGGAATACCACAAGGAATACCCCCAGCACATACCCGGGCACTGCGTACCCAATGAAAATCAGGATGGAGGTCAGGTTATCGAACCAACTGTTGTGCCGAACCGCCTTCACCACCCCCAAGGGAATGCTGATGATATAAGTCAAGAGAAAGGTCATCAGCCCGAAATAGGTCGAGATTGGGAGCCTCTGCTTGATTACCGCCGTGACATCATCGCCATGCCGCAGGGATTTACCAAGCTGGCCTTGTAAAATCCCGCTGAACAAGGGCAAGTAAAGGACGGCCCGGGGTGCTCCCCCAAGGTTATCCGGCAATGGTGCTTTCACCCGGACCTCCCAATCGAACATCAAATTCTCCGGGTTCAAAACCCAAGCCTCTTTAAGGGATTCATGATATTCCACTTCCACCAATTCGCTCGCCTTCCGGACGATCCCCAAGTCTCCGGCACATTCGTCAATTGTTACAAAACCGTCCCCGTCCTTATCCAATTCATTGAACCGGACTGCCCTGGACAGCACCTCAGGCACTTCCTCCCGGGCAAGCCACCCGTCCATGTTCCAATCAAGGTCCATGACATGGAACTCCGGCGTGCGGACTCGTACAGTTTGCCTCTCGATCCCTGTTTCCGAGTCAACCGCCTCGAACTTGAAGTTCCTCCGGTAGGTCTCGTTGGGCAACGCGCCAAGCCAAAGCAGGTACGCCTGCCAATCCGGTTTGTCGAAGCCGTAATACTCCTTCAGTAGCTCGATCTGCTCATCCGAAAGGGCTTGGGAGGAACCTGCCGTACTCCCACCGCCGCGCTCCCCAACATGCTGCATTTCCATCAACGCCTGCTCCATCGGTCCCCCTGGGGCGGCACGGGTAATTGCAAACACGACCACAGTGATTCCCAACAAGGTCGGGGGGATGAGTAAAAAGCGTCTGAGGAAATACTCCCGCATAAACCGCAGAAGGAAAACAGCAGTCACCCTTCTTTTCAAGCCGCCAGTCAACGCCTGGACATGCCAAAGGCGTAAAATTTTCCTGACAATGCGCTTGCTGCGTAACGCTAATGGTTAATATTCACAGCCATGCTAGGCAAAACCATGTCCTGGCCGACTAACATCCTCCCTTCAACAACGGTCACCATACCATGAAATACATCATCCCCATCCTTGTAACCGCCTTGGCAACTTCACTTTCCGCTGCCCCAGAAAAAGAAGGCAAAGGCCCCCGTCCCGGAGGCGGTAATCCCCCACCCTATATCCTCAAGCAATTCGACAAGGACGGGGATGGTAAGCTCAATGATGAGGAACAAGCCGCAGCCCGTGCAGAAGGCGAAAAGCGCCGCGCAGAGATGATGAAGGAATTCGACAAGGACGGCGACGGGAAGCTCAACGAGCAAGAGCGCTTGGCAGCATTCAAGGCTCGCTTGGACAAACAACCCAAGTTCAAGGAAATGATGACCAAGAAATTCGACGCCAACGGCAACGGCCAATTGGACGATGACGAAGTGGCCAAAGCCGCAGCAGGCATGCAACGTGGCCCCGGCGGCAAAGGCCCTGGTGGCAAAAGGCCAGAGGGCAAAGGCCCCGGTGGTAAACCGGGTGAAGGCAAAGGCCCTGGCAAGAAAAAGCCGGAAGCCAAGTAAGACTCCATACCAAACCTTTTCAAGGACAAGCCCTGCCGGGAACGGTGGGGCTTGTTTTTTGGGGCGATTGAGAAGCTGCGCCGGCCTGGCTCCCGGACAATTTTGCAAGAAGTTCCCTGTACAAGGCTTCAAGTCCGGGCATGGCATACCCCCTTTCCTTCGCTGCACGGAGAGGATTTCCCCAGATCGCCTCCACTTCGACAGCTTTCCCTTCCAGATAATCGATCAGGCTGGAAGGGCGGTAAGCCCCCATTTTGAATGTGTTTTCAAACTGGAGTTGCAAGAAGTCATCGGGGATCTTGTGGGGGCTGGCCTCCTGGATTTCTCGCATCAGCCCCCAACATTGCGCCACCAGGGATTCGTCGGCCAGGATTTTGTCAGTGGTGACCCCCCCAGCGGCAATGGCCAAGCCATTGAAGGGGATATTCCAGCAAAGTTTCCGCCAAAGGGCTTCCTCCAAAGGATCGACGACCCGGCATTGGGATACGGCCAGGTTCCAAATATTCACCAGGGGAGTGAGCATTGCCACAGTACCATGTTGGCCGGCCCCCATCTCCACATAACCAGGCAAAAAATTTGCGAATACAGCCGGGGCAACGCGGTTGATACAGACAAAACACAGCCCGCCGAAAACCGGGTTCCGCGGATAGAGCTTCTCCAGCAGGCAGACATTCCCGAAACCGTTTTGGAGGGTGAGTATCTTTGTCCCTTCCCCGACCAAGGGTTCCAAAAGTGCCGGGAGCGCTCCGTTGGCAGTCGATTTGAGCGTGACGACAACCCAATCGCATCGGCCGATGTCCACCTGGTCCTTGTAAACCTGGACGGGCAAGGAAAAGGTCGCCCCTCCCCGCTTCAGGGTGAAGCCATCCTGCTTCGCGACTTCATAATCTGACCGGACCAGGAAGTGGATGTCCGCACCATGCCTGGCCAGCATCCCGCCATAATACCCGCCGACCGCACCGGCACCAACCACGGCGACTTTCCCTAAGCCCTTGGGATCCATGCCTTATTTCCTGACGGATGTGTTCACGGCATCGGGGAGCTTGCCCGGGTAATCCAAGGTGAAATGGAGCCCGCGGCTCTCCTTTCGTTGGAGCGCGCAATCGACAATCAAGTTCGCGGCCAATGTCATGTTGCGGAGTTCCAGCAAGACCGGGTCTACCTTGAAATTCCAATAATATTCCTGGATCTCATGCTGGAGGTTTTGGATCCGGGTCTTGGCCCTCTCCAAGCGTTTGGTCGTCCGTACGATGCCGACATAGTCCCAAAGGGTGCGCTTCAACTCCTCATGGTTGTGGTAGAGGATCACCCTCTCGTCAGAGTCCTGCAAATCGCTCTCCACCCAAAAGGGAAGCTGCAGGTGGGAAGGCTTGGCACTTTCCAGGTATTCCAAAATCGATTTCGCCCCACGGTGCGCCATCACTACGGCCTCCAAGAGCGAGTTACTTGCAAGGCGGTTCGCCCCGTGCAAACCGGTGCAAGCCACTTCACCACAGACATAAAATCCGGGCAAGGCCGTGCGGGCTGAAGTATCGGAAGCCACCCCACCGCACAGGTAGTGCGCCGCCGGGACAACCGGGACGGGATCCTTGGTAATGTCGATACCGTTCCTTTCGCAAGCCCCACAAACACTGGGGAAACGTCCCCTCAATTCCTCCCCGCCGATCCCTGTGGCATCTAGCCATACGTGGGTTGCCCCGGATTTTTTCATCTCCTGGTCAATCGCACGAGCAACGATGTCACGCGGGGCAAGTTCCTTTAATTCGTGGTATTCCGCCATGAAGGGCTGGCCGGCCAAGTTCTTCAAAACCGCCCCCTCCCCACGCAAGGCCTCGGTAACAAGAAACCTCTCTCCGCTCGGCGAATAAAGGGCGGTCGGATGGAACTGGACAAACTCAAGGTTGCGGATCTCCAGGCCGCAACGGTAGGCCATTGCGATGCCGTCGCCCGTGGCGATTGATGGGTTGGTCGTATATTGGTAAACCTGCCCCACCCCACCGCTGGCCAGCATCACTGCCTTGGCACTAAACACTTCGACCCTCCCGGTGTGCACGTCCAACGCATATAAACCAAGCACACGATCTCCCTCCTCGCCCGGATGGATCCCGCGCTTCCAAAGCATTTTGATGGTTATAAAATCAATGGCAAAGTAGTGTTCATGAACCTCGATATTAGGATGCGCCCCCACGGCCCGGAGCAACGCCTCCTCGATCGCCTTGCCTGTCATGTCCTTTACATGGAGGATCCTACGCTTGGAGTGCCCGCCCTCTTTGCCCAAGGATTGCCGCCCGTCCTCCAGCCTTGTGAATTCCACACCCCTTTGCACCAACTCCTGCACACACGACGGCCCGTCCCTGACGATCTCCCGCACCACCGCCTCGTCACACAAACCCACACCCGCTTTTAGGGTGTCATTGACATGCATCTCGAAATCGTCGGTCGTGGACATTACTGCCGCAATCCCGCCCTGGGCATAATTCGTATTGGATTCGGCCCTGTCCTTTTTGGTCAGGATTACAACGGAACGCCCGGCTTCCGCGACCTTCAGGGCAAAGCTCAGCCCGGCGATCCCACTCCCGACTACGACGATGTCCGACTCCCGGCTCACAGCACAAGGTTATCAATCAACCTGACTTGGTCCACCCAAACGGCCACAGCCAACAAAGTCTGCCCTGGAGTGATTTCCCGGACATCCCTCAGGTCTTCCAAGCTGACTGTCTTTACATAAATCACCCGGATCCGGAGACCTGCAAGGTGGTTGGTCACCTCGGCAATGAGCCGGTCCGTATTGCGGATGCCTTTGTCATACAACCCCTGGGCAGCCATCAATGCCTGGTAAATCTTCAAAGCCTCTTCCCGCTGGATTTTGGTCAGGTTTTGGTTCCGGGAACTCAATGCCAGGCCATCTTCCTCCCGGACTGTGGGTCCCACAACCAATTCGATGGGGAAATTCAAATTCCGGATCAAGCGGTTTAGGAGGATAGCCTGCTGGGCGTCCTTCATCCCCACCACCACAAAATCCGGGCAAGTGATGTTGAAGAGCTTAGTGCAAACCGTGCTCACTCCTCGGAAATGGTTTGCGCGGGACATTCCACAGAGCGTCTTGCTTACCTTCTCCTCGTCCACAAAGAACGTGTGGTCATCCGGGTACATCTCCCCATCCCCAGGGGCAAAAACGTAATTCACCCCCTTGGCCTGGCAAATCTCCAAATCCCGCTCCAAATGCCTTGGGTAGGACTGGAAATCCTCGTTGGGGGCAAATTGCGAAGGGTTGACATAAATCGACACAATCACAACGTCAGCGCTCTCCCGAGCAAGGTCGACCAGGCTTAAATGCCCCTCGTGTAAAGCACCCATTGTAGGCACAAGGGCGATCCTCCTGCCCGACATCCGGCATTGCCGAGCCGCTTGCTGCATCTCTTCGACAGTCTTGACTACTTTCATATTACCAATCTTCTGGAGACCCAAGATCCAAAGCACCCGACACAGAATAGCAAACCATTCTTACCCCAAGGCCAAGCAAACCTACTATGAGCGACGAATCCTACATCCAAAACCTCTTTGCCGACCGCATCGGCGGGACTCAATTCGGCAAAGACACCGCCATCTACAAATTTGAAAAGATCAAACGTGCCAAACAGGCCGCCAAAGCCGAGCGACCGGATACCCCTATCATTGACATGGGCGTTGGGGAACCGGACGAAATGGCGTTCCCCGAAGTAGTCAAAGCCCTCCAGGATGCGGCGGAAAACCCTTCAAACCGTGGGTACGCGGACAACGGTGGCTCCGCGTTCAAGCAAGCTGCGGCAAGCTGGATGAAAGCCGTTTTCGGGGTCGAGGACATTGACCCGGATACCGATGTCCTCCATTCCATCGGATCCAAAGCCGCCCTCTCCATCCTCCCCAAATGCTTCATCAACCCCGGGGATGTCGTCCTCATGACAACACCTGGATACCCGGTTTTCGGAACCCATGCCAAATACCTAGGCGGCGAAGTCTACAACCTGCCCTTGACTGAAGAACACGATTTTTTGCCAGAACTTGAAAAAATCCCGGCGCACATCCTTGCCAAGGCAAAGGTCATCGTCGTCAACTACCCGAACAATCCTACCGGAGCCTCGGCTACCCTCGGATTCTTCAGGAAACTCGTCACTTTCGCCAAGGAAAACGGACTCATCGTCATCCAGGATGCCGCATACGCTGCCCTGATTTTCGAAGGGGAACCCCTCTCTATCCTCCAAGTGCCCGGAGCCAAGGAAGTTGCCATCGAACTGCACTCCCACTCCAAGGGGTTCAATATGACAGGTTGGCGCCTAGGCTTCGTGGTCGGTAACCCACTCATCGTCAAAGCCTACGGCACGGTGAAAGACAATTCGGACTCCGGGCAATTCCTCGCAATCCAGGAGGCCGGGATCGCCGCCCTCCAGAACCCCTCCATCACTGCCCAAATCTCTGCAAAATATTCCCGCCGCATGGAGCTGCTGGTCGAGACCCTTAACACACTAGGTTTCCAAGCAACCAAGCCCAAGGGCAGTTTCTTCCTTTACACAAAGGCTCCCTCCTCCGCTACGGATGCGAATGGTGAGGCCACCCAGTTCGCCTCCGGGGAAGAATTCTCACAATGGCTCATCCGGAAGGAACTCATCAGCACCGTGCCCTGGGACGACGCAGGCTCCTTTGTCCGCTTTTCCGTGACTTTTGAAGCAAAAGGCGAGGAGAAGGAAAGAGAAATTATTGCCGAGATCAGGGCTCGGTTGGGTAAATACACCTTCGCCTTTTAAAAACAGGCGATTGCGTCCAGTCTACCAAAGGTTTCAGCCTCTGCCAGAAACTGCATGCAAGCTAGGCTAGGCCGGTAATAGTCTTACGTAGCAAAGGTGTTACAAGAAATAAAAAAATTTTATTTTATAGGTGACAGAGCCGCCTAACGGCTTCTTAATGCAGGCTTGGTTTAGGGGTAGACCAAAAAGTATAGGAATAGAACAAGGCGGCGCGCAGCCTACAAGCTGCGCGCCTTTTTTTGCCAACTCCAATAAACCTGAATGCAATGGACAAAATCCTACTGTTAGACGGCTTTAACCTGACCTTCCGGGCTTATTATGCCCTCCCCGAAATGACAACACGGGGAGGCATCCATACCAACGCCCTACATGGCTGGTTGCGGACAATCTGGAAGCTCCAGGACGACGAAGCCCCTTGCCACACTGCGGCATTCTTCGACTCGGGAGGATCCGAAAAGCGGGAGAAACTCCTGGAGGGCTACAAAGACAACCGGGGGGAAACCCCGGAACCCCTAATCCAACAAATCCCGCTGATACAGGAAATGACCGCCTACATGGGCATCAGCATCCACATGGAAAATGGGGTTGAGGCAGACGACCTTATCGCCTGCGCAGTAAATCAACTGAAAGGCAAGTATACGGAAATCCTCATCGTTAGTGCGGACAAAGACCTAGCACAACTCGTCGGCCCGGGCGTCACCCAACTCCTTCCCCCGCCTACGGCCAAACCATCCCTTGGATGGCGGAAACTCGACCCGGACGGAGTGGTCGAAAAGTTCGGGGTGACCCCTTCCCAAATCCCTGAATACCTAGCGTTGGTGGGAGATACCGCAGATAATATCCCAGGGATCCAGGGTGTCGGCCCGAAGACAGCGGCAAGCTGGCTCCAGCGCTACAAGGATCTCCAAGGCATCCAGGACAACTGTGCACGCCTGAATCCAAAACGCTTCCAAACTGTCATCTACCAATCCAGGGAACTCCTGGAAACCTACTTGGAGCTGACCACCCTAGAAACCCACCATCCCCTAGGGCCGACCGCACCGGGCCAAGGGACACCAGACCTCGGTTCCCTGCTCGGTTTGCTGGACAAGATGGAGATGCGGAATTCCAAACAGGACGCGGTAAAACGTTACCAAACCTGAGCTTTCAAGCCCAATGGTGTGCATTAAGCCGGGGGGTGTGGTATAGTTTCCGAACTGACAACACAAAGGGGAACAGACTTGACATTTCAGTCCTACTCCTTGACACATGCGCTCAGTCTGCGATCCCCCACGCGTCAGAAAGACAACAAACAACCCCGACCAACACTCTCGAACCAATGAACTCCCAAAAGCCACCCCTCCCGGCATTGTTCCTTGCTCTCTTGACCGCAGGCTCCCTTGCGGCACAAGTCGAATTGACTGACAACGTCGCCATATCAGGATTTGTTAATGGCGTCTATGTACACAAAGACAAAAGCGGCGTAACCACCGAGGAGCTGAAGCTCGACGAGGCCGAAATTGACCTGATCTTCAACCTGGACATCGTATCCGGCGAAATCCACATGCACACCAACGGGTCGGACAATGTCGAACTGGAGCAGGCTTTCGCCACCTTGGATTTTGGAAAGGGCATTAGTGTCAGCGCAGGAAGGTTCCTCTCCTTGCTCGGATTTGAGAGTGATGAGACCGTAAACCGCTTCACCCGCTCCTATGCCTATGACTTGTCCAACCCAATCCCCCTCTACAATGATGGGGTTAACGTCAAGGCTGTAACAGACATGGGCTGGTTGTCCCTTTCCTTGCTTGACGAAGTATGGAATGGCTATGGTCCAGGAAATGTGAATGACGGCGCAATGGGAGTCGAAATCCAGGCAGGATTGACTACACAGCAAGGCTTGACCGCAGTAGTGGGCTATGGGGGACAAGACACCGGGGACAATGGCACCAACCCCAGTGCTGAGATCCTAAACGTATGGGTCAGTTACGAAACTGGCGCCTTCATCTTCGCGGCGGAATACAATGATTTCTCCTATGCCAGCAAAATGGGAGTTTCAAATCCGCTTTTCCGAAACAGCGCAGGCGCCCTAGCCGGGGATGTTAACAAAGGTAACGCCTTCCTTCTTCTAGCCCATTACGCCGCTAACGACAATTTGTCTTTCACAGCGAGGTATGCAGAAGAGGATTTGGATACCGGAGACGATTCCAAGAAATGGACCATCTCCCCAAAATACTCCTTCACTGATAATTTTGCCGGACGCCTTGAGTATAGCCGGACTGACTTGGAACAAGGCGGGACATCAGAGGACGTAGATTTCTTTTCCGTTGAAGCCATCTTCACCTTCTGATTGCCCTAAGGTAGCGAATAGGCCGAAGGGCGAGCGAACACTGAATTGATACGATAGGGCAGATACTGCCCGGCGATCCCTCAATCGTGGAAATCCGAGCCTTGCCCAGTGGCCTTAACCACCCCTTGGCGGACACAGAAGTCCCCAAAGCCTTCCCCATCTTTTAGCCCCTTGGAGTAGTCCAGGAGCAAAGGTTTGAGGGCGTCAATGATCCCATCATGGTCCAAAGCCTCCTTGTAGAGCTTGTTTAACCGGGTGCCATTGCGGCTTGCGCCCAAGTAAAGGTTGTATTTCCCAGGGGCTTTCCCGACCAACCCGATTTCGGCCAGTGTAGGACGGGCGCAGCTATTGGGGCACCCCGTCATTCGGATGCTAATCTCTTCTTCCCTTAGTCCGGCTTCGTCCAGGACATCCTCCAATGCAGAAACCAAATCAGGAAGGTACCGCTCCCCTTCTGCCAATGCCAGCCCACAAGTAGGCAATGCGACACAAGCAAGGGAATTTAAACGGAGGCCGGAGAGTTGCCCGTGATCAATGGAATATTTTTCCAACAAGGACTGGACTTTTGACTTTTGACTTTCAGGGACATTCGAAATGACAAGGTTCTGGTTTGGGGTGAGGCGAAACTCCCCTTCCAGGATTTTGGCAATTTCACAGAGACCCTTCCGGGATTCACCGGTTAGCCGCCCGTTTTGGACAAACATACCGTAATGCCATTTTCCGTCCTCACCTTGCGTCCAGCCATAGCGGTCAGACATTGTCTCAAAAGCAAATTCCCGGGCAGGGGCAAGCTCCCGGCCAAGCCGGCTGGCCAGCTCTTTTTTGAACCAGTCTATCCCCCTGTCCTCAATCGTGTATTTCATTCGGGCATGGCGGCGGTCGCACCGGTCGCCAAAATCTCGCTGGATTTTAACCACTTGCTCCGCAACTTCAGTGACTTGTCCAGGCTCGCAGAAACCGATGATGTCCGCAATACGGGGGAAAGTTTCCGTCTTATTGTGGGTCATCCCTAAGCCCCCACCGACAGTCACATTGAAACCGGCAAGGCTACCATCCTCCCCGGCAATGGCGATGAACCCCAAGTCCTGGGCAAAAATATCGACTTCGTTGGTGGGGGGGATTGCCACGGAGATCTTGAACTTCCGCGGCAGGTACGTCTTTCCGTAAATCGGCTCTTCCTCCTCTTCCGAACTATCGGAAAGTTCCCCGTCGATCCAGATTTCATGGTAGGCTTTGGTCCGGGGGCTCAAATGGTCGCTGAGGGCTTTGGTTGCCTCGAATGCCGCGGCATGGAGACCAGAGAGGCTAGGGTTAGGGTTGCAAAGGACATTGCGGTTTACATCCCCGCAGGCGGCCAAGGTGTCAAGCAAGGTACCGTTGATCTCCTTTATCGTAGTACGGAGGTTGGCCTTGAGCACCCCATGGAACTGGAAGGCTTGGCGGGTCGTCAGCTTCAAGGTGCCGTTTGCATATTTGTCCGCCAATTCATCCATGGCCAGCCATTGTGCCGGGGTCGTCACGCCACCAGGCACCCGCACACGGATCATGAAGCTGAAGGCTTTCTCCTGCTTGGCCTTGGCACGCTCCTTGCGTAGATCCCGGTCATCCTGCATATAGGTGCCGTGGAACTTGGTCAACTGGGCGTCATCGGCTGAGATTGCCCCAGTCGACGTATCGGCAAGGCCTTGGAGGATCGAGCCTCGAAGGTAGCGGCTGTTCTCCTTGATCGACTCGTTCGCGGAAAGTTTTTGCTCCGTGGTTTGTGCCTGGGAAGTCATGGTATGCTTTGGTATGTTTAAGCGGTTCTGGGATAAATGGAAGCGCGCAAGTTATCCAGTCGCCCTGGCATGGCAAGGGCATACGTGGGTAATTGGAATGAGACCGAAGAAGGATAAGGAGGGGATCCTCACTTCTCCAGGAAGATGACGAACTCACCCTCCAAAGGGACACCCTTCATGTACATCCCCTGAGATATATCGAAAAGTAGTGGATGGGGTAAGCCAGGCGGGAATCACGGGCTTTACCAAAAACTACACTGCCCCAACTCATATTTGCAGAGTTTGTGCTGAAGGCAAAATCACACAAAGCCCAGGGTAACCTGGGTTTTCAGGCGAAAAGTAAAGTGACCTGTAGGGTCGCGCCCAACCTCCGCCCTTCGCCGCGAGCTCACTGACAGCGTGCAAACAAACAAACCATTAGTTCCTGGGTTAGGAAAAACCAGACTTTATGCGGTCGAGCCTTCAGCTCGAAATTTGGCATCTCCCATTTTTCGTTTCCGAAAGAATCTGGAGCGGCGGTTAAAAAAGCGCTGCACCGATAAGTTGCTAATCCAGTCGGAAATTACTTTTGAGAATCGCTATAATCAGCCCTAAACGTGCGACTGAAGGGACAGGAAAATTTCTAACAAACTTCTGCGATAGTCAGGAAATGGGCAAAGAGGGCTGTAAACCTAGTGCAGGTAAGGGCAATCCAGCGAAATCTGAGATGAACGAGGAAAAGGCGATCATGGTCGCATTATCGCCGCAATGGCATGGCCGGGCAAGGAGCAGAGGGATTCCCGTGCTTCCGGCCAACCCGGCAAAGCTGTTCCGGAGTCCTTTGTTGTTCGCCACCCCGCCGGACAAGCCGATGCTTTTATGACGGGCAGGGTCGAGGGCTTGGCCTACCTTGGAAAGGAGTTGGTCGATGACCGCCTGTTGGTAACTTGCACAAAGGTCGGAAAACCGGGTTTCGACTTCCGCACCCTCCATTTTCTCCAATTTGTAGCGGAGGCTGGTCTTGAGGCCGGAGTAACTAAATCGCATGTCATCCTTACCGGCGAAGGCCCTGGGGAAATCATAGTACGCAGGATCACCACCCGTTGCTTGCTTTTCCAGCAATGCCCCCCCCGGGTAATCAAGCCCAAGGAGTTTCGCTCCTTTGTCGAGTGCCTCCCCTGCGGCATCGTCAATGGTCTGGGCAAGGATCCGGATCGATCGGTCCAGCCCGATTTCAAACAAGAGGGTGTTTCCCCCGGATACCAGCATGGCTAGTTGGGGGAGGTGCTTTGCAAGGTTATCCCCGAAGTTGCCAGGATCTTTTTCATGAAGGGGAATGAACGGGGACCAGGCATGGCCGTGGAGGTGGTTCACTGGATGGATCGGGACACCCCAGGCCACCCCAAGTGCCCGGGCATGGCTGATCCCCAGAGCCAGGCAAGGTGCCAAACCGGGGCCGACAGTCACCGCGATGTGATCCAGTTTTCTGGGGTCAAAGCCTGGACGGGACAAGAGCTGCCGGAGCAGGAGAGGAAAGGTCTGCAAATGCTCCCGGCTGGCCAGCTCGGGTACTACGCCACCGTACTTTTTGTGCAAATCCAGCTGGCTATGGAGAAATTCTTCGGAAATCCCTGTGGCAGGCTCAAAAATTGCCAAGGCTGTCTCGTCGCAGGAGCTTTCGACGGCTAGGATCATCTGGGCAAAAAGGCCAACTGGTCAGGGTTTGGGCAAATTCCCGGAAGAGGGAGAGGGGGCTGAAGTTCCGGTTACCCCTGGAGCAGGTAGTGCCTTCGGGACGGGGACGGGTACAACGCCGTTTTGCAAGTATTGGAGCGCAGCCTCCAATTGAGGATCTGGAACTGGGTCGGTCCCATAAGTTTCCCTGAATTGGACGGGGGTAAGGTCGGTACGGTGCATCAGGGAGAGATGGGCGAGGGATGGGTTCCCTTCAAGTTGTTGGACCACAAAGTCGGGCTTGATCCCCTCCCCGGCAACAGTGCGGTCGTCAGGAAGGTAGTATTTAGCCGTGGTCAGGACCATCCCTGCCTTTCCTTTGAGATTATAGACGGTCTGGACAGTCCCCTTGCCGTGGGACCGGGTACCCACGACTTTGGCCAAACCATAGGACTGCAAACAACCAGCCAGGATTTCGGAGGCACTGGCACTTTGGGCATCCTGGAGGACGACGACAGGAAGGGTCACTTTTCGCCCGTCCACCTTGGCGGTATGGACGTCCCCACTTTTATCTCCCCGAGAACGGACGGATACCACGACCTGGCCGTCATCCAGTAGTTCGCTGGCGACTTCTACGCAGACATTGAGCAGGCCACCAGGGTTGCCCCGTAAATCGACCACCAGGGACCGGGCACCCTGGGTCTGCAAGTCCTCCAGCGCCTGGGCGAAAAGATAGGGGGTATTGTCAGTGAATTTTGCAATGTTGAGGTATCCGGTGTCAGGAGGGAGGATTTGGACGTTGGTGACACTCTCCCTGATGATGTCACGACGCTCCACAATAAAACTGTGGGTTCCCGCCTTAGGGTAGTTACGCCGGATCCGGACGCCTACGGTCGTCCCCTTGGGACCCTTGATCAAGTTGACCACCTTGTCGAGCGAAAGCCCGGCCACTTCCTGGCCATCGGCGGAGAGGATCTGGTCTCCCGGGAGGATCCCCTGTTCGGCCGCAGAGCCGCTTTCTAAAACCTCGATGACATGCACCCGATCCCCGATCTCCTGAACCTGCACACCGATCCCGACGTACTCCATGCGGTTGAATTTTTTGTAGCTCTCGTACTGGTCGGGGGTTAGGTAGTGGGAATATTTGTCGAGGGAGGAAACCATGGAGTCCAAGGCCTCGTTGGCCAAGTCCTCGAAACTGGCTTGCTCCTCGTCCACATAATTCGCGTGGATGATCCGTAATACCTGGCCCGCCTTCCCAAGGACCTCCCAATACTCGGGGCTAAAAATGGGCCGGAAATACGGGTCTCGGATAATTTGGAAGAAGATCAAAACACACAATGGCACCAAGAGGGCCAGGGTGATCCTGCTTCGTGTCGTCATCCTCGTCCTTGGGCTAACCGGATCCGTAGGTTCGAAAAACGGCGCTGCCAGTTATCCTTGGTTGCGACGGGCACTCAGTTCCCTCATCCTCAGGCGAAGCCCGTTGAGACGAATGAAGCCGGTTGCATCATCCGGATTATAAGCACTGCGGGTACCTTCCATGGAGGCGATGGCATCGTCGTAGAGGGAATAGGGGGATTTCCGCCCGACCACGATGCAGTTGCCCTTATACAGCTTGAGGCGGGCTGTGCCAGTGACGGTTTTCTGGCTGTCGTCAAAAAAGGCCTGGAGGGCTTCGCGTTCAGGGGCATACCAGAACCCGTAATAAACCAGTTCGGCATATTTCGGGGTCAAGGTGTCGCGAAGGTGCATCAAGTCCCGATCCATGGTCAGTGTCTCGACCTGGCGTTTTCCTTGGAGGAGGATTGTGCCGCCCGGAGTTTCATAGACACCCCGGCTCTTCATGCCAACGAAGCGGTTTTCAACGAGGTCGACCCGGCCAATACCATGCTTGCCCCCGAGTGCGTTGAGTCTCTTGAGGAGTTGGCCTGGGGAAAGCCGTTCGCCATTGACCGCAACACAGTTGCCTTGCTCAAATTCCAGCTCGACATACTCCGGTTCGTCCGGGGCGTCCTCTGGGGAAACAGATAACTTGAACATGCCCTTGTTTTCCTGGAGCGTAGGGTCGAACCATGGATCTTCCAAGATGCCGGCTTCGTAAGAAATGTGAAGGAGGTTCCGGTCCATGGAGTAGGGTTTGGAAGCAGAAGCCTCCACGTCGATCCCTTGCTCCTTGCAATAGGCGATCATTTCGGAACGGCCAGGAAAAGTGTCACGGAAGTCCTGCCGCCGCCAGGGGGCTATGATCTGGATGTCCGGCTCAAGGGAAGCATAGGTCAACTCGAACCGGCATTGGTCGTTCCCCTTCCCGGTCGCACCATGGGCCACAGCGGTCGCGCCCTCTTTGCGGGCAATGTCGATTTGCGCCTTCGCAATGAGGGGTCTGGCGATGGATGTGCCGAGGAAATACTGGCTTTCGTAAATCGCGTTGGCACGGAACATGGGGAAGATGAAGTCGGAGGCAAATTCCTCGACCAAGTCCAGAGTGTAGTGCGTGGTGGCACCAGTGGCCTTGGCCTTTTCATCCAGCCCGTCCAATTCTTCTTCCTGGCCGACATCCGCGGCGAAAGTGATGACTTCGAGGCCAAGTTTATCTTTGAGCCAGGAAACGAGGACGGAGGTGTCCAGTCCCCCGGAATAGGCGAGTACGACTTTGCTCATATTGTAAGTGGTGATGGGAGAATTTAGAATTTGGAGACTTGGGCCAGAACGGCCTTCTGGATGTGGAGGCGGTTTTCGGCCTGGTCAAAAAGATGGGCTTGCGGGGAATCGAGGACGTCTTGGGTGACTTCCCAACCAGGGTGCGTCGGCATGCAATGGAGGAACAAGGCGTCAGGGTTGCCCTGGGCGAGGAGTCCGGAAGTCAAGCAATAAGGCTTCATCAAACGGATCCTCTCCTGAGATTCGTCCTCCTTGCCCATGCTGACCCAGACGTCCGTATAAAAGGCGTCCATGCCCTGGGCGGCTTCCCGCGGGTCAGTGGTAAATTGGAAACGCTTTTCCAAGCCTTCCTTTTCCAGCAGGTCAAGGATCGCTTGTTCAGGCTGGAAACTCTCTGGGCCGCACAACGTCAGATCCAGGCCGAAAAGGCTCGCGGCGAGGATCCAGGAGTTGGCCATATTACAGCAGCAGTCCCCATAAAACGCGATCTTCTTGCCCTGGACTGAATCAAGGTTGTCACCCCGGCCGCCCCACTTCTCCGCGAGGGTGAAGACGTCAGAGTAGATCTGGCAAGGGTGGAGGAAATCGGACAGGGCGTTGACGATTGGGATACTCCCCTCTTCAGCGAACCCGGTCAGAACCTCATGTTCGAAACAACGGATGATGAGGCCATGCAGATACCGGGAAAAAACCTTTGCGGTGTCAGCTATACTCTCTCCGCGTCCGATTTGCATGGTACTTTTGTCGAGGACGACCACACGGGCGCCCAAGTCCCCAAGCCCGACTTCAAAGGAAACCCTCGTGCGCGTGGAATTTTTAAAAAAGAGCATCCCCCAAGTCTGTCCTGCCAAGGGTTTGGGATGGCCAAACCGGTGGTCTTTGCAATGAGCTGCGAAGGAAAAGAGTTCTTTGCGGCGGGCTGCGTCGAAATCGTTTTCTTTGAGGAAATGTAGGGTCTTGTCCATGGCGGGTAGGATAATGGGGTATCCCGTTTGGGCTAGGAAGCGGGGGAGGATAAGGTTTTGTGGAGAATGTCGAGGCTGGTTTGGAGCTCTTTTTTGCTAACGGTAAGGGGCGGAAGGAGCCGCAGGACGTTGCCCGCGGCTGGAACAGCGAGCAAGCCGTTTTCGCGGATTTTGGCCAACAGGGGCGCTGGGTCGCCGGCCAGTTGGAGGCCGATCAGGAAGCCTTTGCCCCTATGGCCAAGGATCGTCCCCGGATACTGGGAAGCCAGGGTTTCCAGCTCGCCAAGATACCATCCGGACAATTCCTTTACCTTCTCCAACAAGCCTTCTTCCTCGATCACCTCCAAGACGGCCAGGGCAGCCGCGCAAGCCAGGGGGTTGCCGCCAAAAGTGCTCCCGTGAGTACCGGGCTTGAAAAGGGACGCCGACTTAGGGGACATCCACGCCGCCCCGATGGGGAACCCTCCGCCCAAGCCTTTGGCCATGGCAACTGCGTCCGCAGGGATGCCATAGGGCTGGAATGCGAACCACTCCCCTGTCCTGCCAACTCCGCACTGGATTTCATCCATGAGCAGCAAAAGGCCATGCTCGTCGCAAAGTTTCCGAAGCCCCAAAAGGAATTCCGGTGTTGCCGGATGGATCCCGCCTTCCCCTTGGATCGTCTCGATTAGGATGGCAGAGGTCCTGGGGGTAACCGCACCGCGGAAGCTGTCCAAATTATTGAATTCGGCATGGACAAAACCTGGCACAAGTGGGTGGAAGCCGGCCTGGGTCTTTTCCTGACCGGTGGCGCTCATCCCGCCGAAGGTACGCCCATGGAAGGAGTTCCTTGCGGTGATGACCTCAAACTTCCCGGAATCCTTCCCATGGAGCCTGGAAAGTTTGATCAGGGTTTCAGTGGCCTCGGTTCCCGAATTGCAAAAGAAGACTTCCCCTTTCCCCAGAAGGGTCGTGAGTTTCTGCGCCAGTTGGGCTTGGCAGGGATGGGCGAACAAGTTGCTGCAGTGGCCCAGGATCCGGGCTTGGTTCATGATTGCCGAGACCCACAAGGGATGGGAATGGCCGATAGAATTGACTGCGACCCCGCTGGTAAAATCCAAGTACTTCTTCCCTTCCCCGTCCAAAACCCATGAGCCTTCCCCGCGGACGATGTTCAAAGGCGGCGCGGCATAATTCTTGAGGACGAAGTTTTCGTAAAGCTGGAGGGTGTCCATGGATTTCATGGGTTTTCACTTTCCTGGATGGTGATTTCCGTCCCGATCCCCTTGTCCGTGAAGATTTCGAGCAGGAGGCTCTGGGGCTGCGCGGCTTCGATCAAGTGGACCCTGTGGACCCCGTTTTGGATTGCATAGCATGCACTGTCGATCTTTGGCACCATGCCGGAGGTGATGACGCCATCTTCCTTGAGCTTGGGCACTTCGGAGACATGGAGGGAAGAAATCAATGTGGAAGGGTCGGAGGGATCCCGGAGGAGTCCGGGGACATCGCAAAGATAAACCAAACGGCGCGCGTGTAGGGAAGCGGCCAATTCGGCGGCGGCCACATCTGCGTTTGTGTTGTAAACGGACTGCTCCTCACCTTCCGCGACACAGCTGATCACAGGGATTTGCCCTTCGGAAAGCGGGGCCTTCACTTCGATCGGCGAGACACCGGTAATCTTACCCACATAGCCCAGGTCAAACGAGCCTTCTGGTGAGTCCTGGAGCAGTTTCTCACAGGAAAAGACACGCTGCCCAGGGGTTGGCGCCGGTACTCCGCCGACCTTCCTGATCGTGTCGCAAATCTGGTTGTTGACGGTCTCGTTGAGGGTCTTCTCCACAATGCTCATGCTGACCTGGTCCGTGTACCGGAGGCCGTTGATAAATCGGGTCTCCAAGTTGTTGGCCGCAAGGGCACGGGTAATCGCCTTCCCTCCCCCGTGGACCAATGCCACACGGATCCCGACCAGGGATAGGAACAGGATGTCCTGCGCAATGCTCTCTTGCATCTCCGTGTTGTTTTCATCCAAGAACGCCCCGCCGTATTTGACGATAAAGAGGGAGTCCCGGAATTTTTTGACATAAGGCAACGCCTCCAGGAGGACTTTTGCCTTGGTGTAAGGGTCAATGGTATGGAGTGGCGGGGTATTATTCACTTTTATTAAAATTTACGTAGCCTTCGGACAGGTCGGTGGAGAGGATCCAGCCAGTGCCCTCCCCCAGGTTCAAGTTGATGTGGATGGTGAAATCTTTCTTGGAAACCACGGTCTTCCATTCCGGCTTGTTCCCACTTTGGGGGACACCTTGGAGCAAGGCGGGAACCTCATCATAATGGAGGTCGATCTTCCCCATCTGGATCCCCGCCCTGGCATATCCTGCGGCATCGACCAACCGGCCCCAGTTGGGGTCGTTCCCGTACCAGGATGATTTCACCAGCAAGGAGTTCCCGATGGCACGGCAAACTTTCTCCGCCGCATCACTACTTAAGGCGCCGGATACTTCGATCCGGACGACCTTCGTAATCCGCTCCCCGTCCGACACAATCTTGTGGGCCAGGTCATAACAAATTCGGTTTAGGGCATCCTGGAAGGTTTGGAGAGCTTTCGGGGTATCCTGGCCGATCTTCACCCCCGACGCTCCATTGGCCAGGAGAAGAACCGTGTCGTTCGTACTCATGTCCCCATCCACTGTGATCCGGTTGAAGGACTGGTTGGTGGCGTTGGTCAGGAGTTCCTTCAGAAGCCCAGCTTCAATTTCAGCATCCGTAAAAACAAATGCGAGCATCGTGGCCATGTTCGGCTCGATCATGCCGGCACCTTTTGCAATCGCTCCGATGGAAACCGTTTTCCCATCCTCCTGCCATTGGGCGAGGACTTCCTTGGGCTTGGTATCAGAGGTCAGGATCGCCCGGGCCGAAGCTTCGGCGTTTTCCCGAGTCGGGGAAAGGCTCCCGGCACACTCCGCTATTTTTGGGGTGATCTTGCCCATGGGCAACAACTCGCCGATCCGGCCAGTGGAGCAAACAAGGAAACTTCCCTCCGGGGAGCTGGTCTGGGTGTGAGCTTCACGCGCCATTGTCCGGGCGTCTTCGTCCCCTTGCCCGCCAGTACAAGCATTGGCATTGCCGCTGTTGCAAACGACTCCGTGCACAGGTTTGCCCGAAGAAAGGACTTCACGGCATTGGACGACGGGGGCGGCCACGATGTCGTTCTTGGTAAATACCCCGGCGGCATTGCAAGGCGCGGGCGAATGGAGGATGCAGAGGTCCAGGCGGTCGTTCCCTTTGTTCCGTATGTCGCAGGATACTGCTGCGGATTGGAAGCCGGCGACGTGGGAAACCGCACCGGAAGGTTGGCTGTATTGGATTTCGGTGGCCATGGTGGTTGTGCCTGGGTTAAAGGAGTCCGGCGGTTTCAGGGAAACCGTACCGCAAGTTTGCAATCTGTACGGCCTGCCCGCTCGCGCCCTTTAGAAGGTTGTCGATCACGCTGGTGAGGATGAAACGCCCAGTCCGGATGTCATGGACAGCGGAAATGTCCGCCCGCGAAGTCCCGGCGACATGGGCGGTGTCAGGGAATTCCCCTGTGGGGAGGACCTGGACAAGCGGGCTGTCCTCATAGGCTTTTTCCCACACCCGGTACACCTCTTCCAATGTTCCGACGGCTGGGACGGATAGGGTGGAGTGGATCCCCCGCTTCATCGGGGCAAGGTGGGGGGCAAATTGCACGGTCACTTCCTTGCCCCCGGCAGCGATGCCCAGCTGCTCTTCGATCTCCGAAAGGTGCCGGTGCCTTGGGAGGCCGTAGGCACGGGCACTTTCGTCCCGTTCGCAGTAGAGGTACATCTCGTCCACTTTTTTGCCCGCGCCGCTTACGCCGCTGTAACTACAGATCACAATCCCCTCCGTCCCGACGACCCTGTTCCGGATAAGCGGTGTCAAAGGAAGCTGGATACTGGTGGGGTAACAACCCGGGCAGGCGAAAAGGCGGTGGTTTTCGTACCCCGCCATCCCATGGATCTCCGGGATAATGTAGGCACCCGCGGCCAGAAGTTCCGGGTCGGGATGGTCGGTGCCATAGTAATCTTTGTATAGCCCTGCGGAACCAAGCCGGAAGTCCGCGCTCAAATCGATGACCGTCTTCCCTGCGTCATATAACGGGCGTGCAAATTCGGCCGCAACGCCATGGGGGAGTGCCAAAAAGAAAAGCTCCTCCGGGGCAGATGCCAGTTCGGTAGGCTGGGAATCCGTGAATTCCAAGCCCTGCAACCGCCCCCGCAATGCTGGGTATGCCGAAGGGACCGGTTGCCCGGCAAGCTTCCGGGAGTTGGCAAGGGTGACACTGAAGTTTGGATGGCCGTCGAGTAGGCGAAGAAGTTCGATCCCGGAATAACCGGAGGCGCCAATAACGCCGGCTAGGATTTCGGTAGCCATAGTGGTTCTAGTGGGAAAATTTTTGGAAAGGAAACGAATCGAAATTTAAAAATAAAAAAAGCCCTTCCCCGGCAGGGCCAGAGGAGGGCTTTGGAAAATTGCAAAGGTTCCGACGTTTAACGCTTGGAGAATTGGAACCGCTTGCGAGCCCCGGGCTGGCCGGACTTTTTGCGTTCGCGCACACGACCGTCCCGTCGGAGGAATCCGGCGGACTTCAGGGGGCTGCGGAGTTCTTCGTCAAACTTTTCCAATGCCCGGGCGATGCCGAGGCGGATGGCCTGTGCTTGGCCGACATACCCGCCACCGTTCACATTGATCTGAAGGTCGAACCGGCCTTGCTTCTCAGTGGTCTTGAGAGGGGCATGGAGTTCACGTTGGAAAACTTCGAGCCCGCAATATTGCTCGGAGTCCTTGCCATTGATCTTAATACGGCCTTGGCCTTCTTGGAGGCGGACGCGGGCTGTGGCGCACTTGCGGCGGCCGATGGCGGCGAAGACAGGGTGGTTAGCGGTGGCTTTCATGTGTGTTGAGGGTTCAGATTTCGAGGGGTTGGGGCTGCTGGGCCTCGTGGGCATGCTCCTCCCCGGCGAATACCCGGAGTTTCTTGAGCATTTGCCGGGCAAGTTTGTTCCTGGGAAGCATGCCCTTGACCGCGTTCTCAATGAGGAACGCCGGGTTTTTCTTCCGCATGTCCGAGGCATTGATGTGCTTCTCGTTGCCGAAGTAACCAGAATAGAACATGTAGTCCTTCTGTTGCTCCTTGTTGCCAGTGAGGCGCACTTTGTCCGCATTAATAACGACAACATAGTCGCCGGTGTCGATGTGCGGGGTGTAAATCGGTTTGTGGCGACCACGCAGGACGTTGGCTACTTTAACGCTGAGACGGCCCAAGATCATGTCCTTGGCGTCCACGATCCACCACTTGCGTTCGATGGCATCGACTTTAGGAAGCGTTGTCTTCATGGAAAATTCTGTTTGAGGTTCTTTGGGGAGGAGGATAGCCCTTTTTTGGTTTTGCTTTTCCCGTCCTTATAGAAATTTGGGGGGTGCGGGAAAAAATGAGCCGGTGAAAATGGAGGGTTCCCCCCTCAGGATCAAGTCAAACTTCAACTTTTTTTACATTTTTATTAAAGCGAGGAAATGGCCTCTACATTAGACTCCCTCAAAGGGCTCACGACCATCGTGGCAGACACCGGGGACTTCGCCCTCATGGAGAAGTACCAACCCCAGGACGCCACCACCAACCCGTCCCTCATCCTCAAGGCCGCAAGCCAGGAGCAATATGCGCACCTTGTGGACAAAGCCGTCCGGGATGCAGCCGGGGACATCGAGAAAGCGCTCGACTTGCTACTGGTCAACTTCGGGCTCGAAATCCTACAAATTGTGCCGGGCCGGGTATCCACGGAAGTCCCCGCCCAACTCTCGTTCGATGCCAAAGCCACGGTCGCCAAAGCCCGCACCCTTATCAAACTCTACGAAAAAGCGGGCGTAGACCGGGGGCGCATCCTCATCAAAATCGCTAGCACATGGGAAGGCGTCCGTGCAGCGGAAATCCTCGAAAAGGAAAAGATCCACTGCAACCTCACCCTCCTCTTCTCCCTCACCCAAGCCATCGCTTGCGCGGAAGCCGGAGCCAAGCTAATCTCCCCCTTCGTCGGGCGCATCCTGGACTGGTACAAGGCCAAGACTGGCCAAGAGTACTCCGCAGAGGAGGATCCTGGCGTGAAAAGCGTCCACGAGATTTTCCATTACTATAAAAAGCACGGCTACGGTACGGAGGTCATGGGCGCCAGCTTTCGCAACACCGGGGAAATCCTCGGGCTCGCCGGATGCGACCTGCTCACCATCGGCCCCGCCCTTCTCGACGAACTCCAGGCCAGCGGCCAACCCGTGGTACGCAAACTCGACCCCGTCACGTCCGCCAACCTTAACATCCCGCACATCCACCTTGACGAAAAACGCTTCCGCTGGGAACTCAACGAAGACGCCATGGCCACGGAAAAACTCGCCGAAGGCATCCGCATCTTTGCCGCCGATTTCGCCAAAGTCCGCCAAATGGCCGAAGCCCGGAGCCAGTGAACCTGAGGTCACAAGCCCGGGATCAGCAAATATACCATGGACCAAGAACATGACCATCACCGAATTCGCACAATCCGTCGCTGATAACGACCAGCCTCCCGCCGGCCTGCCCCCGGAACTGGAAGCCCTCTGGCTCACAAAAAAAGATCGCTGGCACCCCGCCCACAACGTCGCCCAGGACATCCACACCGAGACCGGTTCCTGGATCCACGCCCTCCTCCACCGCATCGAAGGTGACCTCGGCAACGCCGCCTACTGGTACTCCCGGGCAGGCCGCCCTGCCATCCGAAACAAAGGCGGTATCGACGAAGAGTGGCGGGAAATTACCACCTACGTCCTTGCGAATAGTTAATCTTGATCTGTCCTATCTGTCGAATCTGACCTATCACACCGATCATTCCTTTGTCCTATGTACCACGTCTCCGCCCTCTACAAATTCGTCCCCCTCGACGATTTCCGCGACCTGCAAAAGCCTCTCCTGGACGAATGCCAGGGCAATGGTATCGTCGGTACGCTGCTCCTCGCCCCGGAAGGGATCAACGGGACGATCGCCGGCTCAGAAAAAGGGATGGCGGAAGTCCTTGCCTACCTCCGTAGGGATCCCCGGCTGGCTGACATTATCGTCAAACATTCCCACGCCACAGAAAGGCCTTTCCATAGGATGAAAGTACGCCTCAAAAAGGAGATCGTCACCCTCGGCGAGACCGACGCCAAGCCCTACGAGCAAACAGGCCGCCTCGTCCAGCCCGAGGACTGGAACGAATTGATTGAGGATCCCGAAGTCTTGCTCCTTGACACCCGCAACACCTACGAAACCCACATAGGCTCATTCCAAGGCGCCATCGACCCACGCACCTTTTCCTTCAAACAGATCAAAGACTACATCGCCGAAAACCTTGACGATGACAAAGATCGCAAGATCGCCATGTTCTGCACCGGAGGCATCCGCTGTGAAAAGCTCTCATCCCACATGCTCAACCATGGTTACAAAAACATCTTCCAACTCCACGGTGGAATCCTCCGCTACCTCGAAGAAGTCCCCCAAGAACAAAGCCTCTGGGAAGGCGAATGCTTCGTCTTTGACCACCGCGTCTCCGTAGGCCACGGCATGAAAGAAGGCGAACACATCGCCTGCCACGCCTGCGGCCATCCCCTCGACTCCGAAGACTGCCAAGACCCTGCCTACGAGGAAGGCGTCCACTGCCCCTTTTGCTCCGAAAACCCTGATCCAGAAAAGCTGGACGCCCTGCGTGAAAGGCAACGCCAGATCCAACTGGCAAGAGAACGCGGGACGGAACACATCGGCCTGAAAATGCCCTGACTGCTTGCGTGACATGGCTCAAAATTAACTGGTTGGAAAGTGGGCAAAAAACCCTAGCCCAATTTTTCAATCAAGCAATCCTAAGCCTATGAACGTGATTTCCTACAACTCGGCCAGGAAAGACCTCGAATCGACCATGCACCGGGATTGGAAAACCGGAAGCCCTGAGAGAGAACTACAGTGGTTATTGGTCAAGAAGGATAACGGAAGAACATCGCCTGGTTTACAAAGATTCTGGGGATGAACTCTGGATCGCCCTGGCTAGGTACCATTACTCCAGGTAACCCCTTATCCAGCCCTGCTCAGAACTTCCGGTACTCCCTCTTCACAAACTTTTCCGCCTCGGGGAAATTGGGGAAGCGGGCTTGGCAGGAGTCCCATTCGAGTTTCTGGCCGGGGTGTTGGTTGGCGACGACGCCGAGGAGGACGGTTTCCGACATGGGGGCGGCGTAGTCGAAGTTGGCGGAGGGCTTTTCACCGGAGCCGAAAATGGCGTCGATCCATTGGGTGTAGTGGTTGACCCGTTGGGGGATGTCCCCCTTTTTGAGGGTTTCGTAGATCGACTTGGGGAAGAACCGTGGGCCGGCGATGTGGGGCAGGAGCATGCGGCCCTTTTCCCCGACAAACATGGCTCCTTGGTTCGGGAATTCTTCTCCCTCCGGTAACTTTAGGTCGGGGCTGCCACTGGGCGGGGAATATTGGCCGTCGTACCAAGTCCATTGGAAGTCCTTGGTGGTGTATTGGGTCGGCTCGAAACCGTAGCTTACCTTGCACTTGGTCGGGAGGCTAAAGTGGTTGGGTTCGCGTGCTTCGGCCATGACCCACTTGGGGGCTTTGAGGGCGAGGGCGTCAAAGGGGGTGTCGAAGATATGGACGCCCATGTCCCCGAGTGTCCCACAACCAAAATCGATGATGCGCCGCCAGTTGCCCGGGTGGTATTTGCCTTCCAGGAAAGCGTGTTCGGGGGCAGTGCCGAGCCAAAGGTTCCAGTCAAGATAAGCCGGAACCGGGTCTTCCCCCGTGTAGGGTGCGCCGTCATAGCCCCAATCTTTGTATGACCAGACGTAAACCTTGCTGACTTTCCCGATGATGCCGTCCTGGATAAAGCGTTTGGACATCCGGTACCCATAAGTGGACTTATTCTGGATCCCCATCTGGGTCACAACGTCTTTAGCCCGTGCAGTTTCCATAAGATGGCGGGCTTCGGAGAGGTTGTTGGTCAGGGGTTTCTGAGTATAAACATGTTTGCCGAGTCCCATCGCGGCGAGGGTGGCCGGGTAATGAGTGTGGTCGGGTGTAGAAATGGAGAGGGCGTCGACCTTGTCCCCCAGGGCGGACAGCATTTCGCGGTAATCCCGGAATTTCAGGGCATCGGGGAATTTCGCGGAAAGCCCCCTCTTGCCTTTGCCATCCAGGCGGTTTTTGTCCACATCACAAAGGCCGATGACTTGTGTCCGGCTATCCGCAGCAATGGAACTGGTATCGACACTACCCTTGCCCCCGACTCCGATATGGGCGGTGCAGAGCTTGCCATTGGGTGAATTGGCTAGCAAGCCGGAAGGCAGGATCTGGAATCCTGCGAGGGCGGAGGTGGCTATCAGGAATTTACGGCGGGTGGTAATTTGGCAGACCATGACAATTCGTGTTTCGCGGCAATGGGGTCAAACATAGGATTTAGAACATTCGAATGGATTCTAAATTCTGCGATTGACCCCCTTACTCTTCCTCGTCGCCATCGACGAGGAGGTCGCCGAGGTTGTCGAGACGGGCTTCCCAGCGTTCGATCTGGGCGTTGATTTGGTCGGGGCCGGGCATACCGGGCTCCTTCCTTGCGGCCATGGCCCGCTCCAATTCGAAGACTTCGCGCCAGTCGTCCCCAAGTGCAGGACAAATGGCCTTGGCGGTTTCGTCGTCGAGCTGGTCCAGGTGCACATCAGCTTTCTCTGAGGCGGATACCATGGCTCCTACTGCGTGGTGGGCCTCGCGGAAAGGAACTCCCTTGAGAACAAGGTAGTCGGCTAGGTCAGTGGCCAGGAGGAGTGGGTCTGAGACGGCCTTGGCGCAGCGGATAGGGTTCATAGAGGTACCATGGAGCGTTTCCCGGAGAACCTCGAGGCACATGAGGAGGGTGTCGTAGGAATCGAAAACGGGAGGTTTGTCCTCCTGGAGATCACGGTTATAGGTAAGGGGGAGGCCTTTAACGAGGGTGAAGAGGGTCTGGAGGTTACCTTGTAGGCGGGCGGATTTACCGCGGAGCAGTTCCAGGGAATCCGGGTTCTTCTTCTGTGGCATCAGGCTGGAGCCAGTTGTAAATGCGTCAGGGAGGGTGACAAAGCCAAATTCGGAGCTACTCCAGATGATCAAATCTTCGGCGATCCGTGAAATGTGAGTCCCGCAAACGGCGCAGGCATGGAGAAAGTCAAAAAACAAATCGCGGTCGCTTACGGCATCCATACTATTAGCGGTGACGACCGGGAAGCCTTCTTCGTCTACAAAACCAAGTTCCTTGGCCGCGAAGCCACGGTTGATCGGAAGAGTGGTCCCTGCAATTGCACCGGACCCGAGGGGGCAAACGGAGGCATCTTCGATTACGCGGAGGAAGCGTTCTTGGTCACGCCCGAACATTTCCATGTAAGCGAGGAAATGGTGGGCAACGGAGACGGGCTGGGCGCGCTGCAGGTGGGTATAGCCGGGAATGATGACATCCCGGAAATCGTCTGAGAGTTCGAGTAAGACGCGGAGGAGCGGGTAAATGCCTTCGCCAACGAGCATAAGGCAGGCGTGACGGAAAAACATCCGCATGTCGGTGGCGACTTGGTCGTTGCGGCTCCTGCCCATGTGGAGCTTGGCGGCGGCAGGGGTCTTTTTAAGGAGGGCCTGCTCGATGTTCATATGGACATCTTCGAGCGCCTCGTCCCAAACCATTTCCCCGTTGGCGATGTCCTCCAGGATGGAGCGGAGGCCTTGCTCGATGTCGTCGGCCTCTTTAGCGGTCAACAAGCCCACATGATGGAGCATCCGGGCATGGGCGATGCTGCCTTCTATATCAAAGGGTGCGAGCCGTTTGTCGAAGGAAACGGACTCGCTGAAGTGCTGCATCAATTCGGCGGGGCCTTCGGAAAACCTCCCGCCCCAGGTGGCTTGTTTGTTCGTGACCATGAATCGATCCCTGTTTGATCCAAGGCTGGATTGCAAGGTTCAAGTGGGAGACGGGAACCCTTCCCTATCAGCCAACAAGCAAACAGTTATCGAAACTACCTATTCCAAATACGCAAAAAGGCCGGCTTCCCCCTGCTTGAGAAGCCGGCCCATGTTGCTGGATTATCCTGAATTAAACTAGCGGTTTAAGAGAGGGTCAGAGGGCTTCGTTGCCGTCTTCGCCGGTACGGATTCGGACGGCGTTTTCAACCGGGATGACGAACACTTTGCCGTCCCCGATTTTGCCGGTTTTCGCGGCTCCGGTGACCACTTCCACAGCCTTCATTACGAGGTCGTCGTTGACAACGATCTCGATTTTGACCTTGGGAAGGAAGTCCACGGTATATTCGCTCCCGCGGTAGATTTCTGTATGACCTTTTTGGCGGCCGAAGCCTTTGACTTCGCTGACAGTCATGCCTTCTACCCCGATTTCAGAGAGGGCTTCTTTCACTTCTTCCAGCTTGAAGGGCTTGATGATAGCTTTTACGAGTTTCATGGATTTGGAATTCCTAAATTATGGGATTATCTCTGGGTGGATCAGCCTGCATAGGCTTCTTGGCCGTGTTCAGTGATGTCGAGGCCACGGTGCTCTTCCTCTTCAGAGGCGCGTATTCCCATGACCGACTTCAGGATGACCGCAAGGGCATAGGAGAAGACGAATGCGAAGGCGCAGACGGCCACTATGCCGGTAATTTGGCTTTGCATGTTGGCTCCGCCGAAGATGGCGACAGCCAACGTACCCCAGACACCGCAGACACCGTGTACGGAGACGGCGCCGACAGGATCGTCAATCTTGGCACGGTCAATGGCAATAATGGAGAAAACCACGATCACACCGGCGATAGCACCGACGATGATGGACTGCATGGGAGCGATGGCGTCAGCGCCAGCGGTGATCCCGACAAGTCCTGCAAGGAAGCCGTTGAGCGCCATGGAGAGGTCAGGCTTTTTGAGGGAAACCCAAGATGTGATAATCGAGGCGATGGCACCTCCGCAAGCGGCCAGGGCAGTGGTCACACAAACGAGGGAGACACCTGCGGGATCAGCACTGAGTACGGAACCGCCGTTGAACCCGAACCATCCTAGGAACAATAGGAATACCCCGATGGCGGCCAAGGGGAAGTTGTGGGCGACGATCGGCTTGATGCTGCCGTCCTTACCGTACTTGCCTTTGCGAGGGCCGAGTACCAGGACGAAGGCCAGGGCAGCAAACCCTCCGAAGGCGTGCACGACCGTGGATCCAGCAAAGTCGTAGAAAGCACCTGATTTCAGGCTGCTGAGCCAGCCGGTACCCCAGTGCCAGGACCCGGCCACAGTGTAGCCAATAGCAACAAGGATGGTTGAGTGGATCAGGAAGGCGGACAGCTTGACCCGCTCGGCAACGGCACCTGATACAATGGTGGCGGCGGTGGCGGCAAACATGGCTTGGAAGAGGAAATCAGTCCAATAAGTGTAGGAGGCATACTCATTTGTAAGATTGGAGAAAGCCTCTGTCTTGTGGGTCGGTTTACCATCCTCGGCCACGTTCTGTTCATCGTCGAAGGAGTTGGTCACAGGTCCGCCTAAGTGGAAATAACCGTTCCAGCCGTCGGGGTTCTCATCGCTTTTCACTGCACCGGGGTAATGGGTGTTAAACCCGACAAAGAAGTAGGTCAGAACCCCCATTGCGATGATGAAAGCATTTTTGAAGAGGATGTTGACCGTGTTCTTCTTCTGGCAGAGGCCTGACTCCAGGGTGGAGAACCCGAGGTGCATGATAAAGACCAGGAAGGAGGCGATCAGGATCCACAAGTTGTCCACCGTGAAGTGGGCGGCATCCTGGGACTCCATGAACTTGGCATATGTCTGAAGCTCTTCCACACTGGGCGCTGGTGCGGGAGGGGCAGCTGCCGAGGCGGCATCTTGTGCCTTCAGCACGGGTGAAGAGGTAAAGATGCCACAAGCGAATGCCAGCAGCAGCTTGAACAGTGGGAACTTGATGTGGGTTTTCATTGGTGGGTTGAGGGTATCTCGGGTTAAATCCGGGAACGGGGTTCACGGAGAAATTGGCGCACCTTCATGCAACCGGCGTGCCAATCCCGTTTGGAGGGATGAAATTACACGGAATCACCCAATCAAGTCCCGTCCGAAGACCCCAACGGAATGGGACTGGTCAAAATTGAGCAGATTCCTGAAGGCAAAACATGAATTTCCCTCATGCCCGGGCTAATTCCTTTGCCTGTCTAGGATTGTGTGGCCTTCCAGTGCTGTACAAAAGCGTCCACCCCTTGGGTTGTGGTCACTTTTGGCACATATCCCAAATCCCGCCTGGCGGCCTCGATGCTATAAAAGTGGCTTTTGGCAAGTTCGACAGCGACAAAGCGGGTCATCGGGGGTTCGCCATCAAGGTGGAAGGTGTTCCAAACCCCTTCAAGGAACCCGCCCAAGGCTTTAGCCAACCCGGGGGATACTTTCTGGGTCACCGGGGGAATCCCAAGCTGTTGGAGGATACCGTTGATCCAGTCCCAAAGGACGACCGGCTCCCCTTGGGAAAGGAAGTAGGCTTTGCCCGCGGCCTTTCCCTTGCAGAGGGCATCCAGGGCGAGGAGATGGGCGTCAGCCACATTGTCGACATGGGAAATGTCCACTATGTTCGTCCCGTCCCCGATGATCCTCAACTTCCCGGCCTGGGCACGGGCGATGACGCGGGGCAGGAGGTGAGGGTCGCCAATACCCCAGACCAAATGCGGGCGGAGTGCAACCGTATAGAGGCCGTCAGAGCCATTGGCCAGGAGGACTTCCTGTTCCGCGATGGCCTTGGTCTCCGCGTAGTGGCAAAGCCAGTTCGAGCCGTAGGGCAGGGATTCGTCTTCCCCAGTAAATTCGCCCCCATTAAATACGACACTCGGGGTACTGGTATAAACCAACCTCCCGACACCCCCTTCCCGGCAACCGGCCAGGACATTGCGGGTTCCGGTTACATTGGCTTCAAAAAAGGATTCCCGGCTTCCCCACACCCCGGCCTTCGCGGCGACATGAAAGACGGCATCCATCCCTTTGCACGCAGAGGCAACCACGGCTTCGTCCGCCAAATCGCCCTGGACCACACGCACACCCATTTTCTCCAACCCAGGCTGGGGGGAACGGCCGATGGAGGTAACCTCCACTCCCCTTTCCAGCATACGCCGAACTACCGCCATGCCGACAAAGCCACCACCGCCAGTCACCAACGCTTTCACGGCTGGACCTTCCCCGAAAATTCCCGAGCCAGGGTGAGCCGGTGGATTTTTGCATTGTGGCGGACATCCACCGGGAAGCCCTTGTGCAGGAAGAAATGCTGGATGCCGCTGGTCATCGGATTTGCCTGGGCCAATTCCCGCATTTCCCCGAGGAGCAACCTGCGCTCTATCCCGTCCCGGGGGAACAAACCGTTTTCGGGCTCCGCGATGATCGCGGGCACTTGCTTCCCTGGCTCACCCAGGCCAACCAAAGCGCTGCGGAAAATCCGGGCGTGCCGGTTAAAAATGGCTTCGCAACAGTCAGTGAACAGGACTTCGCCGTTACTGGTGACGACCCGCTCCGCCAACCTCCCACAAAACCAAAGCCTTCCCTCCCCATCAAAGTATCCCAAGTCCCCCATCCGGTGCCACAGCTTCCCATCGCCCGTCCGGAGCTTGGCCAAGGAAGTGGCTTCAGGAAGCTGGTCGTACCCTTCCGTGACCACAGGGCCAGAAACTTGTATCTCCCCGACCTGGTATTCGTCGGCGAATGGGATGTAATTTTCCGCGCCGTCCGGGGGTTCGACCCGTACATCCATCCCTGGCACTACCCTGCCCACGCAGGTTCCCTGCCCAATTGCGGTCTTGTCAGCAAGGCCCCCGAGGATCTCCGCCGCCGTCACGTTGCAAACCGGAAGGCATTCCGTGGCACCATAAGGCGAATGGATTTCAGCGTTCGGAGCGACGGCCAGCAACTCCTCTATCAATTCCGGGGGGACGGAAGCCCCGGCCATCAACACCCTTTTCAAGCCGGGCAACTCGATCCTTTTCCTCTCGCAATACCGGACGATCAAACGCCATAGTACCGGAGAGCCAAAGCTATTGGTCACCGCATTGTCCTGGATTGCTCGGACAATAGCGGCAGGATTGGCCTTGGCCGGCTTCGCAGGGTTTACCGGCGGGACGACAGTCGTCATCCCGAGCCCAGGATTGAAAAGCGAAAACAATGGGAGCAAAGGCAGGTCGACCTCACCTGGCATGATACCATAAACCTCCTGCACCAAACGCACCTGGGCATCAAAATGGCGGTGTTGGTAGCAT
>JAYPDO010000009.1:31958-52545 GCA_038125285.1 Opitutia bacterium
GCATACCCCCTTCGGCGCACCCGTGGATCCGGATGTAAACAAAATCGCCGCCAAATCCCCCGGATCCGCCCAAGCGGGAGAAAGGCTCCTCCGCCCCATCATCGAAATCCGCCTTAGAAACCCTCCGCTAACTAGCACACGGGTCTCCACAGAAGCAAACTCCTTTCCAAAATACAGGGATAACCCAACAGCAACCCCAATCCCGACCATCGCCTTAGGCCGAGTCCGGGCGACACAAGCCCGGAAATTCTTTAACCCCATCCCCGGGTCGATCACCACCGGCACTGCCCCCAACTGGAACAAAGCGAATACCAAGACAACCAGTTCCAACCCAGGGCGCACCATCACCAAAGTCCTGCAACCCCGGCTGATCCCCCGTCCTTCCAGGTATTCAGCCGCACAGGCGACCATCGAGGCATACTCACCAAAAGACCAACTCCCCCCGCTCCTGGGATCTAGCAATGCACAATTGCCCGGTTGTTCCGAAGCCATCCCGGCAAGGAACCGGCAAACGTTCGAATTCTCCCCTGGCACAAGCAGGATCTGCCGGTCAATAGTCCGTGAAGGTGACTAGCCCCCACAAGAACGAACGTTCACGCCCGCTGAAGTTTTCCCGCTGAAGCATAACCTCCTTCGTCGAGATGGACAACGACACAGGGGAAACAGGATTGAAGGAATTTGGCTTGCTCCGGTAAATCCCAAGCAAGTTAAACTCCTCTTCTTTGTAAGGATTCATGGACTGGGCACGTTTGGCACAACCACTAAAGAAAACCAAAGCGAGGAGTGCGGCGGGTAGGGTCAGGGTAAGGGGGGCAAGCTTCAGCATAGCTCGCATGGATGTTGGAAAACACCTTGTTCGTCAAGCTTTTGAAACACGAGGGGCAACCCAGGCCAAGAATTTCCAATGTTTCGAATTTCAAAGGTTCCCTAAAAATGGCTTTACATCAACACCGCTTGTCGATTTTTTCGCTGCCCTTTTCCCCATGAACAAGACAAAGAAATCCATCGCAAAACGCTTCAAGGTCACGGGTACCGGCAAGGTAATCTTCCGGAAGGCCGGCAAGCGCCACATGCTGCGCAACAAAAACACAAAGCAAAAGCGCCGCATGTGCCAAGACCAAGTGATGGCCAGCGACAAGATGGCTCGCAACATCAAGCATGCCATGTCACCTGGCCTCTAAGGAGCCAACGGACAAACGCGGACGCCGGGGTGATTAATTGATTGGCGACCTCGGCGGCCAATACCCCCACATACAAAATACAAAGGAACAAAACATGCCACGCGCAACCAACGCACCTGCCACCAAGGCCCGCCGCAAGAAAGTGCTCAAAAAAGCACGCGGGTATTTCGGTAACGCCTCCCGCCTCTTCCGCTATGCCAAGCATGCGGTCGACCGGGCTGAAAAATACGCCTACCGCGACCGCCGCAAGAAGAAGTCAGAGTTCCGCAAGTTGTGGATCGTCCGCATTAATGCGGCCTGCCGCGAACAAGGGATCAGCTACAGCCGTTTCATGAACGGCCTGAAAAAGCTCGGGATCGACTTGAACCGCAAGTCCCTCTCCGAACTCGCGATCGACTCCCCCGCAGCGTTCAACTCCCTCGTCGAGAAAGCTAAGGCGGCCTGAGCAACGGGCTGACAAGCCCTGTTGCCAATACCCGCCCTTCCCATCATGGAAGCGGAACTGCAAGCACTTGTCGGGCAAGCGGAATCCGGGAAGGATGCCATAGGGACACGCCCCCAACTGGCCGATTTCAAGGCCACCTTTGTAGGCCCCAACGGCTCCCTCACTTCTGCATCCAAGGCAATCGGCCAACTTCCCAAGGAAGAAAAGCCCGCCTTCGGAAAAAAGGTCAACGAGGCCAAGCAGGCCCTCGAAGCCATCTTCCGTGCCATTGAAGGACGGATTGATTATGCGGAGCTAGCAGCCAAGCTCGGCCCGCCCATCGACCCTACCCTCCCCTTCCCAGACGACATCCCAGGAACCGAACACCCGCTCACCCAAACCCGGGACCGGATCATCGGCATCTTCCGCAAAATTGGTTTCACCGTGGAGGACGGGCCGGAGTTGGAGACGGAGTTCCATTGCTTCGACGCCCTGAACACGCCAGCCAGCCATCCCGCCAGGGACATGCAGGACACCTATTTCCTGCCCGGCAATTTCGCGATCAAGGGGGAGAGGAAAAAAGACGGCGAAAGTTTTATCCTCCGCCCGCACACTTCCGCGGTGCAAATCCGCACCATGGCCAAACGCAAGCCGCCCGTCAGAATCCTTTCCCCGGGCAGGTGCTTCCGCCGTGACACAGTGGACGCCACCCATAGTGCCAACTTCCACCAAGTCGAAGGCCTGTATGTTGATACCAACGTGACCGTCCGCGACCTCAAGGCTCTCCTGGATTATTTCGTGAAGGAACTTTTCGGAAGCGACGCCAAGACCCGCCTCCGCCCGAGCTTCTTTCCCTTCACCGAACCAAGTTTCGAGATGGACGTGCAGACGTCCAACCTCAAGAAACTAAGCGGGAAGTGGATTGAAATCATGGGGTGCGGCATGGTGGATCCCAATGTATTCGGCCATGTCGGCTACGACCCCGAAGAAGTCAGCGGTTACGCCTTCGGCATGGGGATAGAACGGATCTGCATGATCCTCCACGGTATCGACGACATCCGCCATTTCTACCAAAACGACCTCCGCTTCCTTCAGCAGTTCAAAAGCGCCTAATACCAAAACTTTAGCGAGAAACCGTGAAATTCACACTCACTTGGCTCAAACGCTACCTCGACATCGACAAAAGCCCGCAGGAGATCGAAGAAGCGCTCAACCTCTCCGGCCTGGAAGTCGAGGAAGTCGTAACCATCGGCCTCCCCCAGCTTGTGAACGTCGTGGTCGGCGAAGTAGTCAAAAGGGGCCAACACCCGGATGCGGACAAGCTGAGTGTTTGCGAAGTCAACACCGGCGGGGACGAACTCCACCAAATTGTCTGCGGGGCAAAGAATTTCAAGGAAGGCGACCGCGTCCCCGTCGCACTGCCCGGTGCAGTCCTCCCAGGAAATTTCAAAATCAAAAAATCCAAGCTCAGGGGGGTGAAATCCGAAGGAATGATGTGCAGTTCCCGGGAGTTGAACCTCGGCAGCGACCACTCCGGGCTCCTCATCTTGGAGGGACGACCCGAGATCGGCACCCCGATCAATGACGTATTCCCGGACGGTGAGACCGTCTTCGATGTCGCCGTCACCCCAAACCGCCCGGACGCCCTGTCCGTCATCGGCATCGCCCGCGAACTGGCCGCCCTCTTCCACTTGGAAATGAAGAAGCCGAACCTGAAATACAGTTCCGCCCCGCAAACCGGGACTTCCCCCCTCCTGGAATGTGTCGCCGTCGAAGAGCCCGAATTCTGCCCGCACTACACCGCCCACTGCATCCACGGTGTGAAAATTGCCCCCAGCCCGAAGTGGCTCCAGGAGGACATTGAGGCCATTGGCCTACGCCCGATCAACAATGTGGTGGACATCACCAACTGGATCCTGATGGAGACCGGGCAACCGCTCCATGCGTTCGATGCCTCCAAACTCCGTGGCAGGAAAATCCTCGTCCGGAGCGCAAAGGAAGGGGAAACCCTCACCACCCTGGACGAAAAGGAGCGCAAGCTGGCACCGGGGATGCATGTCATCGCAGATGCCGAAAGACCCCTCGTCCTGGCCGGGATCATGGGCAGTATCGATGCAGAAGTGGATGATAACACGACGGACATCGTCTTAGAAGCGGCTTGGTTCAAGCCGGAATCCGTCCGCCTCACCGCCCGTAAACTGGGTCTTTCCACGGACAGCTCCTACCGCTTCGAACGCGGTGTCGACCCAGCTTGCACAACCTACGCCGCCCGCCGCTGCATCGAACTGATCCTCGAACTAGCTGGTGGAACTTATACCGGCGCGCCGTACGTTTCCGGCGAAGCCCCGGCGGGCAACCCGGAGATCGAAACCACACCGGAGTATTTTAATAAGAAGCTCGGCTTCGAAGTCGGGGCTTCCATCATCCAGGGTACCCTCCAGCGCCTCGGCATTTCTATCAAGGACAGCGCAGGCAATTGGACAGTCTCCATCCCGGCTTTCCGCCCGGATATCGAGCGCCCGATCGACCTTGTCGAAGAATTCCTCCGCATCCACGGAACCCACAATATCCCCGCTAGCCCGGTGAAAATGTCCGGCATCCACACCCAGGACGACACCGTCGCCACATTCAACACCAATGCCGGCAAACACCTCTCCGCTAACGGCTTCAACGAATGTTACGTTTATAGCACTCGCTCCGGCGCGGAAGTGGTAAAACTTCTGGGCCAAACTGCCGACAAGCTCACCCTGGCCAACCCCCTGGCCAGTGACCAAACCCACCTCCGGACTTCCCTTATCCCCGGCCTGCTTGAAGTCCTCAGGCTAAACCAATCCAGGGGCAACGACCCAAGGAAACTTTTCGAGAAGGGTCGCACTTGGCACTTCGACGGGAAGGAAGTGGTCGAGATGGTTTCCATTTCCTTCCTGATGCTCCAGGAGCCGCTCCACCGTCATTGGCACCCTTCCCCCCAGAATGACTTTTTCACGGCCAAGAAAACCGTCCACGACATCCTGGGGATCGCCAATTTCCCAGCGGACAGCCTCGAATTTGCCCATCTCGACGCCCCTCTCTGGCAAGAAGGCCACAGCGCCTCTGCAGGAAGCCTCGAAAAGGGGGTCTTTGTTGAATGTGGCATCCTGGACCACAAGCATGTTTCCGACCTCGACATCAAGGGCACCGTCCTCGCAGGTTCATGCCATTTCGCCCCGAAACTCCTCCGTAAAAAGGCTGGCTTGGCCAGTTTTGCGAACTTCAGCGACTTCCCCCCCGCCAACCGCGACCTGGCTCTGGCAATGGACGCAAAGATCCCAGCGGGGAAAGTCCTGGCTGAAATCAAAAAGGCGGCAGCAGACGCATGCCCTGATGACTTCGCCGCCGATTCGGTTACCATTTTTGACCACTACCAAGGCGAACACCTCCCGGAAGGAAGGAAGAGCCTCGCATTCGCCATCCAATTCCGGTCCGCAGAACGTACCCTCAAGGAAAAGGAAGTGAACCAAGCCTTCGAATCCATCACCCAGGCGATGACCTCCGGCACCCCGTACGAGCTCAGGCAGTAAACCAAACCAGGGCGAAGGCAACAAACAATAACCAAGCACCAAGAACCAAGCACTTCCCCAATGTCCGAAACCGCCCATATCGACATCGACTACATCGCCAACCTCTCCCGCCTCACCCTGACCGAAGAGGAAAAGAAGCTCTTTGCATCCCAGTTGGAGGACATCCTGGGGCACTTTGCTAAGTTGAACGAAATCGACGTTTCCGGGGAAGAGCCGATGGCGCACCCGTTCCCTGTGTACAACGTACTGGGCCAAGATACCCCCGGCTCCGTGTTCACCCCCGAAGAAGCCTTGGCCAACGCCCCCAAAAAGCGGGACCATCAACTGGTTGTGCCCAAAGTTGTCGACGACGCATAAAACCCTAGGGGAAATACAGCCATGTCCGACGAATTATTTTACAAAACCGCCACAGAAATCCGCGGCCTGCTGGACAACAAGTCCGTTTCCTCGGCCGAACTCCTCCAATCCGTCATCGGTAGGACCAAAGGGACGGATGGTAAGGTCAAAGCCTACCTTGACTTCGACGAAGGCCAGGCTATGGAATTTGCCAAGGCTTCGGACGAACGCAGGGCCGCAGGAAAGACGCTTGGCCCGCTGGACGGCATCCCGGTCTCCATCAAGGACCTGATCGTGGAGAAGGGCAAAAAAGCCCGCGCCTCCAGCCGCATCCTGGAAAACTTTGTCTCCCCCTATGACGCCACAGCCATTACCAAGCTCGGGGCAGCTGGTGCCATTCCCTGGGGGAGGGTGAACATGGACGAGTTCGCGATGGGTTCTTCCACCGAGACTTCCTATTACCAAAAGACTGCCAATCCCTGGGACTTGGAGCGTACGCCAGGAGGGAGCAGCGGCGGAAGCGCGGCCTGTGTGGCGGCTGGGCAGACCATCCTTTCCCTCGGTAGTGACACCGGCGGCTCCATCCGCCAGCCTGCTGCCCTGTGTGGAATTGTCGGGATGAAACCGACTTACGGCACGGTTTCCCGCTACGGCCTCATCGCATTCGCCTCCTCCCTGGACCAAATTGGCCCGTTCTCCCGTTGTGTGGAGGACAGTGCCATGCTCTTCGACGCCATTTCGGGCCACGACCCACTGGACTCTACGTCCTATGCAGGGGAAATCCCCAACTGCACGGAGGGCTTGAAATCCGACAAAGGCCCATGGAAGCTCGGCGTTCCCAAGGAATATTTCCCCGATTCCCTCGACCCGGAAATCCGCAAATCGATCGAGGCCGCCATCGAAAGCTACAAGGCCGCTGGTTGTGAAATCGTTGACATCGAACTTCCCCACACCGACCTGGCCATCCCAGTTTACTATATCATCGCGACCGCCGAAGCCTCCTCCAACCTTTCCCGCTACGATGGCATCCGCTACACCCACCGCAGCGAAGAGGCCACCGATGCGCTCGACATCTACTTCAAGTCCCGGGGTGAGGGCTTCGGTGCCGAAGTCAAACGCCGGATTTGCCTGGGCAGTTTCGTCCTCAGCTCGGGCTACTACGACGCCTACTACCTCCGCGCCCAGAAAGTGCGGAACCTGATCCGCAAGGATTTCCAAAAGGCCTTCCAGAGTGTCGATGCCATCCTTACCCCGACCTCCCCCAGCCCGGCCTTCAAGCTCGGCGAAAGGATCGACGACCCGATCACGATGTATTTGAGCGACATCTTCACCATCAATGTGAACCTCGCCGGCATCCCCGCCCTCTCCATCCCTTGCGGCATGACTTCCGGCAACTTGCCCATCGGCCTCCAAATCATCGGCCAGCCCCTCAAAGAAGGGCAACTTTTCTCCATCGCCCACAGTTTCGAGCAACGCCACGACTACTGGAAACTCCATCCAACGCTTTGACGGCCGGCCGCCCCGGGTTCCCAGACCAAGAACAAAGAACCAAGAACTTCCATGCAATACGAACCCGTCATAGGCCTCGAAGTCCACGTCCAACTCAAGACGGAGACCAAGATGTTCACCCGTGCGCCCTACCGGTACGGAGAGGAGCCCAATACGTTGACCAACCCCGTCGTGCTAGGAATGCCCGGGACACTTCCGGTCATGAACAAAAAGGCCGTTGAGATGACGATCCAGGCAGGCCTCCTCCTGGGCTGCAAGATCCCGGATACCTGCAAGTGGGACCGCAAGAACTACTTCTACCCGGACATGCCCAAAAACTACCAGATCTCCCAGTACGACCAGCCGATTTGTGACGGCGGCGAAGTGGAGATCGAGATGGAAGGCCCCTCCAGGAACATCATGGGTGAACACCGCAAAGTGAAGCTCACCCGGATCCATTTGGAGGAGGACGTGGGCAAGCTGACCCACTGCGAAAGCGAGAGCCTGGTCGACTACAACCGAGCCGGGACACCCCTGATCGAAATCGTATCCGAGCCCGACCTTTATTCCCCGGAGGAAGCCTTCGCCTACCTGACCGCTCTCAGGAACTGCCTCGTCGCCGCCGGGATCTCCGAATGCGACATGGAGAAGGGGCAGATGCGTTGTGATGCCAACGTCAGCATCCGCCCTGTCGGCTCAGACAAACTGGGCACCAAAGTCGAGATCAAGAACCTGAACACCATTTCCGGCGTCCGAAACGGCATCGCCTACGAAATCCAACGCCAGAACCTGGCCATGGAGAACGGCACACCCATCGTCCAGGAAACCCGCCGCTGGAATGCCGACGAAGGCTACACCACCTCCATGCGATCCAAGGAAATGGCCCATGATTACCGCTATTTCCCGGATCCTGACCTAATGCCCGTCAAGATCTCCAAGGAGTGGACCGACCGCCTTGCCAAAGATCTCCCGGAACTCCCCTTCGACAAGCAGCGCCGCTACATGGAGGAACTCGGCCTCCCCTACACCATCACTTCCGTCCTCTGCCCGGACAAGCCCCTGGCCGACTTCTTCGAGGAAGCCCTCAAGACCTGCAACAAGCCCAAGCAGGTAGCCAACCTCATCGCCAACGACCTTCTGCGTGAACTCTCCAACGCCTGCGACCACGGCTCCATGCCCCTCAGCGAATCCAAGGTCACCCCGGCGCACATAGGGGAGTTGGTCGAGCTGGTCGACAAAGGGGAAATCTCCAGCCAGATCGCTAAGGAAATCTTTCCGGAAATGTTCCAGTCCGGACAAATGCCGGCCGCCATCGTCGAAGCCAAAGGCTTGAAACAATCCACGGACACTGGCGAATTAGAAGCCCACTGCAAACAAGCCATCGAAGAAAACCCGAAGGCCGTGGAAGAGTTTAAATCCGGCAAGGAAAATGCCATCAACGCCCTCAAGGGAAGGGTAATGAAAGCCACGAAAGGCAAAGCTAACCCCAAAATCGTCGACGACCTCCTTCGCAAACTCCTTGCCTAAAAGCTACCATAACTGAACGCAGCCATGCCCGCGAAAAAAGATTTCCCCGCAGTCATCCGTACGATCCGCGCTAAGGATCCCCGCTACGGGGAAGGAGCCTACCATTTCGTCCGCCACGCCTTGGATCACACGATCAGCAACATCAAAAGGACAGGCAAACAACCCGGCGCAAAACGCAACCACGTCTCCGGACAACAACTCCTGGACGGGATCCGGATATACGCCCTGGAGCAATATGGCCCGATGGCCAAGACCCTCCTCGAAACCTGGAAAATCAATAGCTGCGAAGATTTTGGGGAAATCGTGTTCAACCTGGTTGAACACGGGATCCTCGGCAAAACTGACGAAGACAGCCGGGAGGACTTCTCAGGTGGCTACACTTTCAAGGAAGCCTTCGCAGATCCGTTCCTGCCCAAATCCCGCCGTTCCTCCGCCTCCTGACACGACATGCCCATCAGCCCTGCCAACCGCAAAATCCTGGACAAACTCTTTGCCAGGGAAATCCACCGTTACCAACTGGAAAACGGGCTGACGCTCCTGCATGTACCCGACCATTCCGCAAAATTGGTCTCCGCCCAAGTCTGGGTAAAAACCGGGAGCATCCATGAGGGGGATTTCACCGGGAGCGGCCTCTCCCATTACCTCGAACACCTTCTCTTCAAAGGCACGTCCCGCCGGGAAGGGCCGACGATCAGCGAGGAAGTCCAGGCACACGGCGGCCACATCAACGCCTACACCACTTTCGACCGCACCGTTTACCACATCGACGGCCCCTCCGAGTCCACCAGCACCTTCCTCGACATACTTGCCGACATCACCTTCCACTCTACCCTGCCGGAAAAGGAGGTCGCCAAGGAGCGGGACGTCATCCTTCGGGAAATCGACATGGGGCTGGACGACCCGGACAACCTGCTCTCCCGTGCCACCTTCGAAACCGCATTCCATGTCCACCCCTACCGGCATCCGGTCATCGGCCACCGCGAGCTGTTCGAGTCCATCACGGACGCCCCCCTCAGGGATTATTACCGAAAGCGCTACATCCCCAACAACACCGTAGTGGTCATTGTTGGCGACTTGGACAAAAACACCGCCCAGACCTTGGTTGGACTCCACTTCGGCAAGATACCGATGGGGTTCGCTGTCCCCAAGCACATCCCGCCGGAGCCGGCCCAGCTAAGCCACCGGCAACAATCCATGATAGGGGATTACAACATCCTACGCGGTGCCCTGGCCTTCCCAATCCCCTCCCTCTGGGCTAAAGACGCCCCGGAACTGAACCTACTTGCCTCCATCCTCGGGGGAGGGGAAAGCTCCATCCTCTGGCACCAGCTAAGGGAAGTGCAGAAACTCGTCCACTACATCGATGTCCATTGCTGGAACCCGGGCACAAGCGGGCTCTTCTGGGTCAGCTATTACTGCCAACCGGAAAGCCAAGGCACCATCGAAGGCAAAATCCTGGACGCCCTAGAAAAGACCGCTGCAAAAGGGATTTCCAATGAGCAAATTTCCAAAGCCATCCGCCAAGCCATAGTCAGCGAGGTCAACTCCAGGAACACCCTCAGCGGCCAAGCTTCCCGCATCGGGATCTCGGAAGTGGTAGTCGGGGAATCGGATCATTCCAAAACCTTCTTCCGCCGCTTGGAAAAAGTCACCCCGGAATCCACGGCCCGCCTGCTCCACAAGTACCTCCTGACCGGTAACCATTCCCATGTTTGCCTCGGCCCCAAGTCCTCGTCCCCCGTCTCGATCCCCAAGGTACGCGGCGGCACATTGGTACCTGTCCCGGTTTCTAAGTTCGAAACGATCGACTTACCCAATGGTGTAACCCTCCTCTTCCAACAAGACAGCAAACTCCCGAAATTTCACGCCAAAGCCCTCCTCCGTTCTGGACCCACCTACGAAAAGGAAGGCCAGCGCGGGATCTCGGAACTCCTCTCCACCCTCCTCGCAAAGGACACTGAAAAGCGGGATGCCGCTTCCCTTGCCGAAACCATTGAAAGCGTCGGCGGGACCTTCAGCGGCACGGGCGGAAACAATACCCTGGGCCTGAGCGTCGATACCCTGGCCTCCGATGCCTCCCTGGCGCTAGATATCCTTTCCGAAGCCCTCCTGCGCCCGACCTTCGCACAAGAAACCTTCCTTACCGAGCGCCAAGCCCAAATCGCCGATATCCAGGAATCCGAGGACGATATCGGGACATACGGCGGTCGCCGCCTCCGGCAGCATTTCTTCGGGAACCACCCCTTCCACACCGGGACTAACGGCAGGATCGAAGACCTCGCCAAACTCACTACTGAAGACCTCCGGGCACATTGGGAAAAACTCCTCCGACCCGGCAACCTTGTCCTCGCCATCGCTGGAGACATCGAGCTGGCAAGCATACTCCCGGCATTGGAATCCATGGCCAGCCAACTCCCGGCCACCAAGCCCTTCTCCCCCGCCAAGTTCCCATTTAAAAAACCGGCCAACCAAGGAACCCTTTTGGAACCACTGGACAGGGAACAAGCGGTCGTATTCCAAGCCTATCCGGACATGGGTTTCGCCCATTCCTCCAGGTACACCTCCACCGTGCTGGCCGACCTCCTCTCCGGCATGTCCAGTAACCTCTTCCACCAAGTCAGGGAAGTACGCTCCATGGCTTATTATGTAGGAGCCAACCGCTGCATCGCCCCAGGCTACGGCATGTTCTACCTCTACGCCGGAACCGCGCCCCACCAAGTGGACGACGTCTTCCAACAATTCAACGACGAGCTGGAACGCCTCCGCCTCGGCCACATTTCCAACGCCGAACTCCTGCGCTCCAAAGCCCGCCTCAAAGTTTCTAAACGTTCCCAATCCCAGACCGCCTCCAGCCGCACCCTGGAAGCAGGGATCAACCACCTCTTCAAACTCCCCACCCTCGCCCAAGAAGCCTACGACGAGCAAATCGACGGGGTTACCGAACGCGACATCTACCACCTCCTCAACGACCATATCCTCAACCATCCCCCGCTCAGGCTGGTCGTCCGCCCCGATAAGGGCGATACGATGTGAGGCAGGCATGGATGGGCTAAGCAATACTGGCCTACCAGGGAAAGGATAACATCCGGGACTGCCTTGGCTTGCCCCGGGGACTAGGCCAGGTTTCAGGCTTGTCGCGGGGATAAAAATCCAAAACCTGCATACACACCCCGTCTGCCAATGCTCAAACGCCTGATCCTGTCCCTATTGATCCTGGACATTTCGTTCCATGGGTTCGGCTTACTCTCTAAATTCAAGAAAAAGTCCAAGCCCAAACCACCTCCAGCCCAAGTGGCCTTGGTCGAAACCATTGGGTTGGCACCAGTGGATCACACCCTACGGATCGAAACCCAAGGGACGGTGCGCGCCTTAGTTTCAGGGTCAATCGGAACGGAAGTCGCAGGGCGCATCCTGGAAATCTCAAGCACCCTCAAAGAAGGCGGCAGGGTAAACAAGGGGGACATGCTCCTCAAGATCGACCCCACTGCCTACGAAGTAGCCCTGGCCAAATCCCTGGCCGACCTTTCCATGGCCAATGTCGCCCACAAAGAGGAAGAAGCCCGGGGCGAACAAGCCTTGAGAGAGTGGGAGGCCGCAGGAAGCCTTACGGACGGGAAGCCTTCGGACCTGGTGTTGAGGAAGCCACAACTGGAGTTGGCAAAAGCACAGCTCAAAGCGGCGGAAGCTGCCGTCACCCTGGCTTCACAGAACCTGGAACGCACTAAAGTCCTCGCGCCCTTCACCGGGGTGATTACTGCAAAACTGGTGGAGGCCGGACAAATCGTGGGCGCAGGGGCTCCAATCGCGCGAGCCTACGGCACGGAATCCATGGAGATTTCGCTTCCCCTTTCTTCACTGGAGGCAGGGTTCCTGCCCAAGGAAAGCCAGGCCCTTGTCGAATTGGAAGTGGAAACGGGCACCGGAACATGGTTATGGCAAGCCACCATCGACCGCGATGCCGGCACCATTGATCCCCAGACACGCCTCCACCATGTCATTGCCAAGGTGGATCTCAATTCGGCCAGGGAAGGCGCGCCGGAACTCCTCCCAGGACAATTTGCCAAGGCCACCATCCAAGCAGCCCAGCTCCGCGGGGTTTTCCGGATTCCAAGGGAGGCATACCGCAATGATGGAAGCGTCTTCCTGGTGACCGCTGAAGACCGCCTCTTGAGGAAGGAAGTCCATGTCCTCCACCGCGAGCAAGCGCACTTGGTAGTCGACCAAGGACTTCAAGCCGGGGAAACCTTATGCCTTTCCCGCCTCAACATCATGAACGACCGGATGAAAGTCCGGAGGGCTGGCTCCGCGCCGGTTAAATGAACGAGGAAGCCCGCACCAATAACCGCACATGATCCGCTGGTTTGCCAAAAACGGGGTTGCTGCCAACCTCCTGATGTTCGCCCTCATCATCGGAGGATCGTATTCTTTGATCACCCTGAAAATGGAGCTGTTCCCGGCATTTTCCTTGGACCGGATCAGTATATCCGTCCCCTATCCGGGAGCTACCCCGACGGAAATCGAGGAGACCATCTGCAAACGCATCGAAGAAAACATCGAAGACCTCGAAGGCATCAAGGAACTGACCTCCGTGGCGACGGAGAACATCGGCGTTGTGACCGTCGAAGTGGAGCGTGGATACAACATTACCAGGCTTCAGGACAAAATCCGGAACAGGGTGGACTCCATCCAGACTTTCCCGGAGCAAGCAGAACGCCCGACCATTGAGGAACTCATCGCCCAAAGGGTGATCCTGGATGTCGCTGTGTATGGCGATGCCGACCCGGTGACCCTCAAGGCGGTGACCCAAAAGGTGCGCGACGAATTGGTCCAGATCCCTGGCATCTCCCAAGTTGAGTTCACTTCACGACCCTACGAAATCGCTATCGAAGTCTCGGAAAACAAGCTTAGGGAGCACAACTTGAGCTTCAACCAAATCGTGGAGGCCGTCAGGAGGCACTCCCTCGACCTCTCAGGGGGGAACCTGGAGAACGACGCCTCCAAGATCCTTATCCGGACCACCGCCCAAGCCTACCAGCAGGAGGAGTTCGAAGAGATCCCCGTCGTAATCCGCCCGGACGGGAGCCGACTCCTCTTACGGGATATCGCTACAGTAAAGGACGGCCTGGACGAAACGAGGGTAGAGGCCAGCTTCAACGGCTTCCCGGCGGAGGTCCTGGAAGTGAAGGAAGCTGGCTCCGAAGGGCCGTTGGACATGAGCAAGAAGGTCCGGGAATATGTCAAACGCACCCAACCCCTGCTCCCGGAAGGCATCCATCTGACCGTCTGGAGCGACATTTCCTTTTACCTGGAAGGCCGCCTGCAAATGCTGATCAAAAACGGGATCTACGGGCTTATACTGGTGCTTTTCACCCTGACCCTTTTCCTGCGTCCGTCCCTGGCATTCTGGGTCAGCATCGGGATTCCCATCTCCTTCCTTGGCACATTCATGGTCATGCCCTTGCTCGGGATGACGATCAACCTTATCTCTCTCTTCGGCTTTATCCTGGTCCTAGGGATCGTGGTGGACGACGCAATTGTGGTTGGAGAAAGCGTCTTTACCGAGTACCAGAAACACGGGCCCAGCGTGGAAACGGCAATCTCGGGGACGCACAAGGTCGCAGTCCCTGTGACGTTTGCCGTGCTGACCTCGGTGGTCGCTTTTGTGCCCATTCTTTTCATGCCGGGTTTCCAGGGAAAATTCCTCTCTCCGATCGCAGTGATCGTGATCCCCACCCTGCTCTTCTCACTCCTGGAATCGAAGCTCGTCCTCCCCTACCATTTGTCCCTCTGCAAAGTCGGGATGGGGACAAGGGCAAAGCTAAACCCCCTCCTCAGGATCCAAAGACGGGTTGCGGACGGGTTGGAGCACGTCATCGACACCCTTTACCGCCCCTTCCTGGAAACCTGCCTTCGGAACCGCTATGTCACCTTCTCCATCTTTGTCGCGGTTTTCATCCTGACCATCGGCCTGGTGAGAAATGGGTTCGTCCGATTCGTCCCCTTCCCGCCCGTCCCTTCCGACTATATTTTCGTAACCCTTGAAATGCCCGCAGGAACGAGTTTCGCCACGACCCGTGAAGCTACCAACCAAATTGAGGCCGGACTCACCAAGCTGCGTAAGCAACTCAAGGAAGAAGGCTACGCAGACCCCTTCAAACACGTTTGCAGGGTCACTGGTGCTGCCCCCTTTGGCGGGGGCGGGCCGGCCAACATGATCACCGGGCCGACGGACACCCATGTAGGCCAAATGATCATCGAGCTGCACAAATCGGAGAAGCGGGCATTGGCCGCACCAGTCTTGGCGGCCAAATGGCGAAAAACCATCGGAGAAATCCCCATGATGCAGACACTCAAGTTCCAGGCTACAGCCGCAAGTCGCCCAGGGAAACCGATTGAGATCGAGCTGGCCGGGAATGATTACGACCAACTGGCCGAAGCGGCGGAGGAAGTGAAAGCCTTCCTCGAAGGCTACCCCTCCGTGTTCAGCATTTTTGACTCCCATGCCTCGGGCAAACAGGAGATCCAACTTAAATTGAAGCCCTCCGCCCAAACTCTTGGCGTCACCCAGGCAGACCTGGCCAGCCAAGTCCGCACCGCCTTTTACGGGGCGGAAGCCCAACGCATCCAGCGTGACCAGGAAGATATAAGGGTCATGATCCGCTATCCAAGGGAAGAAAGAACTTCGGCAGCGAACCTGGAGAACCTCCGCATCCGGACGCCAGACGGCAGGGAAATTCCCTTCCATGAAGTAGCGGAAGCCAAAATCGGGAAAGGATTCTCCATCATCCAACGGACTAACCGGAAACGGATCCTGCTGGTCTCTGCAGACCTGGACCTCAAAAGCGGCGACCTGAAAAAAATCAATACCGCCGCCAAGGAAAACCTGGTTCCGGAGTTGCAAGCCAAGTACCCCGGGATCTACTTTGAAATTAAAGGCGACATGTCGGAAGCCTTCAAAGACAACATGGCCCTTCTGTTCTCCTTTCTTCTGGCTATGGTGGCCATGTACGGGTTGATGGCAATCCCCTTCCGCTCATACATCCAGCCGATGATCATCATGAGCGTGATCCCATTCGGCGTCGTCGGAGCCATCCTCGGGCATTTCATCCTTGGCCATTCGATCAGCCAACTCTCCATCTTCGGGATCGTCGCCCTGGCAGGGGTCGTCGTCAACGACAGCCTCGTCCTGGTCGACTACATCAACAAATGCCGGGACGAGGGGGAAAACATGATCGAGATCATCCGCCACGCAGGGGGAGCCAGGTTCCGCCCGATCCTGCTGACGACACTCACCACCTTCGTCGGCCTTATGCCGGTATTGATGGAAAAAAGCCTCCAGGCCCAATTCCTAATTCCTATGGCCATTTCCCTGAGTTTCGGGGTTCTCTTCGCGACCCTGATCACCCTCTTCCTGATCCCTTGCCTTTACATGGTGCTGGAGGACATCAAAGCCCTCCCGCGCCTTCTTATTGGCAACAAAAATTAATGTCGGGAAACAGCCCTACGATAGGGTTACAAAAATGTGAAAAAAGTACACGGGCTGCTTGCAAAGCATATCAGTTTGGGGAATCTTAAAGGAAGCACCAATTTTCATCAGCTCCCCTTCCCGCCTATTGCGGGAGAATAACCCCTCGGGGTTCCCCCAAGAGCGTTGAGTTTGGTGCTTTTTTTGTGCTTGGCCTCAAGCAATCCCCCTCTGGGAACTACCGGAAGCAAAGGCAAGGATCACGGGCAAACATGGATCCGCACCATTCGCACCGGCGACGGACTGGAGCTTTTCCATCGCCTGAGTCTTGTTTAGGCCATCCTTGAAAAGCGTTTTAAAATAGAACCGGACATTTTCAATGTCGGAAGAGGTAAATCCATGCCGCTCCAGGCCGACCTTGTTGACTGCCCGGTGTTCGGCAGGGGAACCGTCAACCAGCATGAATGGCAGCACATCCTGCACGACCTTGGAGCAGGCCGACAGCATCGAGAACTCCCCTAACCTGCAAAATTGGTGAACCCCCACGCCCCAGCCAACCGTCACATGGTTCCCTACCACGACATGGCCACCCAAAGCCGCATGGCTGCTCATCACTAAGTTGTTACCTACGATGCAGTCATGGGCAACATGGCTATAGGCCAGGATGTTGTTGTCGTTCCCGATGAAGGTAAATTCCCCGTCATTAGTCGCTGCATGGATGGAGACATATTCGCGGAAGGTGTTGCGGTCGCCAACCTTGAGGCCGGGAGTACCCCCGGTGTATTTCAAATCATGGGTCTTGGCTCCAATAAAGGCGTAAGGGAAGACTTGGTTGTCCCGGCCCAGCACCGTATGGCCTTCCACCGAAGCATGGTGCGCGATGACTGTCCCCGCACCAACTTTCACGTCCGGGCCGATAAAGGCGAACGGGCCGACTTCCACACCGGCATCCAGCTCAGCCCCGGGGCTGATAATCGCGGTCGGATGGATTTTCGTGCTCATTGGGCTTGGTGCGAAACCAGGGTGCGCAGGATCAATCGCTATCGCTTGCATCGACTATGGTAAACATCAATTCTGCAGAGGAAACCACCTTGTCCCCCACTTTGCATTGGCCTTTGGCCTGGGCAATCTTGTTGCCCCGGACTTTGGTGACTTCGACCTCGATCAAAACTTGGTCCCCAGGCTCAACCGCGCGACGGAACTTCACTTTGTCGCAGCTCATGAAAAAGGCGACCTTCCCCTCGCTGGAGGTCCGGCGCAGCATCAGGATGCCAGCGGCCTGCGCCATGGCCTCAACCTGCAACACCCCAGGCATGACCGGGCGGCCGGGGAAATGCCCCATGAAATATGGCTCGTTGATCGTAACGTTCTTCACGGCCTGGATCTGCGAACCCTCCTCGTTGATACCGATCACCCGGTCCACCAGGACAAACGGGTAACGGTGGGGCAAGGTGTCCAGGATACGCCGGATGTCCAAAGTCGCTTCCGTGGGCAGCACGGTCGTCTTCACGGCCTTTGCTGCCTTCCTGGACGCCTCTTTTTCCTTCTCCTTGGACTCCAGGATTTTCTTGGCCAGGGCGGCATTGAGCGCATGCCCGGGACGCACACCGATGATGTGCCCCTTCACAGATTTGCCCAAAAGGCACATGTCCCCGACGATATCCAGGATCTTGTGGCGTACAAACTCGTCTTGGAAACGCAACGGCTCCTTGGAAAGGATCTTGTCCCCACGGATTACGATTGCGCTATCAAGGCTCCCGCCCTGGATCTTGCCGAGTTTGAGCAACTCCTCTATATCTTCGTAGATCGTGAAAGTCCGGGCAGGGGCGATTTGGGCAATAAAGGCCTCTGGGTCGATGTCGATGCAAAGGTGCTGGGTATGGATGCCCCGGTCGTCCGCCGACGTACAAGTCACCCGGAAACCATCATACGGCAATGCGATCATAGAGCGATTTCCCTCCGAGACCGAAAGCGGCTCGGTGATCTCCAAATATTCCCGCTCCGCCTCCTGCTCAACAGGCTCGGCCTCCTGGATCAAATTCACAAAGAGCTTGGCCGACCCATCCAGTATCGGCGGCTCGCTGGCGTTCATTTCCACGACAGCATTGTCCACCCCGCACCCGCTCAAAGCACTTAGCACATGCTCGATCGTATGGATCTTGGCATGGCCGGAAGAAATCGTCGTGCTGCGGACCAACTCCGTCACATTCTCAACAACCGGCTTCACCTCTGGCTTCCCATAAAGGTCCACCCGCCGAAAAACGATCCCATGCCCTACAGGGGCGGGTTTCAAAGTCAGCGTAACTTCCTCACCAGTATGCAGGGACGTCCCCTTGATGGAAGACTCGCGCAAGAGCGTGCGTTGTTTCATCGATTTCCTATATCCTCAAAAAGTCTCGACACGGAGGAAACGGAGAAACCTGGACGGGTCAATGGCCAAAGTTCCCACAGGAAGACCCACTTTTTTGGATTGCAGGGCCGCAAAACTGGCGTTCCCTCGGGCATTTCCATTTTTTCCCAACCTTACAACCACCTGAAACACCATGGCATCCCCCACTGATATCCGTAAAGGCCGCGTAATCGACTACCAAGGCGCCCCCCACCTGGTCCTTGAAATGATGCACCGCACCCAAGGACGACAAGCCGGCTTCGTGCAATCCACATTGAGGAACCTCAATACCGGCTCCACCACAACGACGAAGTTTCGCTCCACGGACAATGTCGAGTTTTTGCATACGGAGACGAACAAGCTGGAGTTCAGCTACGTCGACCAGGACGGCTACCACTTCATGGACCCGGAGACCTACGAGGACACCATCCTACCCGCCGACCTCATGGAAGAAGCGAAGGATTTCATGGTGGAGAACGTTTCCTATGATGTCCTTTTTGTCGATGGCCGCGCCATCCAGCTCCAGCTGCCGGGATCAATTGAGATGGTGGTGACCGACGCCCCGGAAGGCTTGAAGGGGGACTCCGTCAGCAATGTCCAAAAATCCGTGACCCTGGAAACCGGGCTCATTATCCAGGCACCGCTCTTCATCAAGACCGGCGAAAAAATCAAGGTCAGCACGGACACCAGGACCTACCAAGGCCGGGCATAAACCGGAGGGTAGCCCTGATTATCCGAAATAGTCCGGGAAGTTCCCAGGCTTCCATTTGATATTGCAGCCAAGGCTCGGCTGCTGGTCTTTTTCCGGGATGGTATTCCCGGCCAGCAGGGCATCCATCGCCTTTCGCAAATCAGCCCCGTTGATAGTGCGCCCATTGCCAGGGCGGCTATCGTCAAACTGGCCACGGTAAACCAATGCCTTTTCTGCGTCGAAAAGGTAAAAATCGGGAGTGCAGGCAGCTTTGTAGGCTTTGGCAACCTCCTGGGTTTCATCATGGAGGTAGGGGAAATGGTATCCGGCGATTTCCTTTTCCGCCGCCATCTTGTCCGGCCCGTCATCGGGAAAATTTTCTGCGTCATTACTCCCGATGGCAACAAACGCGATCCCCTTGGGCATGTACTCGTCGGCCATCTGCCCAAAGCGGAACCGCAAATGCTTCACAAATGGACAATGGTTCGAAATGAATGCCACGACCAAGCCCTTGCCAGGAAACAGGGAATCCAAGGAAACCAGGCTACCGTCCGTGTCCGGGAGGGAAAAAACCGGGGCCAAAGTCCCGAGGGGAAGCATTGTGGAGGGAGTCGCAGCCATGGGGGGAACGGGGGTAAAGCCGCCGGAGGGATTGTCAACCAAGATGGACAACCCGGGCGAATCTTCCTATCCCCCAATCCCAATGAACTTGATACTATTGGATTCCAACGATCCCCACCAGCTTTGGAAAGCGGAAGACCCAAGGGGCATACATGTCCGCAAAGTCTTGGGAATGAAGCCAGGGGACTCCTTTTTTGTGGGGGTGGAGAATGGCAGAATAGGGAAGGCCACAATCCTGCGAGACGGACAATCGGGGATGGAATTGGAAACCATTTTGGACACGGACTCCCCGCCTCCCCTGCCCCTGCATTTGCTAGTCGGGCTTCCCCGGCCCCAGGTTGCCCGGCGGTTGCTCCGTGAATTCCCCTCCCTGGGTGTGGAAAATGCGACCTTCTTCGTAGCGGACAAATCCGAGGCTTCCTACGCCACCAGCAGCCTCTGGACCGGGGAGGAATGGAAGCGCCTCCTCCGGGAAGGTGCGGAACAGGCCTTCTGCACATGGATCCCGAGAATCCACCACACCGGTTCCCTGGAAGAAGCCCTGGCCGGATTGGAAGGCGGCCGGAAAGTGGCATTGGACCTTTACGAGGCAACAGGCAAATTCGGGAAAGGAGCCCCAGCCGAAACCATCGCCCTAGGCCCAGAAGGCGGTTGGACAAACCGGGAGCGGGAGGTGTTAAGGAACAGCGGGCTCGAATTGCAAAGCATGGGGCCAAGGGTCATGCGCGTGGAGACCGCCCTAATCGCCGCTGTAGCGATTTGGAGTGCGGTGGTATGACACCGCTTTTCTTTCGGGATCCCGAAACCAAGGTCAGAAGTCATCGCAAGTTTGGAGCAGATCCTCATTGAGACGCTCCAATTTCTTCCGCACCATCGGTTCAGCCGTATTCGAAAAGACGGTTTGG
>JAYPDO010000010.1:0-22244 GCA_038125285.1 Opitutia bacterium
GGGGGGGGGGGGGGGGGGGGGGGGGGGGGGGGGGGGCGCGGCGGGGGGGGGGGGGCGGGGGGGGGGGGCGCGGGGGGCGGGGGGGGGGGGGGGGTGGCCACAGAGATTTTTGGCTTCTTCGGGGCTGGGGGTTTCGCAGCTGCAGAGCCAGTTGGGGAGGATCCGCCTGTGGCCGAAGTGGCTTTGGGTGCTGGTGGCGGCGGAGGTGGCGGAGGGGGATCTTTATAGAATCCTGCAATTGTGTCCGGGATGGCTTTGTAGAGGCTTTCACCTGCGTCGAGGGCAGTCTTCTGGGCAAGCTGGAAGAGGGGGCTAGAGGCATCCATGGCGTCTATGAAGGTCACGACAGGCCCAGGCTTAGGCTCGTCCTTCTTGTCATCCTTGTCGTCCTTTTTATCGTCACTTTCCTTCTTTTCCTCTTTGGGCGGAGCCGGGGAGCGGCCGACTTGCACTTGGTATTTGCCGAAGGACTTTGTATGAACCAGGAGCTTTCTGTAATGGCCTTTCGCCTTAGTTGCGTTTTCGGAGTCTACGGCCAGGAGGTCGTTCCATCGGACATCTGTAATGGCATCGACCATTTTCTTGGCCTTGGAGTTATCGAAGTCCTTGCCGTCGACCTTGTGGTCGGTCGTCCATTTCGCGTCCTTCTTGGTGAACGAGATCTTTTCTACAACTGGGGGCAGGGTGGGGTAGGTGAGTTCCACTTTCTCGATTTCGTCGTCCTTTTCCAAGAACTCAAGAAGGTTTTTCTCAACCCAGTCGGAGTTTTGGTTGTCCACATTGAGCCAGTTCCAGGCTTCGTTGTCCTTGTCGCGCTCTGATATGACATGGTAGGCGTATTCTTCCCCTGCCACAGAAACGAAGCGGCCGCCGCTGTCGTGGCGTTTCCCTGGGGAGAATGCCCAGAGGGTGGCGCCGTCTTTGTCTTTGAAGGTGACGGTGGTCTTGTCCGTCTCGTGCTTTTCGGCGACCTTGGATGCCGGTCCAGCTGTGCGCTCAATCTTGGATTTCTTGATATCCTTGACGAAGCCTTTGTCCGGGTTGAATGGGTCGTCATCCGGATCTGCGGGAAGGCCGAAGAGGCTTTCGACGAGCCATCCTGCGGTACCGCGTTCGAGCGTGACGGTCTCATTTACCTTTACGCTACTGATTTCCTTTTCCTTGAGCTTGGCTACATTGGTAGAGTCCAGCTTTGTGCCTTCCTTGAGGACAACTTCGTCGTCCTTTTTGGCGTCCTCGGCCAGGACATAGTTTGCTAGGTCGGAGCGGAACTTATCGTCGTCGTTGAGGTAGAGGGAGTTTTGCCCCTTGATTTCAATGGTTTGGGTCTTGTCCAGGAGGCCATGCTTATCTTCAGGCAATAACAGACGTCCTTTGACTTCCTGCCTTGCGGTTTTTTCCCCGGAGTCGTCGGCCGGGCTGGAGGTGAACTTTAATATCAGGGCGACCAGGGCAAGGACGCCAACTCCGATGGCGAGGTTTTTAAGCTTCATCGTGTCTTGTCTGTTTCTGGGTTAAACTTTAGGCTCGTTGGTTCTTGCGCTTGGAGAAGAATGTAATGCCCACACCGATTACGATAAGCGGCATGATGAGCATGTTCGCGAGCTGGACTTTCATTTCTAGAGCCTCGATGCCTTCGCGGCCTTCCTTGCGGTCCTTGCGTTTTTGCTTTTCCAATTTCTCAATCTCCTCGTTGGCGGATTCTTGCTTCACCTCTATTTGCTTTTGCATCTCCTGGATGCCTGCGAGGGTGTCCTGTTGGACTTGCTGGCGGATTGTCCCCATTTCATTTTGGAGAGCCATGAGTTTGTCGATGGTTTCCTTGTCCTTTTGCCGATCGAGGGAGATGGAGCCATCGGGCTTCATGTATTTGACGTATGGCTCAAGTTGCTTCTGGACTTCCTGGCTCTTTTGACGGAGCTGGATTTGGGCGTCCCGTTGCTTTTGCTGCATGGAGGTATTGAGCTTGTTAACTTCCTCTTGCAGTTGGTCGTTTAGTTCTTGGATCTTTTTGTCTATTTCCTTGTTTTGCTCGTTTATCTTAACTTGCCGTTCTGCTTCCAGGGCCATGATCTTGTCGAAGGGACGGAAGGAATCCCCTTTGATGTTGACCTTGCTGAGCTTGTTATTGCCAGTGACCAAGTGGTCTACGAGGTTAAGGGCGAGGACGTCGTTCTCCGCGAACACTGGGCGCATGTTTTCCTCGCTTTGGTAGCGTTGGAACATGCCGTTGAGGAAGTCCCAGTCAGTGAAAAGGATTACTTCGCCGTTACCTTCCTTGAGTGAGGAACCCTCGTCCTTTTTGTCCTCCTCTTTGTCAGCGTCCGCAGTGTCCTTGGATTCATCGGCAGGTTTGCCGTCCGGGAACGCGGTCTTGAAATTGCCCTTAAGGATCCCGGCTATGTTGTAGCGGGATTGGTTGGGGTTTTTCTCGATGCTGGCGTTTAGACCGGCGAGCTGGCGCTTCACGGTACGGAGGTTGACCGGGTTTACCTGGAAGGGGTCGAAGGGATATTGGGAGTAGAGGTTGCGGGTTTCCGGGACATCCTGTCGGGGTACGGTGCCCGCACTGGTGGAGGATTGGACGAGGGGTGTAAACTCCAGGCCGTTGCCTTCCTCCATGGTGAAGTAACCCGGCTCCATGAAGGTGAGGAGCTTGGCATTGCCTGTGTAATCGTTTTTGCGAATTTGGTCTGCCCCTTGGATACGTATCCAAGCAGGGTAATCCCCGAGTTTGGGCAAGGGGATCTGTGAAGTGAAGTCGGCCAGAACTTTGTTTTTGTCATATTTGACCCCCCATGCCTTGAATAGCTTTTCGAGGTCAGAGTTCGCATCGATCTTGCTGGGCATTTGCATCCCCATCATGGGCATCTGGGGGATGTTGCCGTTTGCGTATTGATCCAACCAGGAGTGGGCGTCAACGCATACGAAAAGCTTGCCGCCGGACAGGAGGTATTGGTCCAGGGCATACTGGAGTTGGTCGGTAATGTTTTTGGGGTGGATTACCACGATGGCGGCGAATTTCTTGCCTTCATCCAAGTCGGGTAGGTTGTTTGCGGTCATGCCGATACTTTTCACCTCATAGAAGGACTTCAGTTTTTCAAAGAACTTGTTGTGCTCTTCCATGCGGTCCATGGAGTTGACTAGGCCTACGATGGGCTTGCTGTCATTGACCAATCCATAGAGGGTTGTGGTGATTTCATGTTCCAGGAAGGCTTCGGACTCTTGCAAGAAGTTGATGTTGGCTTCTTCCCCTTCGTAGACGAGCTTAATACCGGTGTAGAAGAGGGTGTTGCCCAAGCGGCCCTTGATGCCGAAGTCGGATTTCTCCGCCACTTCCTCCTCATCGGTGTCCGGCTTGGGGTCTATGATGGTGAGGGTCATGCTGCCTTGCTTCTTGGGATAGTTGTTTTTGAATTGCTGGAGCAGGTTGATTACGCGGTCGGCCTGGTTCTTGATGTTGACAGGCACTTCGTCCCGGCTGCGGGAGAAGTAGAAGTCAATCTCGATGTCGCCTTCGATGGACTTGAGAACCTCTTTTGTGCCTTCGGTGAGGGAGAAGATCTTCTCGTGCGTGGTGTCGATGCGGGCATTTTTCGCGAACCCTGCTATAAAGTTCAGGACAATGACCCCCACGAGAAGGATGCCTGCGGAAATAAATTTTGTAGTGGTATTCATGGTTATATATTCCTAGGTCTGTTGACGTTAGCGTTCGAGTACGATGACGTTTGCGAACAGGCAGAACACCGTGAAGGAGAGGAAGTAGAGGAGCCCTCCGAGCGATACTGTCCCGTTCTGAAATGGCTCGAAGTGGGTGATGAAGCTGAATTGGGCAATTGCGTCGGCCACGGCGATGGGCAAGAAGCTCTCCAGCAGGGTCGAGAACACACTCCAGCCTAGGAATATGAAGACGAGGGTTACCAGCGTGCTGATGACGAAACTGATGACTTGGTTCTTCGTGAAGGCGGAGGTTAGGGAAGTGATCGAGAGGAAAGCCCCGGCCATGAGGAAGAGCCCGAAGTAGCCTGTCCAGACGGGACCCCAGTCCGGGCTTCCAAGGAAAGCGATGGTCATAATCATGCTAGCCGTAAGGCAGATGGCCACCAGGATGAAGGCCCAGGCGGCCAGGAATTTGCCGAGGACGGCTTGAATAGGCGTGACCGGGAGGGTGAAGAGCAACTCCCATGTACCGGAGCGTTTCTCCTCTGCCCAGAGGCGCATCCCGATGGCCGGGATGAAGACGAGGAAGATCCACGGTTGGTAGAAGAATAGGGTTCGCATGCTGGCGTCGTTGGTCTCCAGCATGTGCCCGAGGTAGAGGGACATGGCAGTGGAGGCCAGGATGAATGCCACCAGGAATACATAGGCCACCGGAGAGCGGAAATAGCCTAGGAATTCCCGTTTAAACAAGTAAAACGTGGTTTTCATTGTTCGGTTGGAAATGGGTGATTGGTTTGATTTGTGTTTTAATAACCGTAAGCTCAGGCGGCGTTGGTGGTCAGTTCGCAGAAGATGTCCTCCAGCCTCTTTCCGTCGTGTTCGGCCTTGAGCTTTTCGGGGGTGCTGTCGACGATGACCTTGCCTTTGTCGATGATTATGACGCGGTTGCACATGGCCTCGACTTCTTCGAGGATGTGGGTGGAAAGGATGATGGCCTTGTCCTTGGACATGGAGCCGATGAGCTTGCGGACTTCCCGCTTTTGGTTGGGGTCGAGCCCGTCGGTCGGTTCGTCGAGGATGAGGCAGGGGGGATCGTGGAGGACGGCCTGGGCGAGGCCGACCCGTTGGCGGTACCCTTTGGACAGGGTGTCGATCGTCTGCTGCCGGACAGCCAGGAGGTGACAGAGCTTAAGGGCGCGATCCAGTACCTTTTGCTTGTCGTCGGCATTGGTGTACCCCCGCATTTCAGCAATGAAGGTGAGGAATTCCTCGACCGTCATTTCTTGGTAAAGCGGTCCGCTTTCGGGCAGGTAGCCGAAGAGTTTCTTGGCTTCGAGCGGGTTCTCCTTAATGTCATGTCCGCCGATGGCTCCGGTGCCTCCTGTGGGGGGGATAAAACCGGTGAGCATTTTCATGGTGGTCGATTTCCCGGCGCCATTGGGGCCGAGGAAGCCGAGTATGTCACCTTTGTTGACGGTAAACGTGACGTTGTTGGCGGCACGGTTCGTGCCGTAATCCTTGGTCAGGTTTTTGGCTTCAATCATAGTTAGTCTCTGCGTGGGGCAGTGGTTGTCGTTCAGTAGGTTGTCTCTTCGTAATCGGGCGTTGGATTAAAGGTTTCTCTCCCCCGGTTTCAAGCACAAACCCCCTAGCGCATTCGCCCAGGGGATTTGTCAAAAAAATTTGGATGGGTGTAATTTATTGCCGAGATTGACCCTATAGACTGGTGCAGTAATCACGGGCAACCATGTCAGTTGGGTCGGACGCGATGCTAGAAATCTACTCAGCAGCCCACATGGCTTCCATTGGATTGTCTAAGTAGCATAATCAGAGCTTGGAATTTGCCCATTGCTCGGGTTTGGCGGCACTGGCGACTTTGAGCGCACCTCTTGCAACAAAGACCTTGAAGTCTTCCCCTGCGACTTTGACCTTGGGGTCTTCGTAGCCGCTTTCGAGGAGGAGGCGTTCCAATTCCTCGGCCATGTTGTCAATCATGCTGCCGCCACCGGTCAGGATGATGTTTCCGAGCATTTCGAAAACGGAGTCCGGGCGGGCCATGGGGATGACCTTTTCCAGGGAGTCGAATATGTTTTTGAGGAGCATGTTGCAGGCATCGCCCACCTGTTTGCCGATTTCGATGGTCTTGGGCTTCCCGGCGACCGGGACTCGGACCTTCATGCCAAGGCGGGGTTCGCCGACATAGGAAAATTGCTCCTTATACTCGGTGATCTTCGTGGAGGAGATCCGGGTGTCCGGATAGGCTTCGGCGAGCCCTTTGGCGAGGTGTTCGTCGATGTCGTCCCCGGCAATGGGCATGCTGAGTTGGTCTTCCGGGGTAGGGAAGTAGCCCTGTATGATGCAGTAGTCGGTTGTGCCTGCACCGATGTCGATAAAGAGGGAGTTTTTAACCGGGTCTATGTAGTCCGGTTCGCCCAGGCGGGATTCGTTCCGGTATCCATAGGCGGCCAAGAAGGGTTCGGGGACGAGAAAGGCCGCTTCGAATACCCCTGTGATGGCCTTTTTCACATTATCTATCGACTCTTCATTGGCGTTGCTAGGGACGCCGACGACGGCGTGGATGGTGGCTTTGCCGGAGGGGTCGATGGTTTGACGCAGGTGTCGGCAGAACTTGGTTGTAGCTTCAAGGTCGGCGATGACGCCGTCCTTGAGGGGGCGGGAAAGGGAGAGATGGAGGCCGTGGTCCAGGGCTTCGATTCCGAAAAGCTCCTGGGAGTCGCCCGGCAGGATCCCCGCCAGGATGCCACGGTCGGAGGAACCGACGATGGTCGGGATCACCTTGCTGCAAATTTCGTCACCGGTTTCTGCATTGACCGCCATCACGCAGGAGGTGTTGGTTCCAAGGTCGATGCCGGCCAGGATATAGTCGCCAGTTGGCTTGGAAACGACAGGCTGCGGTTGGGCAGCCGATTCGGACTGGGTTACGGCGGCCGGAGTGGTTGCGGGGGCAGAAGCGCCTAACGGTGCGCTGGAAGACTCTGGTACGTTTGGGGTCTCGATGCTCATAGTTGAAGGGTACTGGTGAGGGTGTGGGGATTAAATCGTGGGGGATCAGGATTTTGGCCTGTATGAACCCGATTTTGGGGCTTCGTTCAAAACTGTGTCGATGATTTTTTCCACATCGTTGAAAAGAATGCTCTGCCAATCCTTGTTGGCCTCTTTCCTGGCCTTGGTAAAGGTGGCCAATTTTTCTGCAAGGGCTTCTGGGTCGAGGCGGGGGATTTTGGGCGGTATGGCCGGAGTTTCCAGTATTTCCGGTTCCGGTTCTGGCACTTTGCCCTTTTCCTTGGCAGGCTGCTTGGCCGTTGGTTTTGCTGGTGCTGGGGCAGGCTTGGCCGGGGCTGGCAGTGGTGCGGTTGGCAAGGGCCTTGCCGGTTGGGCTTCTGGCATCCGGATGTTGGAAGTATCCAGCCCGAAACCGCTGTAGAGAAGGATTTGGAGGTCGTAGAGGATCGTCCCTATTTGTTGGGCGAAAGAGGCTTCGAAGCGCGCCATCATGTGGTCGCATAGTTCCAGGGCTTCTTCCACTTTTTGCATTTCCTCCTGGAACATCTCCTGGAGGCGCTTTTTGCGTTCGTCGTCAGGGACACGCGATTTGGCCGACCATGCCGATACCGCCCCGGGCATTTCTTTGCCCAGGATTTGCACCGCCCCGGCCTCATCCCCCGAGCCCCGAAGGAAACAGGCTTGGCGGAAGAGCTTGCGGACGTTGTCCCAATTTGCGTCGTTCATGGTTTTTTGGTCGGGGCGGTAGGTTATCGGGAGCGTTCGCGGCGGATTCAAACAAAATTTCTTCCAGTTATCCACAGCGGGATTTGCGAGTTGTCATTGCGGGGGAAACCCTTTTCCTGCCTCACCCTTTCCTAACCCATTAACCAACATGGCCAACCCAGACCGTAAAATCCAAATCTACGATACGACCCTGCGAGATGGTACGCAGGGCGAAGGCGTATCCTTCCCGGTCAGCGCGAAGCTCCGCGTGACCGAAAAACTGGACCAGTTCGGGATTGATTACATTGAAGGCGGCTGGCCAGGGTCGAACCCGAGGGACATGGCCTACTTCGAGGAAGTGCAGAAGTTGGAGCTCAAGCATGCCAAGGTAGCGGCTTTCGGGTCGACCCGCCGGGCGAATGTGAAGGCATCCGAGGACAAGCAAATCGCCCTGCTCCTTGAGGCGAATACCCCCGTAGTCACCATCTTCGGCAAAAGCTGGACACTGCATGTCACCGAAGTGATCCGCACGACTCTGGAAGAAAACCTTGAAATGATCAGGGACTCAGTGGAATACCTCAAATCCAACGGCAAGGAGGTCGTCTACGATGCCGAACATTTTTTCGATGGCTATTGTGCAGACCCCGAATATGCGATGTCGACCTTGCAAGCTGCTGTCGATGGCGGGGCGGACTGGTTGGTGCTTTGCGACTCTAACGGAGGGAAACTGACCGGCCAGGTAGTGGAAATCACCAAGGCCGTGGTGGAAAAGTTCCCCGGCCATAAAGTTGGGGTGCATTGCCACAACGACATCGGGCTCGGCGTCGCGGTATCGTTGGCCGGTGTAGAATCCGGTGCCACGATGGTGCAAGGCACGATCAACGGCTATGGCGAGCGCAATGGCAATGCCAACCTTACCTCCATAATGCCGGGGCTAGTCCTGAAAATGGGGCTGGACGCCAACTGCGCCCAAAACATGGAAAAACTCCGGGACCTCTCCCTTTACCTGGATGATGAAGTGAACCTCCGGCCTGACATGCGCGCCCCTTACGTTGGTGCCTGTTCCTTTGCCCACAAGGGCGGGGTGCATGCAGATGCCACAGCCAAAGTCTCCCATAGCTACGAACATATCGAGCCGGAAAAAGTGGGTAACCGTCGCCGAATCCTCGTCTCCGATCTCTCCGGCCGGAGCAGCATTATGATGAAAGCCCGGCAAATGGGGATCAATGTCGACTCCCGTAGCGAGGAGATGAAAACTTTCCTGGAAGATTTGAAAGACCTGGAATACAAAGGCTACGAATACGAAGCCGCTGATGCCTCCTTCCAGCTCCTTCTAAACAAATACCTCAAGGGCGTCCAGCCCTCCTTCGAGATGCTCGGGTACCGCGTCTCCGTCCAGCGAGACGCTGATACGGCGAGGATGGTCACCGAAGCCACGGTCAAGCTAAGGATCGCGGAAGAGGAGACGCATACAGTCGCCGAGGGGTCAGGCCCGGTCGGCGCACTAGACCATGCTATCCGAAAGGCCCTGGAAAAAGTCTACCCGGAAGTCGCCCAGGTCCGGCTCACGGATTTTAAAGTCCGCATCCTGGAAGGCGGCCTTGGCACAGACTCCAAGATCCGCGTCCTGATCGAATCCACCGATGGTCACAACTTCTGGGGCACCGTAGGGGCTAGCGACAACGTGATTGATGCTTCCTGGGTCGCCTTGCGCGATTCCATGGAATACAAGATCCAGCTGGCCAGGGGCTAAGAATTGTTAGCTAGAAGGGCAGGGTTTATCAGACCCTACCAATCTGGAATTCCATTGCCCCCACCAGGCCGTGGAAAGCTGGCTATTGCCCTTTGCCTTTCTAGTTCTTGCTCAGCCGCGAGGGCGTAGACGAAGATTCCTACTGCTAGCACTAGGCAGACGATGCCGGAGATGAGGGCGTTGGTGCGGGCATCGTCGTTGAGTCGGCGGGAAGAAGTGGCCGAATTTAGGAAGAAAATGCTGAAGCCGCGGCAAAACATGCTGCCCCTCACCAGCTAGGGTGGTTGCTTGTTCAAGGTGAGTTAACAGCCAAGATGGCTTATGCGGCGCTTTTGCTTTTGCGGGTCTTGCGCATTTTTGGCTTGGAAGTGCCCTCGACGACTTCGCGGCTGATGGAGACTTCCTCGACGGTGTCGTTGTTGGGGAGGTCGAACATGAGGTCGAGGGTGATTTGCTCCATGATGGAGCGCAGGGCGCGGGCACCGGTCTTGAGTTCCATCGCTTTTTCTGCGATGGCGGTGATGGCGTCCTTGGTGAAAGTGAGTTTGACGCCTTCGAGGGCGAGGAGTTTGGCGTATTGCTTGGTGAGGGCGTTTTTGGTGTCGATGAGGATGTGCTCAAGGTCTTTGACGGTGAGGTCTTCAAGGACGGTGACGGCAGGGAGGCGGCCGATGAACTCGGGGATCATGCCGTAGCGGATTAGGTCTTCGGGCTGGAGTTCCTTTGTAATTTGGTCGGCGAGCTGGGCGTCGCGGGAGGCGTGCTCTTCGCTGGCTCCGTAGCCGAGGACGCGGTTGCCAACACGTTGGTGGATGATTTTGTCGAGGCCTTCGAAGGCACCGCCACAGATAAATAGGATGTTGTCGGTGTTGAGTTGAATGTACTCTTGGTTGGGGTGTTTGCGGCCTCCTTGGGGAGGGACGTTGCAGGTGGTGCCTTCGAGGATTTTGAGGAGGGCTTGCTGGACGCCTTCGCCGGAGACGTCCCGGGTGATGGATACGTTGTCTGTCTTGCGGCCGATTTTGTCGATTTCATCGACGTAGATGATGCCGCACTCAGCTCTCTGGACGTCGTAGTTGGCGGATTGGAGGAGGCGCAGGACAATGTTCTCCACGTCTTCGCCTACGTATCCGGCTTCAGTGAGGGTGGTGGCGTCTGCTATGGCAAAGGGGACATCGAGGATTTTGGCGAGGCTGCGTGCCAGGAGGGTCTTGCCACTGCCTGTAGAGCCAACTAGCAGGATGTTGCTTTTTTCGATTTCTACTTCGTCGTATTCCTGTACGCCGTAGGTGGGGAGGTTGGCTTGGTTGAGCTTGAGCCTGAGACGTTGGTAATGGTTATAAACAGCGACGGAGAGGACTTTTTTGGGGACTTCCTGGCCGATGACGTGTTCGTCGAGGTAGGCTTTGATCTGGGCGGGGGTCTTGGATTGGAAGGCAGGTTTGACTTCGTGCTCCTCGTGTTCCTTGACTTCGCGGTCGATGATGGTCTTGCAGACGGTGACGCAAGCGTCGCAAATGTGTACCCCCGCCGGGCCGGCAATGATCTTGATGACTTCTTTCTGGGATTTTCCGCAGAAGGAGCAGAAGGTGATTTTTGTGGATTTGGCCATTCGGGGACTGGGGGTGGTTCCGTTTGGTTATTGGGGGCGTTTTTTGGTGATGACTTGGTCGACGAAGCCGTAGTCTTTGGCTTCTTGTGCCGTCATATAATAGTCGCGGTCGGAGTCGGCTTCAATCTGTTCGATGGTTTTGCCGCTTTTTTCTGAGAGGACTTCGTTGATGGCGCGCCGCCAGCGGAGGATTTCCTTGGCCGCAATGGAGATGTCGGAGGTCTGGCCGCCTGCACCGCCACTAGGCTGGTGGATCATGACGCGGCTGTGGGGAAGGGCATTGCGTTTGCCCTTGGTGCCTGCGGCGAGGAGGACGGTGGCCATGCTGGCGCACAGGCCGATGCAGTAGGTGACGACGTCGCAGTTGAGGAAGGAGATGGTGTCGTAGATGGCCATGCCGTCTGTCACGCTTCCGCCTGGGGAGTTGATGTAGAGGTGGATGTCTTTCTTGGGGTCCTCCATCTGGAGGAAGAGGAGCTGGGCGATGACGGAGTTGGCGACATAGTCGTCAATAGGCGCGCCGATGAAGACTATACGGTCCTTGAGGAGGCGGCTGTAGATGTCCCAGGAGCGTTCTGTGCGGCCGTCTCGTTCGAAGACGTAGGGGAGGGGTTGGTAGGACACTGTGGAGTTTGCGGGTTAAAAGGTTGCTGGTTGCGGGTTAGTCTTCCTGTTCTTCGTCGTGGTCGTGGCTATGGTCGTGATCGTGATCGTGGTCATGGTCGCAGCACTCGCCGCCGCTGAGAGAGTGGAGGAGGTCGTGGAGGGACTTTTCAAGGAGGATACCCCTGGAGATTTCACCGATCGCGCCGGGTTCCTTTTTCAAGTTTTTCACGATTTCGCGAGGATCACTCCGGCTTTGTATGGCTTCGTTGAGGATGACATTGTGAATTTCCTTTTCCTCGACGTCCATGTCCTTGTCTTTTGCGTATTGGAGGAGGATGTAGCGGGTCTTTACGCGTTTGAGGGCAATGTCCTGGGCAGATTTGTGCATTTCCTCTTTGTGCTCCTCCATCTCTTCCTCCGAGACGCCCTGGCGGTGGTTGATGTTCACGAGATCCTGGAGGATGCTTTTGGTCTCTTGCTCATGGACGCTTTCCGGGATAGGGAAGTCGACGCGTTCGCAGAGGGTGTCCGTGATCTGGCTGCGGTGCTTTTGGATCCTTTGGTTTTTTTTGCGGTTCTCAATATTGCTGCGGATGCCCTTGCGGAGGTGTTCCTCGTCTTCCACTTCGAGGCTTTTGAAGAACTCTTCATTCAGCTCGGGGGGGATTTTCTCGCGGACTTCTTCCACGGTAATGTGATAGGTGGCGGTCTTGCCTGAGAGGGCTTCCTGGGGAAAGTCGGAGGGGAATTCTTCCTCGACATCTTTCTCATCTCCGGCGGCCATGCCGACGAGGCCTTTGAGGACAGCGGCTACGGAGGGGATGCCCTCCTTGGGTTCCCCGGCTTCTTCCCATGTGGATTTCTGTGAGCCGAGGACTTTGATGTCGGGCACGAGGTCCGCGATGGATTCTTCCCCGATTTTGCCTTCGTAGGAGCATTTGACGTAGTCGCCTTCGTTGGCCGCGCGTTCCACGGGTTCGAAGGTTGCGCGATCGTTGATGAGGTGCTGTAGGGCATTTTGGATTTCCTCTTCGGTGGCCTCGGTTTCCACTTCCTCCAGTACGAGGTCGGAGATGTCGGGTACGGTGAAAGGTGCTTTAACGTCGACGGTGAAGGTTACTTCCGCAGATTGTCCAGGGGTGATATCGATACCGTCTGTTTTGATAATGGTAACGATTTCGGTGTCGCAATTGTCCGATGCGGCCTTAAGGGCTTTCTGGGCAATCTTTTCGTCAAGTTCCCCTTTTATGAATTTGGCGTATTTCGCCTTGAGCAGGTGTAGCGGGGCTTTTCCTTTTCGGAAGCCTTTGACTTCGGCCTGCAAGGTAACTTGCTTGAGGATGTTTTGTTCCTCCTTGGTGATCACATCTGCATCGACCTGAATTTTGAGGTCTTTGCGGGTTTCGTTGATGTCAATGACTTCGACGTTCACGGGATGGGTCTGTGGGTTATGGGTGAGGGTGGATAAATTGGGGGTTTTCCAAGGGCGGAAATTTGGGAAGCGTGCCAGGAAACCGTTTTTGGCGGGGGTGTCGAGTTAAAGTTAGGAACCGGATTTTTGGGTGTCCTGGGTTTCATCCCTAGCCGGGGAAAGGAATTGTCCGGGGGGGCTGAATACGGGCCTTTCTTCTTTGCGCACTTCGATGTGGTCGAGGGAGGCGGATTGGATGAGGGGGTGCTTTTGCAGGGTTTCAAGGGTGGCCGGGAGTTTGTCGATGGTGGGGTCCAGGATGCCGACGATGATGATGCCTTTCTTTTTAAAATGTTCGCGAGGCTGGAGCTGGAGTTGGATGAGTTGGTCTTGGTAATCTTTGTAAGTGGTGCTTGGTTTGGGGGTAGTGATGATGCGGTCAGCAGCGGTGTATTTTAATGTTGTCGGGTCGTTGGCCGGGTCTTCTTCGATGAGGACGAAGGGGTAGTTGTCTTCGTATTCCACGAGCCATGAGCGGGCTTTGGTGCCTTCGTTTTCTTTAAATTCTTTGATCCTTCCCCTGCGGAGGGCGATGGGAAGTCCTTCCGGAAGGGGTTGCGCCCATTCGGGGACGGGCGCGTTGGAAATTTCTTCGTGGGAGGCTTTGCGTTGGTTCCGGCGCTCCAGCAGGCCGGCGACAATGAGGCAACCGAAGAGAATGCCGATGAGGAAGGTGGTGACTCGTTCTTTGTCGGAGAGGATCATTTGACCTGGAGGCTGATGGGTTGGGACGGGATTGACAAGTTTGACCTGAATGACCTTTGCTGGGGTAGCCTGCCAATTTGGATGGCGTCCATGCAATTATGACGAAGAAAGTCTTTTCAGAACGGGAGATCCGTGTGCGTTATGCCGAGACGGACAAGATGGGGATCACCTACCATGCGAATTATTTTGTGTGGTTCGAGGAGGCGCGGATCCATTTGTTGGACGATTTGGGGGTGAAGTACACGGAGCTGGAGGCGGACGGGTATTTCTTGCCGGTGGTGGAGTGCCAGGCGCGTTTCTTTTCCCCTGTGCTCTTTGACGATGTCGTGCGGGTGGTGACCACTTTGGAGGAGACGGTGAGGGCGAAATTCCGGATCGACTATGAGGTGTGGGTCGGTGAGAGGAAGGTGACAACGGGGTACACTTGCCATGCGTTTATGGATGCTGACGGCCGGGTGATGCGGCCTCCTGCGCGTTTCATTGAGGCGCTGGCAGGGATGGCTAGGTTGCCTAGGGGCGCCAGTGCTTGAGCTGGCTGGTGTAGCTGCGGAGGATGGAGTCCACGACCTCGGGGATACTTCGGTGGTCCGTGAGGACGGAAGCATGGGCATTTGCGTAGAAGGCTTGGCGTTCTTCTAGCAGGCCTTCGATACGTTCCCGTGGGTTTTCTACTTGGAGCAGGGGCCGGTCGTCGTTCCTTGATGTCCTTTCCAGGATGGTGTCTACGGAGGCGTGGAGGCATAGGAGAATTCCACGGCTTTTGAGCAACTTGATCATGCCGGGTTGGCAGGGGAGGCCTCCGCCGCAGGAGATTACGCAGCCTTCGGTGGGGTGGCCGGACTCTATGAATTCGCGCTCGAGCTGGCGGAAGTAGGGCTCTCCTTCCGCCGCAAAGATTTCGGAGATTTTGCGGCCTTGGGCTTTTTCAATTTCGTCGTCGACGTCGAAACACTGCCGGTTGAGTTTTTTGGCGATGCGGCGGGATATCCTGGATTTCCCCGTCCCCATGAACCCGATCATATAAAGGTTGGGCTGTGGCCGGGAGGTTTCCTCGGGAAAGGGATCAGTTTTCTTGGGGGGCTGGGGCATTTTCCTTTTCGGGTGCGGCAAGGAGGCTTTCCACAGAGAGGGGGAGGGTCTCGGGGAGCCTTGGGGCTTCATCCATGCGGATGTCCTCTTTTTCAACGAGGGGTTTGGCGATGGCTTCAAGGAGGCGGTTGGCTTCGCCATTGCCGATGGATTCCATGAGGGCTTCGGTTGCCTTTTGCCGGTCTGTTGCGTCCTGCTTGTCCTTCCGCTCCTTTTCCATTTGGGCGATTGCGCCGGTCGTGGTCTCCTTTGCCCCTGCCGGGCCTGGCGGGGATTGCTCTTCCCCCTCTACCTGGGTGACGATTTCGAATTGTTCCAGGAGTTTGTTGTAGGCTTCGAGGTCTTGTCCTGCTTCCTTCTCCTCTTCCACTTTCTGGTCTTTGAAGGAGTCCATTACCGTTTTGAACACAAAACTCATGGAGACAAGCATCAGTGCCATCATAAGAATGCCCCGCATGGCAGGGATTTCCTTCATGAAATTGGTCTTGGTGGGGAGCATTGTGAGGGATGTGAATGGGCGGCTGTCCGGGCTTATGCGAGGAGATCCCGGATTTCCTGGAACTGGGACTCCAATTCGTTGAGCTTGCTTTCCAGGGCTTCGATGCGGCTTTCCAGTGCCTGGACCTGTTCCGGGGTGGCGCGGGGCATCCTGACGGCTGGTTCACCGCCATGAGAATAGCTGGCCTGTGATTCGTCAAAACCTGGGGGGGATTCCGCGAGGGTCTGGCAATAGCGGGTGCCCCGGCCTCCGCTGCCGTGCGTTTGGATGTAAGGCTCCGTCCGGTCCATCATGCTGTCCAGGACTTCCTCGACTTCTTCCACGCTGGAAAACCGGTACTGGCGCTCGGTGCGGGTGCGGATTTCACCGGAGGTCTGCGGGCCGCGTAGCAATAGGACGCTCAGGATGGCGGCTTCCTCAGGGAGGTAACCAAGGGTGGATTCAGCATTGTGGCGGTATTTAGAAGTCCTTGCCCCGGCTTGGTCGACCCGGAAAGCAAGCCGCTTTTCCCGGAGGCCTTCGATGGCGTCCTCGACGTCCTCTTCCTCCATCTCCGTGACAGGATGGCGACTGGTCTTTTGGTTGCAGGCGATGAGCAGGCTGTTGAGGGTGAGGGGATAAGTGTCCGGTGTGAGCTTGGATTTTTCTATGAGGCAACCGAGGACGCGGCCCTCCTCGAAAGTGAGAAGGAGTTTGTCCACTTTGTCTTCTTCGATTTCCCCGGGTTCTTCTTCGGGGGCGTCAGCTTCTTCGTATTCCATAGTGCGGGGAGGGGTTTAGGGTATCGGTAAATCTGGGGCTTCAGCCTTCGTAACCCCAAAGCTTGCGCTCCTTGATGATGACGGCGACTTCCGGGGGGACATCCTTTTCCCATTCCTTGTCGTGGGCGAGGATTTTGGCGAGGGTGTCGCGGGAGAAGAGATCGAGGCAATCGGGTTGGAAGTTTTCCAGGGATTCGATGAAGCCGTGGTCCATCACGTATTGGTAAAGGGATTTAAGGTGTTCCTCCGGACGGTAGGAATTGGCGGTGATGACGGCGTGCCCTTGGATGGATTCCAGGGAGACCCTCATGTCTTCCGGCAGGTTGCGGATGGAGCGGTATTTCTCGAAATTCTCCAGGGTCATGGGGTAGACGTAGAGGACTACGTTTTGTTTGAACAGCCGGCCAAATGCTTCGAGTATGCCGCCGTCCAGGTTTTCATAATAGGAGGGGTTGAAAATGTCCGCGAGGTTGCTCAGGCCAAGGACGATGCCGATGGGCTTTTCGGTCCATTTGCGGAGGTAGCTCCCGATGCGGTAATACTCCACGTAGTTGGAAACCAGGACGTTGTGCCCCAGGGCGGTGATGGTGTCCACCCGGTAGAGGAAGTCCATGAGGTCGAGTTCGCCTGAGCCGTCGATGGCGGCGAGGTTCAGCTCAAACAGCACACAGACTTCATCGTCCGCAATGTCTTGGAGTTTACAGAATTCTTTCCTGGCGCATTCCAGCATGTCGATGTGGACATTGTTGACGGGTTGAAAGCTGCCGCGCTCGACCAGGATGGGCTTTTTGTACATGTGCTCCGCCGGCATCACGACTTCGCCATTGGCATTAAACAGGGAGACTTTTGTTAGCCCTTCCATGACCAGCAGGAGGCTCAGGATGCGGTTGTCGATGCAGTCGAAGCCTTCGCCTAGGAATTGGATCATGTCGACCTCGATCCGGCCTGTCCCCAGGTTGTCCCCTAGTGCGCGGATGAAGTCCCTCGGGTGGTCCCGATGGAAAAAGGCTCCGTGGACGAGGTTGACGCCGATGATGCCCAGCGCGTCCTGTTGCTGGAGGTTCTGGGCGTCGAGCATCCGGACATGGAGAATGATGTCGCAGGGTTTGGACATGGGGGAAAGCTGGAAGCGGATGCCCATCCATCCATGGCACTCCCTGCCCCCCCGGAAGCTCTGGGCTGCGACGGTGTTGGCGAAGGCGAAGAATGTGCTTTTTTCCCCCCGTGACTCGGTGAGCCGTTCCTCGACGAGTGCGTATTCATGCTCCAGCATTTGCAAGAGCCTTTGCTTGGAGACATAGCGGTCGCACTTGCCGTAGATGGAATCGCTGAAAAGCATGTCGTAGGCTGACATGCTCTTTGCCACGGTGCCTGCAGTGGCACCGGCCTGGAAAAAATGGCGGACGACTTCCTGCCCGGCCCCGATTTCTGCAAAGGTGCCGTATTTGTTAACATCGAGGTTAACGGCCAGAGCCTTTTCCTCGGTCGATAGGGTTTTGTCACTCATGGTGGGTGGGAGTGGGGTTTTTTATAAGGGAATGGTTGTGGAATAAATAATTGAAAACGGATTCAAGCCGTCCCAAGCTCGCCCCGCAACCGCAATTTCCACGGGCAAATAGATCGGGATTTGCCCCCAATTGCCCCTTTTCCACTAACTGAATGAAAGCCTTCCTTAAAACCGTGTTCAGGCAAGCTGCCGCCCAATTGCTAGCCAGCTTGATGATCCTTTTCCTTTTCTTCGTCGTAATGATGGGGATCCTCGGTGGGTTGGCCGAGTCAGGCCATTCCAAGGGACCCGGCCCAAGCACTATCCTGGCCATCGACTTGGGGATGCAGGTCACGGATTCCCCTCCCTCCTTGGAGCCTGCGGACCTGGTCATGCAGTCCCTATTCTCGGAAGGTGGCAAAACGATCCATCTGTATAAACTCCTGGAAACATTGGAAGCCGCAGCGGAGGATCCAGATATCAAGGGGATATATTTGCACGGCAACTACCAACCCCACGAAAACAGCTCCGGGTTCGCCGGTTTGAGGGAAGTGCGGGACAAGTTGATGGAATTCAGGAAAAAAGGGAAACCGGTCTATGCGTCGGCCTTCCATCCCTCCCTGCACACTTACTATCTAATGTCATGCGCCTCGACCCTGTACATGAACCCGTTTTCCGACATTGAGATCAATGGCTTCGGGTCTGAGTTCACCTTCTTTGCCCCGGCCCTGGAAAAGCTTGGGGTCGGTTTACAACCTGTGCGGGTAGGAAAATACAAGGCCGCCATCGAACCGTTTACCAGGGATAGCTTTAGCGAGGAGGCTCATGAGCAGCTCCAGGCCATGCTCGACGACCGCTGGGACATTTATTTTAACCAAATCGCGGAAAACCGGGGAATCAAGGGGGAAACCCTGGCCGGGATCCTCAAGGAAGAGTACCGTTTCGAAGCGAAGGCCGCCCTGGATGCAGGTTTGGTCGATGCCCTGGCCACCCGTGCTCAAATTTATAAGGAAATCGCCAAAGTCGGAAAGTGGGACGAGGAGAACGCCACTTTCAAGCAAATCCCCCTCCATGAATATGCATCATCCCTTGAGCCCGTGGCCCCGCCGGCAAAAAAGAAGCACAAGGCGGACACCATCGCCGTGGTCTATCTCGAAGGGACCATAGTCAATGGCCAGAGCCTGCCTGGATACGCTGGTGCCGAGACCCTGCATGGCCAGCTTTCCAAGCTCGCCCACCAGGACGAGGTGAAGGCCATCGTGCTGCGCGTAAACAGCCCCGGCGGCAGCGCGAACGCCGCCGAGATCATCCAGCAAGCCCTCCTTGACTGTAAGGACAAAGGCAAAGTCCTGGTTGCATCGATGGGGGCGATGGCTGCATCCGGGGGCTATTGGGTCAGTGCGCCCGCGGACAGGATCCTCGCCCAGCCCGAGACGATCACAGGCTCGATCGGCGTATTTGGCCTCCTGCCCAACATCCAGGGCCTCGGGGAGAAACTTGGTCTTTCCTGGGAATCCATTTCCTCTGCCCAGCACCAGGATCCCTATGCCATTTCCCGTCCCAAGACCGAGGAGGAAATCGAGAAAGTGCAGCAATACGTCGACCGGATTTACGACACTTTCATCCAGAACGTAGCCAAGCACAGGGGCATCGCGCCAGATCAGGTTGACGCCGCTGCCCAAGGACGGGTCTGGACCGCGCCCAGGGCATTGGAAAACCGGCTGGTGGACGAAATTGGCGGGCTCCAGGCCGCCATCACCGCTGCCTCCGACCTCGCCGGGATCCACACTTATGAAATCCGCCAATTTCCTGAAGACCTCAACGATATGGAGCTTCTCGAAAAATTCCTTGAGGAAAATTTTGCCTCCGCAAGGGCTGCGGCCCCTTCCCCTCTCCAATTGCAGGCATTGGAAATCCAACGCCAAATCCAATCCCTGCAGCATTGGAACGATCCCCGGAACGTTTACGCCCGGTTTCCCTTTGACATCCGATAACCCGATCCAAAAGCCAACTGCCATGCTCCAACTCAATAGGGACTGCGAAGCCACCCTCATCCCGTCCGGGGAAGAAGTCCTCCTCCAGGAAGGAAGTACTTACTCCCTCAAACAAGCCCTCGGGGACAGTGTCACCCTTTCCAACGAAATCGGCATGTTCCGCATCTCCAAGGACGACCTCGACGCCCTGGGCGGGGAAGGCGAAAAAATCCGTGCCCAGCTCGACGAATCTACCGCCGCCTCAGGGACGGCGGGGGATGCTGGCGAAGACTTTTCCGTAGACCTCCTTTGGGGTGCCTTGAGGAATTGCTACGACCCTGAAATCCCGGTCAACATTGTCGACCTTGGCCTCATTTACGACCTCCGCCACCAGGAAGCCGGGGAAGGCCAATACGAGGTCGAGGTAAAGATGACCCTCACCGCCCAAGGATGCGGCATGGGGCCGGTCATCGCCGACAATGCCCGCCAAAACCTGGAGAACTTGCCCTGCGTGTCCACAGCCCAGGTCGACATCGTTTGGGATCCCCCCTGGACGCCCCACATGATGTCCGCCCATGCCCGGCAACAACTCGGGCTTGAGTAGGGATTATCCGCTTCATGCGCAGCACTCCGGGAGGTCCCGGGTGTCCGCCAGTTCGCAATTGGGCCGGGCCACCAACCCGTCGTAAGGCTCGTCGGCAAAGGGTTCGTTTTCCCTGCCCCCTTCGAGCAAATAGACCCTGCAAACTTGCCAAAATTCGTCATGGGAGTGGACCCTGCGGATGTCGTGGAGGAATTTCCCTTCCGGTTCCACCCCCAGGGCGATGAAGTTCAGGAACTTCTTCAGCCTCCCCAGGTGGGCGCGTTCAGGGATCCCTTCGTTCCAAGTGGCTTGGAAAAGTTTTTCGATGTAGCCGTGGACGTCGCTGAGCGTCGGGCGATAAACGGACATCCCGGACAGTTCTTGCCTGGTTTGGGTGAAGATCCAAGGGTTGCGGATCGCCGAACGCCCGACCATCACTCCGAAGCAACCCGTGTAGCGGACCACCTTCACGGCCTTCGTGGCGGAGGTGATGTTCCCGTTGGCAAAGACAGGGCAGGGGAGCCGTTCTACTGCAGCCTTGATGTAGGTGTAGTCCACCCGGCTTTTGTAGGAGTCCTTTACTGTGCGTGCATGCAGGCTCAGGAGGTCCACCTGGTGTTTCTGCATTAAAACCAGAAGCCGGTCGAAATGGCGCGTATCATCGAAGCCAGTCCGCATTTTGACTGTAAAGAGCCCGTCGATGCCTTCCCTCATTTCTCCCAGGATCCTGTCCAGCCGATCCGGATCGCGCAGCAGGCCGCCGCCGACGTTTTTCTTGTAAACCTTCGGGGCGGGACAACCCAGGTTTAGGTCGATCCCCGCGATGGGGTAGGGCGCCAGTTCTCGGATCGTCCTGCCGATGGCTTCCAGGTCTTCCCCGATCAATTGGGCGAAGACCGGCCTCCCTGTCACATTTTCCGTGATAGAGCGCAGGATGTGAGGTTCCAAGCGCGAGCTTTCGTGTACCCGGAAAAACTCCGTGAAAAAATAATCCGGCGGCCCGTACCCAGCCACCACGTCCATGAAGGGCTTGTTGGTGACATCCTGCATCGGGGCAAGGGCGCTTGTCGGGATCCCTCTCAAGATGGGCCCTGGCAATTCCCGTTTCCCGGTGGTCACTCTTCTTGGTCTTGGTTCATGATGCGCTCCAGGATGGCCGTCATGTCCTCCACTTTTTCGAAGACATCCCTGGCGACCATCAAGGGGACGCCTTCCTGGATGGCTAGCACCATGGAGTCGCTTGGGCGGGCATCCAGTTCCAGGATTTTGCGCCCCAATTCGTTTTCCATCTTGAAAAGGAGCCGGGCGTAGAAAGTGCCTTCGTCGACATCGTTGATGATCATTCGGTCTAGCTTGGCACCGAAGCCCTTGAGGATCATCCCTATAAGGTCATGGGTCAGTGGCCTTTCCCGCTTTGTGCCGTCCAGGGCCATGGAGATCATCGTCCCGATCCCTTGGTCCACGTAGATGACGAAGGTCTTGCTGTCGTTCCCCAGGAACACGGCCGAGCCGCTGTGCGTAGGCATCACACCGCGAATCGTCACTTCCAAGGCCACATTGTCCATTCTCCGAAAGTTTCCGAAAATGCCCGTCCCGGCAAGACAAATCCCTGGGGCAAGCTGGCGTCGCAAAGGGGGGAGAGCCTTTTAATTATCGCGTATTGGCTTGTGTTCGTCCGATGGAGCTGTTTTCTTTCGCGGCACCCCAACCCTCCACGCCTTCACCCTAATTCCTCGCATCATGAACCAGACATCCTGCCTTCACGCTTGTGCAACGGTCTTCCTGTTCTGCTCCCTGTCCGTTTTCGCCCCCATCCCCCATCTTTGCGCCGAGGAGGTCAACTTCCCTGATGCCATTTTGGCTAGTGCCATCCGTTCAGCCCTCAAGATCGCCGATGGGGAAGCGATCACCTCCGAAAAACTTGAGACCCTGAAATCCTTGGATCGCGGAAATTCTACTGCTGACAAAATCACCAACTTGGAGGGACTTCAGTATGCCACTAACTTGGAGATTTTGAAATTACGCAGCAACACCAACATCTCGAACATATCGCAGTTGGAAGGTCTTACGGAACTCAAAACCCTGGAACTGTGGAATAATTCCATAACAGACATTTCCCCTTTGGCCGGCCTGGTCAACCTTACCTACCTCCACCTTAATGACAATTCCATTATAGATATTTCCCCTCTGGCGCAGCTCACGAAGCTGACTTCCCTCTATGTTTCTAGGAATAGCATTTCTGACCTCTCAGTTGTAGCAGGAATGCCCGACCTCACCACTCTTCATCTTGTCTGTAATAATGTTACCGACTCTGCAC
>JAYPDO010000010.1:22254-36621 GCA_038125285.1 Opitutia bacterium
CTCTGCACCCATGCACGGGCTCGTCAATTTGACTGAACTTGCTTTGGGATCCCGATATTCAGATGGGAAAATATCTGACATCTCATTCCTCCAGAATTTTCCTAACCTTAAAACACTCCATGCTGCAAGAAGTGAAATCACTAACATTTCTGTACTCTCCAACCTCACTGAGCTAGAGTACCTCGACATTCGCTCAAACCTCATCTCGGACATTTCTGCACTCACAGGGCTCTCAAAACTTAGGGAGCTTTATGCCGAGAACAACAAGATCTCCGATGCGTCCCCATTAGGTTCCTGCACGGCTCTTAAGACGATATGGATCCAGAGCAACCAAATCTCCAAACTTGGCGATTGGAACAACCTTACAGAGCTAGACTACCTCGAAATTGGCAATAACCTCATCTCGGACATTTCTTCACTTACAGGGCTCCCTAAACTCAGGGATCTTCGTGCCGGCACTAACCAAATCACCGATGCGTCCCCATTAGGTTCCTGCACGGCTCTCAAGGCGATACGGATCAGTAGCAACCAAATCTCCAAACTCGGCGATTGGAACAACCTTACAATGCTAGACTACCTCGAAATTGGCAATAACCTCATCTCGGACATTTCTGCACTCACAGGGCTCCCAAAACTTAGGGATCTTCGCATCTCCAACAGCAAGATCACCGACATTTCCCCCCTTGCGAATTGCACAGCCCTGACTAGGCTCGAACTTCAGAACAACCAAATTACCGATATTTCCCCCCTTGCGAATTGCACAGCCCTGACTTGGCTCAATCTTTCGAGTAACCTCATCTCGGACATTTCCCCCCTTGCGAATTGCACCGCCCTGACTTGGCTCAATCTTTCGAGTAACCTCATCTCGGACATTTCTGCACTCGAAAGTACTGAAAATCTCACAAATATCCTTTTTAATAATAACAGGGTGCGGGACGTAACGCCTCTTTCTGGTTTAGTTAAAATTTCCTATATTGAAGCTTCCAACAACCTTATAGAAAACATTGAATTTGTTCAAAATTTGTTCTCACTCAAGAGTCTTAAACTAAACGACAATCGTATCCGTGGAAATTTGTTTTTACCAGAAAGTCTAGCTGATTTAAACGGGCTTTGGATGGAGCGCAACTTCGTAACTTCCTTTGACAACCTCCTCGAATTACTAGCGAGTGGGAAATTTCCCGGGAGGAATTTCGAAGTTAGATGGAATTATCTCAATAACAAACCCGAATTTCCTCTTTACGAATTTGCCCTGCTTGCAAGGGAAAAGTCAAACCCTAGTTTTATAAAGATTGATTCCCAATACGACCCCAATGGCGACCGCGACAATGACGGCATGCACGACGGCTGGGAAATCGTCAATATGACCGACCCCCTCTACCCCGATGCCGTCCAAGACCTGGATGGCGACATCTACACTAATTTTGAAGAATACGAAGCAAAAACCTTAGCGTTCGACCCGGTTTCTTTCCCGACCTTCGCTCCAACGGCCATCTTCCTTTCCAACCACCTTGCCCCTGAAAACACTAATGGTCCCACCACCTTCGGCCACTTCTACGCCCAGGATCCTGACTCCGCCGGGGGGTTCCAGGCTGTCGAAGGGCAATTTACCTGGGATGGGGCCAGGGACGACGCCATGGCCAAAGGAGGATACCTGGCCACCGTGCTCACAGATATCGAACTCCGGCTCGTAAATGCCTCCATCCCCTCTGCCGCTGGCGGCGCACAATTTTGGCTTGGTGCCACGGACAAAGACTTGGAAGGCACATGGCAATGGACTACGGGTGAACCTTGGAGCTTCGAGGCCTGGGGTGACAACGAACCTTCCGGCGGTTCCGAGGAAAACTATCTCGGGCTCGCCAGCAATACGCTAGTGTGGAATGACGGAAACCCTTCCCAAACCCAAGGCTACATCCTGGAAAAGAACCCGGAATTTGCCCTCGTCCAAGGCTCAGGTAGCAAAGACAACGCCCTCTTCCAACTCGAAGGCAACGCGCTACAGATCATCCAGACCCAGGACTTTGAAGCCGCCCCCGGGCCTTTTACTATCCGGGTAAAAGTTACGGACCGTCATGGCCTTGCATACGAACAAACCCTCTCAATCGGCATCTCCGACGTCAACGAACCCTCCACCGGCATCAACCTCTCCACCACCCAGACCCCGGAGGACCGCCCTGTAGGTAGCCTCGTCGCCATCCTCATTACCTCCGACCCGGACCAGGACGACACTTTTACCTACACCTTGGCCAAAGGGGAAGGGGACACCGACAACGCCTTCTTCACCATCCAGGGCAACCAACTCCTCTGCGCCAAAATCCTCGACCGTGAATCCCAGGCTACCTACTCCCTGCGCCTCAAGTCCACCGACGCCGCCGGGCACCAAGCCGAGGCATCCTTCGTCATCGAAGCCCTCGACATGCCGGAGAACGCACCACCTTCCGCCCTCAATATCTCCTCCACCCTCACCAGTGAAAACCTCCCCGCCGGTACCGAGGTCGCAACCTTCATCGCCACTGATGGCGAAACAGAACATTTCCGTGGCGGGATCGGCACTTATAGCCTGGTCTACCTCCGGGGTACCACATACTCCAAAGCCCTCCTTGCCGCCAAAAAGAAAAGCGGCCACCTTGCCGCCATCACTACCCAGGCTGAATGGGACATCATGATTAAGCAAATCGGCAAGGCCAACCTCACCGGTAAGAACATTTACCTCGGAGCGACCGACCTGGAGACGGAAGGGGAGTGGAAGTGGATTACCTACGAACCGTTCGGCTTTGAAAACTGGGCGGACAACCAGCCGAACAACGGCAAGAAGCTCGAACACCACCTAGCCATCTGGGGTATCGACCGGGGTAAGCCAGTGCCCAATGCCGAAATGCTGCCTTGGAATGACATCGACGGCGAAACCGTCGGCACCGACCCGGTCGATTATTACATCCTCGAACAACCCCTCACTTATGAATTGGTCACAGGGAAAGGCGATACCGACAACCACCGCTACACCCTCCTTGGAAACAGGCTCCTCGTCAAAACCCCCGCCGATTTCGAACAGTCCGCCATGCACAGCATAAGGGTTAAAGTCACGGACTTGGGCGGCCTCTCCCTCGAACAAACCTTCTCTATCAACATCAAGGACCAGCCTGACGCCCCGACCGGCTTTACCCTCAGCAAAAACCAAGTCGGGGAAAACCTCCCCATCCGCACCCTCGTCGGCACCTTCGTCGCTTCGGACGCCGATGCCAATGAGAAGCACTCCTTCAAAATTCTCACCGACACCAAGGATTTCATCATTAGCGGGAACCAGCTCCTGACCTACAAGCCCCTGAATTTTGAAGCCAAGCCCTCCTACACCCTTTCCATCCAAGTCTCCGACAAGAACAAGCTCACCTTCACTAGGGATTTCACCATTCAGGTGCTGGACGGCAATGACGCCCCGACCTCCACCTCCCTTTCCCAAAACACCGTCCTTGAAAACGCCCCATCGGGCACGGAGGTCGGCACCTTCTCCACCACCGACCCCGATGCTGCCGATACCCACACCTACCGCCTCGACAACTCCCTGGACAGCAAACTTTTCCGTATCAAGGGCAACATCCTCTCCACCGCCGGCACATTCGATTTCGAGACCCGGGCCATGTTGGAAATCCTCGTCATCGTGACCGACCAATCCAAGGGCGAACTCAAGGTTCCTTTCACCATCGAAGTGCAGGATGGTAACGACGCGCCCACCGATATCGCCATTAGCGCCACAACTTTCCCCGAAAACCTGGCTCCCGGCAAAACCGTCCTCACCTTCACCACCACGGACCAAGATTCTTCCTTCAGCCTGGTCGGGGAATCCTTAACCTGGGCAGAAGCTGTCCTGGACGCGGAAGACAAGGGTGGTTACCTCGCCACTTTCGCTTCCCGCACCGAATGGAACGAAATGCTCGCCGGGGTCGGCGTCAATGCCATCTCGGGATCCAGCACATGGCTGGGTGCGACCGACGAAGACACGGAAGGGGAGTGGAAGTGGGTGGATGGCACACCCTTCGCATTTGCCAATTGGGCTAACCCCAAACACTTGGAGCGTGTGACCCTTGCCCCCCCGAACAACCTAGGGAAAGCCGAACACTACCTCGCCATTTCCGGCGAGACCGGGAATTACCTAGGCTGGGACGATTACCGGGGTGACACTGTCCTGGATGCCTACCTCCTGGAAACCCCGCACACCTACAAGTTGGTGGCAGGCAAAGGCGACACCCAGAACAGCCAGTTCAAAATTGTCGGCAACCAACTCCAAATGGTCGTTCCCGCTGACTTTGAAACCAATACCCGCTACTCCATTCTCGTGGAAGCCACCGACCCCGGCGGCCTCAAGACCCAGAAAAGTTTCCTTCTCACGGCCACAGACGCTCCCGATGCCCCCACTTCCATCAGCCTCTCCGCCGTTTCCATCCCGGAAAACCAACCCAAGGGCTACCATGCCGCCACCCTTTCGGCCAATGACCAGGATAAGACGGAAAAATTTACTTTCAAGCTCACCGCACCGGCCGATGGCAATGACAACGACCTTTTTATCATCTCAGGTGACCGCCTCCTCACCAACCAGCCCTTCGATTTCGAATCCCGTACCGACTACACCATCCAAGTCCAAGTTACCGATAGGGACAAGCTCACCTTCACCCAAGACCTCGCCCTCACCATTTCCAACGCCAACGACGCTCCGACCGGCCTTTCTATCAGCTCCACGCTCCTCGCGGAAAACCAACCCAAAGGCACGGTCGTTGGCAGCCTTACCGCCGAGGACCCGGATCCCAATGAACGCCACACCTTCAAGGTCGTCGGGGGGAAGGATGCCGCGTTGTTCGTGGTAAAAGGGGCTTCCCTCAATACCAATGGCCCGGCCGATTTCGAAACCCAAAAGACCCTGGAGGTCGTGGTCGAAGTGACCGATTCCGCGAAGGCCACCGCCCAGTTCTCCCTCTCGATCCATGTTACGGACACTAACGATGTCCCCACCGGCATCGATTTTCCTGCGGCCACCGTCCTTGAAAACCTTCCGGCCGGGACATCCCTCGGCTCCATGCAGATTATCGACGCGGAAAAGTCCAAGATCGTCAAAGCCACCGCCGGGAATCATAGCCTCTTCCTGCTTAGCGACGGTTCCCTTTGGTCCATGGGTGACAACGGTAGCGGCCAGCTCGGGACAGGGGACACCACCAACCAGACCGAGCCTTATCGCGTTTTCGAAACCGGGGTGACTGACATCGCCGCCGGGGTCACCCATACCCTTTGTGTGAAACTGGATGGTTCCCTCTGGGCATTTGGGGCAAATAACTCAGGCCAGCTCGGGGATGGTACGACCAGTAGCAAAAGCATTCCCGTCCAAGTCTTGTCCGAAGGGGTCAAGGCATGCTTTGCAGGGGCGAACCATAGCCTGATTATTAAAACGGACGGTTCGCTCTGGACTTTCGGAAGCAATAGTGGCGGGGCACTCGGGGACGGCACCACTACAAACAGGAACACCCCCGTCCTCATCGATGAAGGCGAGGTCACCATGTGCGCGGCCAAAGGCAACCACTCCGTCATGGTCAAGGCCGACGGTTCTTTGTGGACTTTCGGGGCGGGGAACAACGGTGGGAACGGGGACGGCACTGGCAAAGACCTCCTGGTTCCCACCAAGATAGAGGACGCTGGGGTCGTCTCTATCGGGGCAGGTGCGTCCCACACGCTTTACGTGAAAGAGGACGGTTCCCTCTGGGGCATGGGCAAGAACTCCGGTGGAGAACTTGGCGACGGTACTTCGACCAACCAACTTTCCCCCGTCAAGATCGTGGATTCCGGGGTCATTTACACTGAAGCACGGGCTGGGCATACCGTATTCATCAAGGACGACGGTTCCTTGTGGGCCATGGGCAACAACTCTTCCGGCCAGCTCGGCCTCGGCGACACAACCAGCCGGAATGTCCCCGGCATGGCTATGGACTCCGGCGTGGTGTACGCCACCTGCGGAGTCGCCCACACCCTCTTTATCAAAGAGGACGGTTCCCTCTGGGGCATGGGCAGGAACTCCGGTGGCGAACTCGGGGACGGGACTACCACCAACCGCCTTTCGCCCATCTCCCTCCGGATCGTCCAGCCCGTTTACGAACTTGTCCCCGGCAAAGGCGGCGAGGACAACGGCAAGTTCACCATCCAGGGTAACCAACTCCTGACCAATGTGCCTTTTGATTACGAGAAGCAAGCCACGCTTTCCATCCGGGTCAGGGCTACCGACCGCGGAGGTCTGTGGACTGAGAAAACCTATGCCATCCAGGTTCTCGACGCTCCTGACGCCCCTACCGCCATTACCCTTGGCGGCAACAAGGTTCCGGAAAATGCCGCCCCTGGATTTGAAATCGGGTTCCTCGGCGCGGTGGACCAAGATGTCAAAGAAACCTTCTTGTTCGCGCTTGTCGATCCGGAGGATGTCTCTGCCCAAAATGACAATGCCTTGTTCACCATTTTCAATGGACGGAAGGGCTCATCAATCAAAACTGCCGGGAGCACTGTCCTCGATTTTGAGACCCAGTCTGGCTATACCATCCATGTCCAGGTGACGGACAAGGATGGCCTCACCTTTGTGCAATCCTTCCCAATCATGGTCACGGATGGCAATGATTCCCCGACCCGAATCTTCCTGACCAACGACCAAGTCCAGGAAAACCTCAAGGCCAACTCGCCTGTGGGCACGTTCTACACCTCCGATGTAGACTCTGGGGAATTCACCGCCGTCCTGTCAGAAGACATCCCGGCCAACTGGGAAGGGGACCTCGGTGGTGCTTGGAAACTAGCTTCCGTGGACTCCAACCCCAACAAGCCCTCCAAGCTGCTAGCCACCATCGCTGGTACGGATCTCGTCAATGATGGAGCCGGGGGTGACTTGGTTTCTCTCCAGGAGTTCGGGGACGCAATTATCCAGATGGAGTTCATGGTCGCCCAAGGTGCCAACTCCGGTGTCTACGTCCAAGGTTCCTACGAAATCCAACTCTTCGACAGCTACGGGGAAGACCCTGTCACCAACCAGTCCAATGGTGCTGTCTTCGGGGTAACGCCGCCACTTGCCAACGCATCCCGTCCCTATGGCGAATGGCAGAAACTCGAAATCCACTTCCTCGCCCCCAAGTTCTCCAATGGCCAGAAAGTTTTCAATGCCCGCTTTGACAAGGTCCTCCTCAACGGGAAACTCGTCCAGCAAGCCGTTGACCTGACCGGGCCGACCGGGCAAGGAGCAACCGAGCAAGCCACCGGCCCCTTGGTCCTGCAGGGGAAATTCGGGCAAGCCGCCTTCCGGAACATCCTCGTCCGCGCGCCCAAGGGCAAGCCCGCCACCTACACGATCGTCGGTGGCAAACACCGCAGCCTCTTCACGGTCAAGCGGGACCAGTTGGCTACTGCCGCAACCTTTGATTTCGAAGGGAACCCGGAACTGGAGATCATCGTCAAGGCTACGGATGCCGACGGCGGTTCAATTGAACAGCCTTTCACGATCCATGTGACCAATGCCAACGAAGCTCCCTCCGACATCATCCTGGACAAAATCACCATCCCGGAAAACCTGGCTGCCGGGGCGTTGGTCGCGAACCTCTCCACCAAGGATGTGGACCCGATCTTCGGGACCGGCGTCTATAGCCTGGTCAAGGGAAGTTTTACTTGGTCTGAAGCCAAGGCGGACGCAGAGGCACGCGGCGGGCATTTGGCTACCGTCACCAGTAGCCGCGAGTGGTCCAAAGTCCTGGAACTGCCCGACGTCACCGATGCCAAATACTGGCTTGGTGGAACTGATGAAGCGGAAGAAGGCAATTGGCGATGGATCACTGGCGAACCCTGGCTCTATGCCCCATGGTCCTCCAACGAACCCAATAACGCCGGTGCCGGTGAAGACTACCTCTGCACATGGGCGGACAACGCAGGCCAGTCCGGCTCTGTCAACGGTTTCTGGAACGACTATCCGGATACGGCCCATCTTGGCTATATCCTCGAACTCAAGCACTTCTTCTCCCTCCTGGAAGGGAAAGGTGGGGAGGACAACGCCGCGTTCACCATCGACGGGGCACAGATCTTCACCGCTCAGCCCTTCGATTTCGAAACCCAACCAACTCGGAATATCCTCCTCAAAGTCACCGACCCTGACGGCCTGACCTTCCAAAAGGCCGTTACCCTCGAAATCCAGGATCTTCCCGAAGCGCCCACCGGCATCCTCCCCGCCCAAATTTCCATCCCCGAGCTTTCTCCCTCCGGCACTATCCTCGCCGATCTCCAGATAGTCGACCAGGACGGCCGGGAAAATCACACCCTGGAATTCGTCCCCGACCCCGATGGTGGCCCTGATGACAATGCCAGCTTCGCCTTGCTCACCGGGCGCACCTTCCGCCTCCAAACCAAATCCCCCCTCGATTACGAAGCCCAGAAATCCTTTGCCCTCTTCCTTAAGGCGACGGACAAGGATGGCCTCTCCTACACGGGCAAGGTCACGGTCAATGTCACCAACATAAACGAACCCCCCGTAGGGTTGGAAATTTCCTCCGCTTCCTTTGACGAAAACCTTCCTGTCGGTACCCAGGTAGCTACCTTCGAAGTGATCGACGCCGACCTTGGCTACATCATCCCCAACCCCAAACTGAAAGCATCCGATCCCGACGCACCCGTGATCACCCTCTTCGGGGAAGCATTCATCAAATTGGATCTCGGAAGTTCCTTCCTGGATCCTGGCGCCTCGGTCTCCGATGCCGCCGGAAAAGTCATCGAACCGAACCTCCAGGGCACAGGATCTGTCGATACCCAGGCTCCTGGGGACTACCTCCTGAATTACTCATATACCGACAAAAAGAAGCGGGCCGCCCTCAACCTTATCCGCAAGGTCCGTGTCATCGACCCTGCCAGCCCCCCTGCCCCTGCCGACACCTACACTTTCCTCCTGGCCAAAGGGGACGGGGACACCGGCAACAAGAACTTTACCCTCGGGAAAAGCACAGGGGTCCTCTCTACAAAACTGCTTTTCGACCATGAGACCGCCCTCCCCCAAAGCATCCGGGTGCAAGTGACCGACAAATCTGGCATGTCTTTCACCAAAACTTTTGTCCTCGGGATCTCCAATGCTAACGATGCCCCGACAGGACTTACCCTTTCCCCTGATGCCCCGGTCGCTGCAGAAGCCAAGCCTGCCGGGACTGTGATCGGTACGCTTTCCGCCCAGGACATCGATACCCGGGATCCCCAATTCGGGGAAACCTTTACCTACGAACTCACACCAGGAACCGGCGACGAACAAAACGGCTCCTTTCAAATCGTTGGGGACGAAGTCCAGGTAAAAATCCCACTTGTCCACAAAGATACCCAGACAGCCAGCATCCATGTCACTGTAACGGACAAAACAGGCGCAACTTTCTCCAAAGCCTTCACCATCACCGTTACTGACCAGAATGACGCCCCGACCGCATTGGCCATCAGCAACAGCAGCGTTGGCGAAAACCTACCCTTTGGTACCCTCGTCGGCAAACTTTCCGCCACCGATCCCGACACAGGGGACTCTCATACATTCAGCCTGGCCAGCGGGGAAGGAGACTCCGGTAATGCCAGCTTCTTCATCCAGAATGGTGACCAGCTCGTAACCAATGCCCTCCTCGATTTTGAAACCAAGTCCACCTACTCCGCCCGCGTGCAAGCTAAGGATAAGGCCGGGGCTTCCTTTACCGACATCCTCACGATCACAGTGACGGACGAGGAACCCGAAGTGCAGCGCTACCAACTGTCCGTTACCAGTGTCCCCGCAATGGGCGGTTTGACCACAGGTGCCGGGCTCTATGAAGACGGCTCTACCGCAAGCCTCTCCGCTACCGCCGGCCCGGGTTACACTTTTGCAGGCTGGGCAGGGGACATCCCGGATGGTGCTGACCCCGGCGACACCCAGTACTCAGTCCTCATGGACTCGGACAAATCCCTCACCGCCTACTTCGCCCGGCAGTTCCACAATGTCCAGGCGACGGTTTTCCCCGACCGCCATGGCTACGTCCAGGGTGGCGGCACAGTCGTCTCCGGAACTGATATCACCCTTACCGCCACCGAGCTTTCCGGCCAGGACAACGTCCCCTTCAGCCACTGGAGGATCAACGGGGAGGATTGGGAGGACAGCACTGACCCCACCCTCACGATCACCGTTGCGACCGACATGCTCGTCGAAGCCGTCTTCGACATGGGCTTGCCCGAGGAGTTTGTCCACGTCCCCGCAGGTTCCTACACCCGTTTTTATAAGACCAAATACGAACACATCGCTTCCGTCAGCGGGTTCTACACCACTGCCCACGAAACCTCCAAGGGGGAATGGTATCGGGTCTACGATTGGGCCCTCCAGAACGGTTACGATTTCGACTACGATCCCCTTGCGATCAATGGCCGTAACCGTGCCCACAACGACCGGCTCTATAATGACGACTTCCCTATCACCGGCACGAACTGGTACGACCTTATCAAATGGTGCAACGCCCGCTCCGAAATGGAAGGATGGACACCCCTCTACTACACGGACAGCAGAAAAACCACACCTCTCCGCACTGGCCTTAATGTCGATGAAGAGTTGAGTATCACCGCAGCCGATGTCCTCTGGCGTGAACGCGGTTTCCGGCTCCCTACAGAAACAGAATGGGAACGTGCCGCCCGGGGAGGCAAGGAGTACTTGGATTACCCCAATGGCTCCGTCCTCGATAGCACCACGGCCTATTTCGGCCAAAAGACCCAAATCCGCGCCCTGGACTACACCACGATGTCCTCGCGTCTCCCTAATGGTTTTGGCCTCTATGACATGGCGGGAAATGCCCATGAAGCCTGCTGGGACTGGTATTCCATGGACTGGTGGTTGACCGCTGGTGCCAAGCAACTCGACAACACCGGTCCCGATCGCAGCCAGACCGGCATTCAATATAACTATCGAACCGCCCGTGGCGGAAGTGGCAACTCGACGGACAAGCAGTCCATGATCCATAGCCGCCCCATCTTCCGCACCTGGTTCCAATACGCAATTACCCTTCGTCCCGTCTTCCCCGCACCCAGCACCCCGGATGTCACCATCATCCTTGCTTCCGACCAGCCTCATCTCGGTACCGCCACCGGGGGCGGTGTTTTTCAGACTGGCGCGCAAGCCACCCTTACCGCCACTCCGGCTACCGGGGCGTCTTTCAAGCAATGGCAGGACAAAGGTGGCAATGTTCTTGGCTCATCCCCTTCCCTCCAAGTCGATGCGGACATGGACAAGACCATCTATGCTGTTTTCAATGACACTTCCCGCAACCCGCCCTTCTACGCCCTCCTGGCCACTGCCAAACCTTCCGGCCTTGGAACAATCTCCGGCACCGGGGCCTACCTTGCCGGTAGCACCGTACAAATCTCGGCCATTCCGGCGGAGGGCAACGATTTCGGCGGATGGGCAGGGGACGCCTTTGGCGTTAATGCCACAGCCTCCATCACCATGGGCGGTGTAAAAAAGGTCACAGGTGTTTTCGGTGACACTTCCATCGACTCCGATAAAGATGGCCTTTCCGACCTCTACGAGGACATCCTTGGTTCCAACCCCTACGAAAAGGATTCCGACGGGGACAAGCTGTCCGACGGGGAAGAAGTCAATACCTACCAATCGGACCCGACTTCCAAGGATACCGACGGGGACGGCCATGACGACCGTACGGAAACCCTTTACGGCACAAAACCCAACGACAGTAACGACATCCCCTTCCTCCCGTTGGATTCCCTCGTCCGCTACTACCCCCTCCGGGGCAATCCAGATGATTACAGCGGTAACCGCGGCCATGGGATCGGAAAGGACTACATCCTCACTTACGACCGACAAAACGAGCCCAAGAACGCATACTTCTTCAACGGGACCACCGCTAATGTCGAAGTTAAGAACTACAAAGGCGTGGCAGGCTCCGGGGCACGTACGATTTCCGGTTGGATTCGTACCGAGCCTGGCAACTCCGGTCCCCTTGCCAGCTACGGCAAAGCCCCCGGCGTTTTCACCATCGCGGTAGGTTCCGGAGGTACTATCGAAATCACCGCCGACTCCGCAACACTCACCGGCTCCACCGACGTTGCCGACGACACCTGGCACCAGTTTGCAGTCACTGTCCCCGAAGGTGGCTCGCCTGGGGACATCGCCATCTTCATCGACGGCCAGTTGGAATCCACCATGCCCTCAGGGGACACTTCGACTGAGTTGGCCTCCTCCACCAAGTCATCCTTCTACATCGGCACCGATTCTTCCAAAAACTTCTTCACTGGCCATATCGATGAAATCCGGTTCTGGGAACGCTGGCTCCACCCCTCCGAAGCCCCCCGTCTCTACGAAATGGAGAAACCTGTCGACCCCGGTTCCATACGTCCGGTCATCACCAGTTCCCCGCAAGCACTCACCGTCGCCGAAGGTGAGGCGGCTTCCTTCACCGTTGAAGCCATCGCCTACCCAGACCCCTCTTACAAATGGGAAAAGATGTACGACCGCAAATGGCAAACCGTCAAAGGAGGCAATAGTGCCACCCTGACCCTTCCTTCTGCTAAGCTCGCCGACGCCACTTCCTACCGAGTCACTGTTTCCAACTCTGCTGGTGCCGCCATCACGCGGCCTGCTAAACTCCTTGTTCTCCAGAAACCTGCCATCGTCCAACAACCCCAGGACACCGGCATCCTGCTCGGCAAGGGCGGTACTATCTATGCGGAAGTCTCCGGAAGCGCCAAACTTGTTTACGAATGGTTCAAGGACGGCTCGAGCCTCGGCATTTCCAATGCTAACTCCTGGAGTTTCGACAAGGATGCTACCCAGGCCAAACATGGCGGGACCTACTCCTACAAGGCCACCAACGATGTGGGGGAAGCTATCAGCCAAGATTTTACTGTCTCCATAATCAGTGGCGTCGAAATCACGGCCGACCCGGTTTCTTCCGGTATCTTGTCCGGCCAGCCCGGCTTGCTTTCCGTCACAGCCACCGGCGGGGGTTCACTCACGTACCAGTGGGAAAAATACGATCTCAATACCAAAGCCTACACTGCCATTGCCGGTGCAACGGGCGATACCCTTTCCATCGCGTCAATGTCCTCCCGGGACCCGGGTAAATACAGGGTTATCGTCTCCAATGGCCCCAGCTCCCTGACCTCGAAAGTCGTCGATTTGGAAATGTATGTTGCCCCAACCTTCAAAACCCACCCTCGGGCAACCTCCCTCGACCTTGGCGGCACTACCTCATTAACCGCCCTTGCCCTTGGGGAACCGACCCCGGATTACCAGTGGCAAATGTTCAACACGGTCTCTTCCCAGTGGGAAGACCTCCCAAAAATGAACAAGGATGAACTCCGCCTTGGCCGGGTGAGTCGCGATAACGCAGGGAAATACCGCGTCATCGCCACGAATCCGGGTGGCACTGCCATTAGTAATGAAGCCAGCATCACGGTTTACTACGCCCCGATCCTGACGACTGAACTTCAAAGCACTACTGTCAACGAAGGCGAGGACGCCACCCTAACCGTTGCCGCCGAAGCCTTCGACAAAAAGGGCACGGACATCACCTACAGGTGGTTCTTTGGCCGCACAGAGCTAAAGGACGGTACCGGGATATCCGGTGCCAAGACCGCCTCCCTCCAGCTTACGGCCGTCGATCCAACCCGTAATGGTTCATACTATTGCATTCTCTCTAACACCATCGGGGAAACCAAGGCCAGGTCCGCCAAACTCGCCGTCATCCAGAAGCCCTACACCCTGAAAGCGCTGGCCGACAAGACTATCCCCGAAAACAAGGCCCTTTCCCTGGTTGCCTCCGTCCTCGGCAGCAAGCCTATGACCTACCAATGGTACAAAGACGGATCCCCGATTAAAAATGCCAACATGACCAAGCTCTACTTCAGCAAGGTCCTCACCAGGGATTCCGGGCAATACACCTTCGAGGCCACCAATGCCGCAGGATCCCTCAGCATGTCCATGATCCTTACAGTTACCAGTTCCCAAATCTCCTCGGCCAACATCGTCGCCGGTGCCGACGTCCTTACTGCCGATGCCGACCCTGACAACGACGGCTTGGCCAATCTCATCGAACATGCCCTTGGAAGCGACCCCGCTGACCCCGATTCCACCTACGCCCCGGCCATCGACATAGTGGATGACGGCTCAGGCGAAACCTTCTTCAGCTTCCACTTCACGGAAAACAAGCTGGCTTCGGACGTCATTACCATTGTCGAGCAAAGCACGGACCTGCAAACATGGGAACCCATCGACCTCAATGAAGCAGCCGTCTCGACAATCGACCGCGGCGACCTCAACGAGACCACCGTCTACATTCCTACTTCCTCCGGAGCCCGATTCTTCCGCATCCG
>JAYPDO010000010.1:36631-51241 GCA_038125285.1 Opitutia bacterium
AAGTAAAGAGGAGCGGCGATCTTTGGTCGCCGTTTATTGTGCACGAAGTTATCCTACGGCGACCCAAGTTCGCCGCTCCATCTCATTCCTTTTCCTTGCCTTTGTCCCAGAACTCGATGGCAAAGAAGATCGCTATGGCAAACGAGAGGTAGGCCGGATACATCCAGAAATCCTTCCAGTGGGTCATCGCTGTTTCCAGGATGCTCGGATCCACTTCCGACTTCACGGCCACAAACATTTTCCCGAAAGATTCCCAGAAGCCGAATTTCGGAGGGTCGCCAATCGCCTTTGACAAGCTGTCCGAGCTTGCGGCCAATGCCCCGAATTTCGCTCCGGCCACTTTGTAGCCGAAATACATCCCCAAGCCTTGTGTGAAGAAGACCAGGAGGGATTGCGCCTGGCTGCGGATTTCCCTCGGCGCTTTGTTGTCCGTGTACATGAATCCGGTCACGAAGAAGAAGTCATAGCAAACGCCATGCAGCAATACACCGGAAAGGACCATCCAAATTACTTGGTCCGGGGCGGCGAAGGCGAATAGCAAATACCGGATCCCCCATGCGGCCATCCCGATCAGGATCATGTAACGCACACCAAGTTTCCGGTACATAAGGGGGATCAGCAGCATGAAGAAGATCTCCGAAAACTGGCCTAGTGACATGGTCGAGGCCGTTGCCTGGAATCCGATTTGTGGGAGGTACACCGAGGTGAAGGCGTAGTAGTACGCCAAGGGGATGCAGACCAGGGCGGAGCTGACCATGAAGACCAGGAACTGCTTGTTGTCCAGGAGCTTGAATGCGTCGAACATCAAAATAGATGAAAGGGTCAACGGTTTGCCTTTGGAGGGTGGTGGCGTCTTTGGCAGGGCAAAACTCAGTGCCCCCAAAGCGAACGCGGATACCGCCCCGATGGTAAAGATCTTCGGGCTGCTCGACAGCCCCATTCCTCCGACCAGCAATCCGGCCGCAATCCAGCCGATAGTCCCCCAAACGCGCAGCTTGGGGAAATCGTCCTGGTTGGTGATGTTTGAAAATGCCACAGTGTTGCTCAATGCGAGGGTGGGCATGTAGCAGAGCATGTGCCCGAGGATGACCAATGACAGAGTCTTACTATCCCCGCTGGCGATCAAGGATGGTGCCATTAACAACAGTGCCCCCCCGATGATGTGGAGGATCCCCATTGTCTTCTCGCAGTTCAGGAATCGGTCCGCGATCAAGCCTACCGAAAGCGGTGCGATGATCGCAGCCAGTGGGACTGCGGCATAGGCATTGCCGATGATGTCGCTCATCCCGTTTGCGGAAAGGGCCAGGCCCAGTGTCGTGAACCACGTTCCCCAAACAAATAATTGGAGGAACATCATGGTACTCATAAGGGTATAATTCTTGTTCTTCATGGGCAGGCAGGATCTTAGCTGGGTTTGGTCAGGTTAAAATTCAAGTTTGACGGGTTGGCCTTGGCGGATGCTTTCCCTTTCGGCATCTGCGATAATCGCGCTGGCCAGGCCGTCGGAAAAAGTCGCTGTCTTTGGGGGTTCTCCCGAAGACAGTGCGGACATGAAGTCTGCGATCTCCAGGTCGAAACCGCTTTCATCCGGCAAGGGGATGGCCTCCGGTTCCTCTCCTTCCCGGAAGACTTGGAGTGGGGGATCCGCATTGAGGTCGAACACGGCCGTCGCATCTTCAAAGTTCACCATGTAACCCATCCGGAAGGGCAGGTTGTTCTTGGGTAGCCATCCGCCCTCCGCCACGACCATCGGGCCGTTCTCGAAACGGTAATGGGTCACCACATGGTCGATCTCCCCCGACATCCTTGGGTATCCATAGCTTGTCACCGCCACAGGTTCCCCAAAGCAATAAAGCACAAAGTCGGTGTCATGGATGTGCAGATCCAGCAACGCCCCGCCGGATAGCTTTCCGTTCCCGTAAAACCTGCCTCCAGGGCAAGACCCGATCCTCTCGAAGCGCGCGCTCAGGACCCTTCCGTAGGTTCCGGCGTCGATCTGCTCCTTGAGCCATTTCCAACCCGGCCAAAAGCGCAACACTAATGACGGCATCGCCAAAATCCCGGCTTCCTCCACCACCTTCGCGATCTCCCTCGCCCCGGCCGCCGTCCGGGCGATGGGTTTCTCCAGCAGGAAAGGCTTTTTCAATTCTGCGCAAAGTTTTGCCGCCTCGACATGGAAGAGTGTCGGCAGGCAAATATCCACCACCTCAACATTTTCATCCCTCACCGCATCCCGGAAATCCTCATACTTTGCCACCGCAGAAAAATCGAACCCCCCATCGGAAAACGAATCGATATTCCCCTCCGCCCGGGTCTCCCCCGAAAGGCGTTTCGGGTTCGGGTCGCTCACGGCCACCAACTCCACATCCTCGCGCTTCAACCATGCGGCGATGTGCGTGTTCCCCATCATCCCTAGGCCCAACACCGCGACTTTCTTCCGGTTTCCGCTCATATCCTGTCAAAAAGCCGCGATGCTGCCCCCCCTTGCAAAACAGATCAAGGGAAAACCCGCCCCACTTTTCTATTTACTAATCCCACTTCATTCCGTTGCCTGCTTTCGCCCACATGAAGAGAGACTTTCCTAACTAATTATCCCACATGAACAGAACCCTCCACCACCTCCTTGCCACCCTTCTCTTCGCCAGCCCCCTCTTCGTGGGCTCAGCCCAGGCGGAAGAGAACGGGAAAAAGAAAATTGTCTTCGTAGCCGGCAACCGCAGCCACGGCTACGGTTCACATGAGCACAAGGCCGGCTGCATGCTCCTGGCCAAAGCGCTCAACGAAAACTTGGGCGACAAGGTCGTGGCGACTGTCACCACTGAAGGCTGGCCCAAGGATCCCGACTCCACTTTCAAGAATGCAGACGCCCTGATTTTTTATTGCGACGGCGGTGGCCGCCACTTTGTCCTTCCCCACATTGAATACACCCAGAAGCTGGCTGACAAGGGCATCGGTATCGGTTGTATCCATTACGGCGTCGAAGTTCCCAAAGGCGATGGTGGCGACGCATTTCTCCGCTGGATTGGTGGCCATTTTGAAACCTTCTGGAGCGTGAACCCCCACTGGACTGCCCAGTTTAAGGATTTTCCTGACCATCCGGTCGCCAACGGCCTCAAGCCCTTTGAAATTAACGACGAGTGGTATTTCCACATGCGTTTCCAGCCTGACATGAAGGGCGTCACCCCCATTTTCTCCGCCGTCGCCCCGGCTTCCACCATGTCCCGTAACGACGGCCCCCACAGTGGGAACCCCCACGTCCGCAAGTCCGTTGAAAATGGGGATAAGCAGCACCTCTCCTGGGTTTATGACCGCCCGGGGGGTAAAGGTCGCGGCTTCGGCTTCACCGGTGCCCATTTCCACAGGAATTGGGAAAACGACAACTTCCGCAAAATGGTCTTGAATGCAACGGTATGGATCGCAGGTCTCGAAGTCCCGAAAGCTGGCGTCCCTTCCAAAACCCCTACCCAAGGAGAACTCGAAGCCAACCAGGACTACCCAAAACCAGAAGCGGTCAAACCCAAGCACAAATCCTCCCAGGCCACCCCTGGCGACGCTGGCAAAGACAAGGCGAAGTTCGCCAGCAAAGTCCTCAGCATTTCCGGCAATCTCACTTCCGCCGAAATCTCCGCCGATCTCAAAGGCGCCAAGGAACTCCATCTTCTCGTCACCGATGGTGGGGACGGCTTCAGCCACGACTGGGCAAGCTGGGTCTCTCCGGCACTCGTCGATGCCAACGGGAAATCCACCCCCCTTTCTTCCCTCAAGTGGGCATCCGCCAGCACAGGATGGGGCTCCGTCGGGATCGACAAAAATGCCGGTGGCCGTCCCATTTCCTTCAAAGGCAAGGAACTCAAGGGCATCGGTACGCACTCCAATTCCCTCATTAGCTACCAACTCCCCGCTAACCACCAGTTTGTCAAATTCACTGCTACCGGCATCCTCGACGACGGGGGTACAACCCAAGCCGGTTCGGTCGCCAGCGTGGAGTTCCAAGTCTACACCGAAAAGCCCAAGTTCAATGCCGCCGCGGCAGGCCCCACTGGTAATTCCGGGCTAATCGGCGAACAAGGCGACCCGAACCACGCCATCGACAACCTCGACGTCAATGACAAGCTCAAGGCCTCCCTTTTTGCCTCCGAACCCCAGCTCCTCAGCCCTTCCGCAATCGACATCGACGCCAAAGGCCGAGTCTGGGTCTGCGAAGTCGTCAACTATCGCAAGCACAACGGCAAACGCCCCGAAGGCGACCGCATCCTCATTTTTGAAGATACTGACGGCGACAATAAAGCGGACAAGGTCAAGACCTTCTACCAAGGCCGCGATGTCGATTCTGCCCACGGCGTGGCTGTACTGGGAGAAAAAATCATTGTTTCCTGCGGGGACAAAATCATCGTCTTCACGGACAGCAATGGCGACGATAAGCCCGACTCCCAAGAAAACCTCTTCACCGGCATTTCCGGAACCCAGCACGACCACGGCATCCATGCCGTCCACTTCGGCCCAGACGGCAAATACTACTTCAACTTCGGCAACTCCGGTCGCCAAATCAAGGACAAGGACGGTAAACCCATTACCGATAAAGCCGGTAACGAAGTAGTAGCAGACCGCAAGCCCTACCAAGAAGGCATGGCCTTCCGCTGTAACCCTGATGGCTCCGGTTTCGAGACCCTCGGCTGGAACTTCCGCAACAACTGGGAAGTCTGCGTGGACTCTTTCGGTACCCTTTGGCAATCCGACAACGACGACGACGGCAACCGCGGCGTCCGCATCAACTATGTCATGGAATTCGGCAACTACGGTTACAAGGACGAGTTCACCGGCAAAGGCTGGCGTGACCAACGCAGTAACATCGAAACGGAGATCCCCCTGCGCCATTGGCATCTTAACGACCCCGGCGTCGTCCCCAACCTCCTCCAAACCGGCGCAGGTTCCCCTACCGGTATCACCGTTTACGAAGGTTCGCTCTTGCCCAAGCAATTTCGCAGCCAAGTCATCCATTGTGATGCCGGCCCCAGCGTCGTCCGCGCCTACCCGGTCACCAATGACGGTGCCGGCTATACCGCCGAAATCGTCAACATCCTCGATGGTGCCCAGCACGACAAATGGTTCCGCCCCTCTGATGTTGCCGTCGCCCCCGACGGTTCCCTCATTGTCGCCGATTGGTACGACCCCGGCGTAGGCGGCCACAACATGCGCGACCTCGACCGCGGCCGCCTCTTCCTCGTCGCCCCGGAAGGCCATAAATACCATGTCCCCAAGACGGACCTTACCACTCTGGCCGGAGCCGCCGAAGCCCTCAAAAGCCCAAATGAAGCGACCCGCTACCTCGCATGGAACAAACTCCATGAAGCTGGCGCCGAAGCCGAAAAGCCCCTCCTCTCCCTCTGGAATTCTGACAACCCGGTAAACCGTGCTCGTGCCCTCTGGCTCCTTGGCAAAATCAAAGGCAAAGGCCAGCATTACGTCGATGCCGCAATCGCCGACAAAGATTCCGACATCCGCATAACCGGCATCCGTCTTGCCCGCCAAAATGGCACCGACCTCCTTTCCGCCTGCGAGAAACTTTCCAAGGACAGCTCCGCACAAGTCCGCCGGGAAGTCGCCATCGCCCTCCGCGGGAACCCCACCTCCAAGGCCGCCTCGATCTGGGCCGAACTCGCCTCACAGCACGACGGCATCGACCGCTGGTACCTCGAAGCCCTCGGTATCTCGGCTGAAGGCAATTGGGACCAATACTTCGGCGCATGGCTTAAGAAGGTTGGCGACAAATGGAACACCCCCCCCGGCCGCGACATCGTCTGGCGCGCCCGCTCCAAAGAAGCTCCAGGGCTGATCGTCAAGATCCTCAAGGACAAGAGCACCCCCGCGGACACCCACCCCCGTTACCTCCGCGCACTTGATTTCCATTCCGGCGCGGAAAAGGATAAAGCCCTCGAAGCCCTCCTGGACATCTAAAGACCAATCCTTGCTCACGTTGGCCACAGCGTGGGATACCTTTTTCCAATTGCAGCCGTGTTAGTCCCAACGCGGACTCCCTGCCAACATGAAAGCCCGACTGCCTCTCCTGATCTTCTCCATTCTCTCAGCGACCACTCTATTTGCGGAACTTCAGCCAAGGGACCGCATCGTCGTGCAGACCCTCGTCAAACTGGGCCGCTACGATGTCTCCGGTAATGAAAAGTGGAAGGGTGCCGTCCTACGCTACGCAGAGTCCGTCAGGGGCACAGAGGAACACTTGGACATCGTCACCAAGTTCAAGGTCAGGGAAGAATGCCCCGCCCTGGTGGAATCTATCCTGGCGAAGCCCCAAGGCGCCGTTGCTACCAACTCCGCCAAACTCCTCTTCACCCTTGGGGAAGGGAAGCTCCTCGCAGATGCCCTTGCCCAGGCCAAACCGGATACGGCCAAACAGCTCCTTGGCCTCCTTGGCTTCGTACTGCATCCCGGTGCGGCGGAGATCTTGGCCGGCTATTTGGGTGCTTCCCAGGACAAAGACCTCCAAAAAGTCGCCGCCACCTCCCTCCAATCCATCGGCAACCCTGGACAAAAAGCCGTTGCCCAAAAATACCTGGGGAACACCCCCACAACCGCATCTGGCCAGGCTGTCGACGTCGCCAAACTCTCCAAGCGCACCGGAAAACCCGCCAACGGCAAAGCCGTCTTCCAAAGGATCTGTTTCGCCTGCCACATCGCCGAGGATATTGGGATAGACTACGGCCCGACCCTCACCGAAATCGGCAGCAAACTTCCCAAAATCGAAATCTATACCGCCATCATCGACCCCAACGCCGGGGTCAGTTTCGACTACGAAGGCTGGACTTTCCAACTCAAGGACGGCACCACAGCAGCCGGGATCATCCAAAGCGAAACCGCCTCCGAAATCACCCTCCGTATGCCCGGCGGCCTTCGCCAGACCCTCGAAAAGTCCAATATCCAAGGTCGCGAAAAGATGAAAACCTCCCTCATGCCCCCCGGCCTCCACCTCGCCATGCAGGAGCAGGACCTCGTCGACCTCGTCGAGTATCTCGCCCGCTTAAAAAAGAAATAAACCGAAGCGGCGATTTCTTTATCGCCATCATAAAGGATGGAAAATTCTCCTTTACGCAGGCCTTCCGTACTGAAAATCCCCCGGCTGTAAGCTCAGCGCAAAGCCCTCCAATAACTGCACGACCCACTCGATGTCCCGTAAATCTACGGTCTCGCAAGGCGTGTGCATATACCGCAGCGGGATCGAGACCATCCCCGTGGCCACCCCGTCCCCCGCGGTTTGCATGGCACGGGCATCGGCGGAAATAGGCCTGGCGTCCGCTTCAAGTTGGTAGGGGATCGAGCGGCTTTCCGCTACCTCTAACAAACGGGCGAAGACATCGGGATGGACATTGGGACCACGGGTCAGGACCGGCCCGCCGCCCATTTTGAAATCCCCATGCTTGCGCTTGTCACAATCCGGGTGGTCCGTGGCAAAACCGACATCCACACAAATCGCCACATCCGGCTTCACAATGTGCGTCGCCGTCGTCGCCCCCCGTACCCCGATTTCCTCCTGGCTTGTCCCGACCGAGACCAGTTTGGCCGCCAAATCCTTGTTCCCGGACAGCCTCCTGACCGTTTCCATCACCGTATAAGCCCCGGACTTGTCGTCGATCGCCCGCGAATTCACCACCGTTCCCCGGATCACTTCGCAGGAATGGGAGTAGACCGCAGTATCCCCAACTTTCACCAACGACTCCGCTTCCTTTTTGTCCTTGGCCCCGATGTCTATCCACATCTCATGAAGTTCCGGCACTTTCTTACGATCCTCCACGGTCATCAGATGCAAAGGGCGTTTCCCTGTCACCCCGCGGATCACTCCATCGGAAGCCAGGATGTCCAGCCGCCTCCCCGAAATCAGGGATTTGTCATGCCCTCCGATTGTGTCGAAGTACAAGAAACCATTGTCGTCGATGTACTGGATGATGAACCCCAACTCGTCTATGTGCCCAGCCAGCATCAGCGAAGGCGTGGCCTCCGGGTTTAGGGTCGCGTACACATTCCCTAGTGCGTCCACACAGTAATCGTCACAACTGCCCTTCACATGCTTTTCCAGCACATCCCTCGCCTCGTCCTCAAATCCCGACGGGGAGCGCGCGTTCAACAAATCATTTAGGAATCCGGGTATCTCTGCCATTTTTTGGGCGTTCTTGGTTCTTAGTTCTTCGTTAGAAATCTGATCTTTGATCTCCTACCACTGCCTACTGTCCCTGCTTTTCGTCTTGGTCCCCCAACCCTGTCAACTACATTGCGCCCCATGGAAATTTACCCGGCCATCGACCTCAACAACGGCAAATGCGTCCGCCTCCAACAAGGCGAAGCCCACCGCGAGACCGTCTACTACGACGATCCCGGCGAGCCCGCCCGCCTCTGGAAAGACCAGGGCGCCTCTTGGGTACACGTCGTCGACCTCCAGGGTGCCTTCGAAGGCCAGCCCAAGAACCGCGCCGCTGTCGAGTCCATCCTCCAGTCCGGACTCAAAGTCCAGATCGGTGGCGGCATCCGCGACGCCGAAACCATCCGCAACTACCTTTCCCTCGGCGTCACCCGCACCATCATTGGCACCCGCGCTTGCGAAGACCCAGAATTCATCCGCCAACTCGTCGGTGAATTCGGCAACCAAATCGTCGTCGGCATTGACGCCAAGGACGGCATCGTCCGCACCAAAGGCTGGGTCGAGGATACCAAAGTCACCGTCACCGACATGGTCAGGGCCATGGACGAAATCGGCGTCTCCACCATCATTTACACCGACATCTCCACCGACGGCATGCTCCAAGGCCCCAACCTCGTCGCCCAGGAACAAATGTGCCAGATGTCCAAAGCCAACATTATCGCCTCCGGCGGTGTCGCCACCTACGAAGACATCGAGAACCTCGCCAAGCTCGCCGCTCAACACCCCAACCTCGACGGCGTTATCACCGGCATGGCTCTCTACGAAGGCCGCATCCAACTTTCCAAAATCATCAATCGCTAGCCGTAGCCACGTTAGTCGCAACGTGAGATCCCCCCAGTCATTAAGGTCAATTCCGTCAATAAAAATCCCGGCCTATGCCCCCCGACGAACCCAACCCGGTCGAACTCCCCATCAACGGCGAACTCGACCTCCACTCCTTCCGCCCCAACGAACTCGGCGACCTCATCCCCGGCTACATCGAGGAATGCCTCCACGCGGGTCTCCGCCGCATCCGCATCATCCACGGCAAAGGCACTGGCACCCTTCGCACCACCGTCCACAAACTCCTCCAGCGCAACCCTCACGTCGAAGACTTCCACATCGCTCCTGAAGGCCAAGGCTCCTGGGGCGCCACCATCGCCTACCTTGCGAGGTAGGGGCGTTTCGCCGAATCGACCTCCTGCAGTTTTAGGACAGAGCCTTTCGGCATCCTAGTTGTCGGCCTGGATTCAGGTGAAAAAGCTTGGCTTTTGGGTTGGCCACTGCCTCTTTGTCGAACCCTTCCCCAATTTTACACACAACCCACCTATCACCATGCTTAAGACTGATTTGATCCACCCGGAGATCCTCCACATCCTGGCCACCGCAGGCCACCATGCCAAGATCCTTATCGCCGACGCCAATTACCCGGCCAGCACGAAGAAGGGGCCGAACTGCAACGTCGTTTACCTCAACCTCGCCCCTGGGCTCCCCAGTGTTGCCCAAGTCCTGGAATGTATTCTTGCTGTCCACCCCGTAGAGGAGGCCGTCATCATGGATCCCCTCCGCGAAGACCCCGCCATCGCTGGCTACCCATCCGACTGGGAGCCCCCGGTCTGGAAGTCCTACCGCGAAGTCTTCGCCAAGTCTGGCCAAGATCAGGAACTCAAAAAGATCCAAAAGTGGGAATACTACGACTACGTCTGCGACGCCGACCACCTCCTCACCATCCAGACCGGCGAACAAGAAATGTACGCCAATATCTGCCTCGCTACGGGCGTGCGCCGGATGGGCTGATGCCAATTCGAAGAAGGTGCGATAAAATCCGGACATTCCGGTGAAGAGGAAGGGCTAGGGCGTCGGGCGAGCCTTCAACTTGGCCAATCTGACCCAACCTTTTTCATTTTGGTATGGGACGATTTTATTGCTATTCTACGAAGTCGTTTCCTCAAGGGTCACGGGATATTTCCAACAAACTGCTGGTCGTCCCTGCTTGTGTGCCACCTTTTTGTCATTCTGATGCCCTTACCAGAGCAGCCCCGCCGTAAAGGCTAGCATCTTCAAAAAGGGCGCTCCTCACACAACGGACGCCTAAATCGCCTCCCATCGCCTCCCCGAACAAATCGAAAGATTTGGAGACGTTGCCTCCAAAAACGATGACATCCGGGGAGAAGGACTTTACCCACGGCTGAAGGATCTCCACGAGATTTTCCCCCAGGGCACTAAAGCACCCCCGGGCGTTGGGATCTCCCTGCAAAGCAAGGGATGCAATTTCCCCGCCTTCTTTGCTTTCGCCTGTCATGTCTTCAAAGAGTGCTGACAAGAATTCCCCATTCGCATAATCCTCCGCCTTTCCACGACCGTGCGGGACGTTCCAAATCTCACCCAGGCCGGGTATCCTGGGATCCTCTGTCAAAATGCGGCCATTCTCAACAAATCCAGACCCCAGTCCCGTGCCCAGGGTGATCCCGATCATCCGGTTCGCCCCCATGCCGGCTCCCGCCCAGTATTCACCGAGCGCAAACAGATCGGCATCGTTCGCAAACCGGATCGGGCAGTCCAGGGTATCCTTCCATGCCTCGCTGAGAAGCTGTCCAACATCGCACCCATTCAGCGAGGCAAACTTATGCACCATTTTTGACACGCCGAGTTCGTAGTCGAAAGGCCCAGGCATCGCGATCCCGACGTGGTCCAGGTCGAAATCGACCCCACCCTCCAAAGAATCACATCCAACCCGAGACCAGACCGCGATCAACGATTTGGCACAAGCGTTGGGATCCGTCCCGACCCTTTGGCGTGTGCCCGGAACGATCGACTTCAATGCGGTATCCACAAGGGCTGACGTTACATGCCCTCCACCGATATCTAGGCACAGTGCATGGTTCGGTCTCATCGTGCGCGCTTCTTGTGTTGGTCGAACTTGGGGATCGGTTTCCCTGACCCCTAAGATCATTCTAAACATTTTCTGACGGGACGGACAAGATCAACAAGATTGGGTTGGTGATGGGTGGGGTTCATTCCCTATCCTGTTCATCCTGCAAATCCTGTCTAACTCTCCCCTTTCTCCCTATAAACAAATCTAACGCTGATCTCGTGAACAGGTTTCTATTCCATTCCTACCTCCTCCTAGCTTCCATGTTTACCGTGGCCTCCCAGGCCAATGCTTCCGATTCTTGGGAATCTGCCCAAAGTCTGGGTGGGGATTGGTATTATCTCGACTGGTTCGGTCATTATTACCCGGCCTCGGACCATTGGATTTATCACGTCTCCCATGGTTGGCTCTACCGACCAGCGTCGGATACATCCTCCATTTGGCTGTATGACCAGGCGCTGGGTTGGGTCTGGACTAGCCAGACGGTCTACCCTTTCCTTTATCAACATTCGTCACAAGGCTGGCTTTATTATCTTTCAGGAACCAGCAATCCCAGGACGATCTATGATTTCAACCAGCAAGAATGGCTGGAATATGGGAATAGCGCGTATGATGATGCTGCAACGCCATTGATTGACGGCTTGTATGCCCAACTGGAGACAAGTCTTGGCACTATGACCATTCGCCTCGAATTTGAAAAATGTCCCATTACCGTCTGCAACTTTGTCAGCCTTGCAGAAGGCACAATGGCTACGGAGCGCCAGGGGCCATTCTACGACGGGCTGACCTTTCATCGCGTGATCAAAGATTTCATGATCCAGGGCGGGGATCCCCTTGGCACCGGAACAGGTGGGCCGGGTTATCGTTTCCGGGATGAGATCGATTTTTCACTTTTGCACACCGGCAAGGGGATCCTGTCCATGGCAAATTCCGGCCCTTCGACAAATGGAAGCCAGTTCTTTATTACCCATGTGGCCACACCATGGCTGGATGGAAAGCACACGGTTTTTGGACAGGTTGTGGAGGGTTTGGATGTCCTGGACACCATTGCCGCCGTGACAGTCGATTCAAACGACAAGCCAACGGATCCTGTCACGATCAACAAGGTGGGTATTGTTCGGGTTGGTGAAAACGCCAATTCCTTTGGGACTGGACAGGCTGCATTTGATACCTACCTGCAAGCGAAGCACCCGAATGAAACTGCTGGCAAAAACCACCTTCTGGAAACCCAAGCGAAGGAGGGTTACCATGTTACGGCCTCAGGCCTGGTCTATAAGGTGATTGAGGAGGGAACGGGGAACCATCCCAGTTCCAGCAGTTATGTTACGCTTGATTATGAGGGGCGATTGCTGAATGGCACGGTTTTTGATAGTTCCTACGCCCGGGGAACACCTTCCAGTTTTTACTTGGGTCAAGTCATTGCCGGTTTTCGTGAAGGGGTCCAACTCGTGAAGGCCGGTGGCAAGATTGAGTTGCATATCCCAAATGACCTCGCCTACGGAGAACGCAATGTAGGATTGGTGATACCCCAGTTTTCTACGATCATCTTTACTGTGGAATTGATTTCATTCCAGTAACCAAGTCATCCCTCCGGCAAGAACTTTGAGAACTACCCAGGGGGAGATATTAGAGGTCGGTAGATAACATCTGGCTGTTTGCGAAGGTGCTTGAACGAAATTGGAAGAGAAGATGTTAGGATTTGTCAAGTATCGTCGACTGACCCCTATTGCCCTGGAGGAACTGGCCGCCCTCATGGACCGGCGGACCCAACTCACGGATTCCTTGACCAGGGAAAAGAACCGCCTGGACAAAGAACCGGTCTATACACAAGGGTTCATCAAGGAATCTGTCGCATTCCTGGAACGGCAACTTGGGGAAGTGGACGCACGGATAGAGGGGATCGAGGCATCCGACAAAGCCATCTCGGGCCTTGTCGCCAGGATGACCGAACTTAAAGGCGTTGGCAGGACAACCGTTTTCACCGTACTCGCCTACCTGCCCCCCTTGGAAACCCTCTCCCGTGGCCAGATGGTCGCCTTGGCAGGGCTGGCTCCCTACAACCGCGAATCCGGGAAGACCCGCTCAAAGGCCTTCATATGTGGGGGCAGGGCAAAGGTCAGGAAATGCCTGTACATGGCAGCCCAGAGCGCGGCGAGGTACAATGATGTCATCAAGAAATATGTCACCCGATTGGTCGAAGCGGGTCAGCCCTACAAATCAGCCTTGGTAGCTGCGATGAGGAAGATCTTGGTCGGCCTCCGGAGCCTGGTAATGAACCCGGATTTTAAGCTTGCTTGAATCACAGTTGCTGACCCGTTTTGGCGAAGCCTATATTTTATTGCGAAAAAGTTCCAGAATATGTGCCTTGTATAGCTTTAGTGCTAATATCCCTGTAAGTGAGGCTAAATGTGCCTGAATTTGATGAACTGTAAGTAATCTGCCCATGAATGATTGTTGTTACAGAGTTCAATGATAGAAATCCAGTATTCTGATTAATCTTTTCCCAAATGTAATCAAAATTTTCACTCGCCCCAGCTTGGAGTCCAGATGCCGATTGACCGTTGGAATCAAAATCAAATTTAGTGATTAAGCCTCCACTTGTTACACTAATTATATCTAAACCAGCTAAAGAGACAGGAGCCAATCCTACTGTTATGGGCTTTGGATTCAGAGAATCTAATCCATCTTTGAATCCTTCATTATATCCTATAATCTTACGAGCCTCATTCTCTGATTCAGAAAACAATCCATAGGTACTTGGGTTTGCTTGGATTTCATTTACCTTTTCATTATACACTTGCTCGTATATACCAAGGTCTTCGTGGCCTGTTTGAAGAAGTGACCATTGAGAGCTACCATAATTAAAAGACCATAATTTATTTTCAACGAGCTTTAAGTAGTGCCATGAATTTGTTGCATTAGACCACAGAAATGGAAATTCATCAAAATAGAACCAACCGGTCATGCTACCTCCTTTTGCAGCATCAATATACGTACAGAATATTAAAATAAATATAGCAAACTTACACTTCAAAACACAGATACTCATTGCAAAATCCAAAACTTTCCATTTGCAGATCCCGTAATATTTCCATATCGATCCTTAATTTTACCTTCAACTTTACCTGTGGTTGGTGAATCAAAGCTAAATGTCATATTTATAATCTCACCAGATGCATTAATGTTAATACTTGCCCTGTTTTTTGACAGCTTACTATATGTGTAGTAAATTTGCCCCGAGTTTAACTTTGTAGCATAATGCCCAGAGAGCCCATCATTGTAAGTGTGAAGATTTGCAATCAATCCAATGTTATATAAAATTCTTATATTTCTATCAGTAATGCTGCTCGGGGCAAAGTCTGTAATGTTTCTTCCATCTAGAAATCCAGAATTGTGGGCAGTTGATTGAGATACGTCTAAGTCCTCATTATTATAAATTCCAAATTTATTTGGGCTATTCAGTACATCATTTTCAGCATTCCTGATTGCTCTTTCACGCCCGGTATCAAGTTCTATCTGTTTATCAAGGAACAAGTTCCACGCTCCCCTTGCA